>JBJEJN010000212.1:0-5215 GCA_051878085.1 Aristaeellaceae bacterium | reverse complement strand
ACATTCCCACCAACGTCATCTCCATCACCGACGGCCAGATCTTCCTGGAGACCGAGCTGTTCCACGCGGGCATCATGCCGGCAGTGAACCCGGGCATCTCCGTGTCCCGCGTCGGCGGCAACGCCCAGATCAAGGCCATGAAGAAGGTTGCGGGTACCCTGAAGCTGCTGTACAGCCAGTACCGTGAGCTGCAATCCTTCGCCCAGTTCGGCTCCGACCTCGATCCCGACACCAAGGCCCGACTGGATCAGGGCGAACGCATCGTGGGCGTACTCAAGCAGAACCACAATGCCCCCGTTCCGGTGGAGAAGCAGGTGTGCATCCTCTACGCCGTCACCAACGGCTATCTCAAGGACATCGCCGTGGAGGACATTCCGGAGTACGAGTCCGGCTTGTATGCGCGCATGGACGCCCAGCACCGCGACGTGCTGGAGACCATCGTCTCGACCGGCGATCTGAGCAAGGACACCGAGGCGAAGCTAAAGGCTGCGCTGGAGAACTACACCGCGGACTTTATTCGCGCAAAGGCGCCGGTGGAGGCGTAAGCTATGGCCGGTGCATCGATGAAGGACATCCGCCTTCGCATCAAGAGCGTCAGCAGCACGATGCAGATCACGAAGGCGATGCAGCTGGTGGCCTCCTCCAAGCTGCGCTCCGCAAGAGCGCGTATGGAGGCCAGCCGGCCCTATCTGGAAATCGCCCGCGACACCATCGCGGACATCGCCTCCCACAACACCGGCTGCAGGAGCGAGCTGCTCACCGGGCGTGAACTGAAGAAGCGCTGTATCGTGGTCATCGCAGGCGATCGCGGCCTGGCGGGCAGCTACAACGCAAACGTGTTCAAGCTGATCCGCACGGAGCTTTCGGACGCGCCCTACTGCGCGCTTCCCATCGGCCGCAAGGCCCGGGAGTACTTCAGCATCCAGGGTGCGGAGATGCTCAGCGGCCCCGAAAAGGCCGAGGGCGTGACCATGGACGACTGCCGGAGGATGGCGCAGGAGATCCTGAGCCGCTTCGAGCAGGGCGAGATCGACGAGGTGCAGCTGGTGTACACCGGCTTTGTGTCGGTGCTGACCCAGACGGCCCGCAGCGTGCGGCTGATCCCGGTCTCCGTGGAGGAACCGGAATCCGGCGCGCGGCAGATGATCTTTGAGCCCGGCCCGGAGGCGCTGCTCAAACTGGCCATGCCGGACTATCTGGCGGGCATGATCTTTGCGGCCACCTGCGATTCCGTGGCCAGCGAACAGGCGGCGCGCCGCGTCGCCATGGACGCCGCCACCAAGAACGCCGGCGAGATGATAGAGGATTTGAATCTGCGCTACAACCGCGCGCGCCAGGCTTCGATCACCCAGGAGTTGACGGAGATCGTCGCAGGCGCGGAGAGCGAAAACGAGGAGATTTGACATGGCAAACAAGAATACAGGCAGAGTGGCGCAGGTCATCGGTCCGGTTCTGGACATCCGCTTCGACAGCGGCGACCTGCCGAACCTGCTCAATGCGATTGAAATCGAATACGAGGGCAGAGTGATCACCGCCGAGGTCGCGCAGCACGTGGGCGACAATGTGGTGCGCTGCATCGCCATGAACTCCACCGACGGCCTGCGTCGCGGCCTGGAGGCCGTGGACACCGGCGCGCCGATCTCGGTGCCGGTGGGCGAGAAGTGCCTGGGCCGCATGTTCAACCTGCTGGGCGACCCCATCGACGGCTTCCCGGCCCCGGAGGGCGCGCCCGAGTGGCCCATCCATCGCCCCGCGCCCGCCTACGACGAGCAGGAGGGCACCACGGAGATTCTGGAGACGGGCATCAAGGTCGTCGACCTGATCGCGCCCTACGCCAAGGGCGGCAAGATCGGCCTGTTCGGCGGCGCGGGCGTCGGCAAGACGGTTCTGATCATGGAGCTGATCAACAACATCGCCAAGGAGCACAGCGGACTTTCCGTGTTCGCCGGTGTCGGCGAGCGCTCCCGCGAGGGCAACGACTTCTACAATGAAATGAAGGAGAGCGGCGTGCTCTCCAAGACCGCGCTGGTCTACGGCCAGATGAACGAACCGCCGGGAGCCCGCATGCGCGTGGCGCTGTCGGGCCTGACCATGGCGGAGTACTTCCGCGACGAGGGCAAGCAGGACGTGCTGCTGTTCATCGACAACATCTTCCGCTTCACCCAGGCGGGCAGTGAGGTTTCCGCGCTGCTGGGCCGCATGCCCTCCGCCGTCGGCTACCAGCCCACTCTGGCCACCGAGATGGGCGCGCTGCAGGAGCGCATCACCTCCACCAAGTCCGGCTCCATCACCTCGGTGCAGGCGGTCTACGTCCCTGCGGACGACCTGACCGACCCGGCCCCGGCAACCACTTTCGCCCATCTGGACGCCACCACGGTTTTGTCCCGAAACATTTCGTCCCAGGGCATCTACCCGGCGGTGGATCCGCTGGATTCCACCAGCCGCATCCTGACCCCCGAGATCGTGGGCCAGGAGCACTACAACGTGGCGCGCCAGGTGCAGTCCATCCTCCAGCGCTACCGCGAGCTGCAGGACATCATCGCCATCATGGGCATGGACGAGCTGTCCGACGAGGACAAGAAGATCGTGGCCCGCGCCCGCAAGGTGCAGCGCTTCCTGAGCCAGCCCTTCTCGGTTGCGGAGCAGTTCACCGGCATGGAGGGCCGCTATGTCCCGCTGAAGGAGACCATTCGCGGCTTCAAGGAGATCTGCGAGGGCAAGCACGACGACCTGCCCGAGAGCGCCTTCCTCTTCGTCGGCACCATCGACGAGGCCGTGGAAAAGGCCAAAAAGGGTGTGTAAGCCATGGCGAAGCTGCATTTGACCATCGTCATGCCCACGGAGAAGGTCTTTGAGGGCGAGGCTGATCGGGTGATGGTGCGCACCACCGAGGGTGAGGTCGCTATCCTGCCCCGGCACATCGACTACGCTGCGGTACTGGGCGACGGCGACGCGCGCATCACCGTGGACGGCGAGGTGCGCCGCGCGCACATTCGCGGCGGCATGATGCACGTCGAACAGGATCGCGTGCGCATCCTGACCACCGACTTCGCGTGGCAGGAATAAGAGCATTTTCCTTCTGCAATTCCGGAGGGCACAGTTGCCCTCCACCAGCCCCAGGCGGGTTCCGGAGCACTTCGGAGCCCGTCATTTTTTGCGCATTTCAAATGGAAAATTTTTCCGGCATCAGTTTTTTGCAACCGACTTGCGCGATCTTCGGTCAAAGGTCAGCTCGTAGCTGTCCTCGATCAGCGGCAGGATGTCCTCGTCGGACATGCTCCCGTCCAGGATGACGCTGATCCAGTGGCGCTTGTTCATGTGGTAGCCGGGCAGCACGGCGGGGTAGGCGGCGCGCCAGAACTCCGCCCGCATGGGCTCGGCCTTCAGATTGATCCAGATTCTTCCCTCGCGCTCGAACACCAGCGCGAAGATTTTCTGATTGGTCTTGTGGCGCAGCGCCGTCCAGTTGGGATCGTCGAAGGGGTAGTCCTCGTAGGCGTCGCTGAAGCGCAGGCAGGCCGTAAGCACGTCGGCGCGGGTCATCATGGCGCACTTCCTCCCTTTCAAGTCAAATTCTGTTTCCATTATAGCACTGCGGCGGTCGTGTGGCAATTTTCCAGAATTTGCCAAACAAACAACATATTGTTACTCCATAAAACTGCAACTTGTTCCGGTATAATTGCGTCTATAATGGTGCATTCAATGCAAAATCGTGTCGGAGGTATTTGAATGAAGAGAATTCGCATCCTGCTTGCCGCGATCCTCGCTGTGGTGCTGCTGACTTCCGTCCTTTTCATATCCGAGGCGGAGCCGGCCACCGAAGAGGTATGGCAGGCGGACTTGCTGAAGCTGATGGATCCTGCGGACGTGCCGCGCACGACGCACATCCAGTATGAAAATACCTATGATGAAGGCGCGACTGTTGCGCAGAAGGACGTGGCCTGCGAGGTGACGGTCAATGACGTCACCTACGGCTGCGAGTTTGTGTTCGAGGTCGTCGGCGATTCGGAGCCGGACTGGAGCGCCATCCAGCAGTGGCTGGGCGGCATCGTGACTGAGTCCGCGCGCACCGCCGGCAGCGACTCCGAGTCCCTGGCCAAGGCCATCGACAAGGCGATTCGCTCGGCGCGCAAGTCCGCGCAGCCGGATTCGAGCGGCGCGCTGCCGGAGTGGGCGAGTGAGTCGATCCAGGTTTCGGACATCCGCGTGTCCACGCCCTTCTATCCCGAGCTTGAGCTGGGCAAGAACGGCGAGGCCACCAAGCGCCTCCAGCAGAGCCTGATTGCGATGGGCTTCCTCAACGACAGGGCCGACGGCTACTTCGGCGAGCGCACGAAGCTGGCCGTGGAGGCGCTGGAGAGCTACGTGCGGGAGCTGGAGCAGGAGCTGATCGACGCGCGGCCTGTGGAGACCCCCACGCCCGCGCCCACCGCGACCCCCGTGGCCACCGCGACGGTGGCAGCCACCCCGGAATCCAAGCACCAGCTGACTCTCGTGCCCAAGAACACCCCTGTGCCCACGGCGGAACCCACGGAGGAACCTGCGCCGGAAGCCACGGAGGAAGCCATGGAGGCCGTCACGGATGAACCGGCGCTCCAGCCCGTGACCCAGGTGGACGGCGTGGCGGACGCACTGCTGCAGGCCTACCTGTATTCCGACAGCTTTGTCGCGGTGCGCGGCGAGCTCAAGACCGGCTCCAGCGGCACGGACGTGACCCGCTTGCAGACGCGCCTGTTGAACCTGGGCTGCAGCGTCTCCGAGCCGGACGGCAGCTACGGCAGCAGCACCGCCCGCGCGGTGCGGGTGTTCCAGTACGCCAACGGCCTGAGCCAGACCGGCGTGGCCGACGAACAGACCCTCGCCCTGCTCTTTTCCGCCGATGCGAAGGCCCCGGCGCATGCCATGCTCTCGCTGGGCTCCACCGGCGACGACGTGACCGAACTGCAGAAGCGCCTGCTGTATCTGGGCTTCACCACGGCCTCTGCGGACGGCAGCTACGGCACCGCCACCCAGACCGCCGTGCAGCGGCTCCAGGAGTACGTGCGCGGGATCGAGACGCTGGCCGTCAAGGCGGCGGATCCCACGATCGCTGCGGACGCGGACGTGAGCGACCGCCTGACCACTGTGGTGGACGGCGTGGCGGATCCCATCCTGTTGGACATCTTCTATTCCGACAAGTTCCCGGTGGTTCCGGGCGAGCTGGGCGGCGGCTCCT
>JBJEJN010000211.1:0-5233 GCA_051878085.1 Aristaeellaceae bacterium | reverse complement strand
TCTGCTTATTGCTGCTGCCTTCCGGCCCTGACAAGATTCACAGCATGACGCCGCACGGGACCCAATCATCATCACCCGCAGACCTAGTAACTATACCATAGAATCCTCCGTTTGACAACGCTTTTTGCGTAAAAAATCCTTTAATCCCCACGAAGTGTCCGCAATGTACGCACAATGTCGCCCTGCAAGCGTCCTCGGCGGCGAAAAATGAAGTCCGGGTTTGCGGATGTTAAGAACGAGGGCGCAGCTTTACGGCGCTGTCACATCAAGTTCAAAATTTGAAGGACGGAAGCGCCCGTCATGCAAAATGGCGGTAAAAAATGTAAATTGACGCGCAAATCGCTTGACGGATGCAGGACGGCGGGCTATAATGACCGCGTCAAAAGCGAGAGCGCATTTGCGGGGCTGTTCCGCAGGGTGCATCGCCTTGACGGCGGCGGATGCCATCGCGCATGTCCGCTGCGAATGCCAGGATCGTTGAAATGAGAAGTCACTCAGAAAGGAAGGTTAACATGCTTAAGATCATGCTGATTTCCGATATGGAGAAGTTTCTCGAGAAAGTAAATAGCTGCCAGGGCGACGTGCTGCTGCACCTGCCGGACGGCACGGTATGCAACCTGAAGGAGGACCACACCGCGCTGCAGATGCTTCGCATGATGAAGCTCAACGGCAAGGGCCTGAACCTCTCGCTCACCGACGTTCGCGACTATCCCATCATGATGAACTACATGATGAACGCGGCCTGAGCCAAACAGTATAGCTGAAAAGCGTTGACATAGATCTGGCGGGCGATTGTCCGCCGCAAAGCAAATTAAATTTTTGACAGAGTGGTTTTCAACGATCGAGGCGCGATTTGGATTCAAACCTGAAGCAGGAGGCGGCGGCCAGGGCGCAACAGCATGGCCCGGGTGAAAAGCACGCGGCTTCCGAGAAAATAAGGCGGTCACCGACATTTGCCGGAGGCCGCCGTTTTTGTTGCGCATGTCCGGCGATACTATGTTATGAAATGTTAAATTTTTGATTATTATTGATATTTTATATCAACTAGAATACAATATTGTCAGGTGATGCGAATGCGAAAAATCCGCCATACCCTCCAAAGGGAGATCGTCTATCAGGCGATCCTGTCCATGCCGGGGCACGTCACGGCCGACATGGTCTACGAAGAAATCCATGCGGCGCATCCGAGCATTTCCCGGGCGACGGTCTACCGGAACCTGCGGATGCTGGAGGCCGAGGGGAGGATCATGCGAATTGACGTTCCCGGGAGTGCCGACTGCTTCGAGGCGCGCACGCGGGAGCACTATCACATCCGCTGCGCCAGCTGCGGGAAGCTGTTCGACGCGAAGCTCAAATACATGCCCAATCTGGTCGAGCTGGAGCAGGCGGCGGACAGCGAGTTTGAGATCTGCGCCTGCAACCTGCTGTTTGTGGGCTACTGCCCGGACTGCAGGGAGAAGCGCGCGGAGGAAGAAAAAGAGGACGAACAGGTTCAGGAAGAGAACGACGAACAATGAAGGAGGAACGTATCATGTTGAAGGGAAAGACGGCCGTCGTCACCGGCGGCACCCGTGGCATCGGCTTTGCCATTGCAAAGAAGTTTCTGGACAACGGCGCAAACGTGGCCATCTGCGGCTCCCGGCAGGATTCCGTGGACAAGGCGCTTGCGAAGCTCACGGCGTATGAGGGACGCGTGATGGGCATCTGGCCGAATCTGTGCGATCCGCAGGAGGTGGCTGAGGCCTTCGCATCCGTGAAGGCGCGCTTCGGCAGTCTGGACATTCTGGCAAACAACGCGGGCGTGTCCTCGCGTACCAGCCTGTACGACTACACCGTTGAAGAGTTCACCAAGATCATGGACGTGAACGTCAAGGCCGTGTTCGTCTGCTCCCAGGCGGCGGCGCGCATCATGAAGGAGCAGGGCGGCGGCGCGATCATCAGCACCAGCTCCATGGTCGGCGAGTACGGCCAGCCCTCCGGCTGCGGCTATCCGGCCAGCAAGTTCGCCGTTAACGGCCTGACCCGCTCCCTGGCGCGCGAGCTGGCGAAGGATCAGATCCGCGTCAACGCGGTCGCCCCGGGCGTGACCCGCACCGACATGCTCTCCGCGCTGCCCAAGGAGATGGTGGACCGCATCTCCGCCGGCATTCCGCTGGGCCGCGTGGGCGAGGCCGAGGACATCGCCAACGCCTACCTGTATCTGGCCAGCGATCTGGCGAGCTATGTGACCGGCGTGACCATCCGCGTGGACGGCGCTGCGATGACCTGAGGAGGCACATATGAATAAGAAGGCAATGTACAAGCTGAGCTACGGCCTGTTCGTGCTCAGCACCCGCCAGGACGGCAGGGACTACGGCTGCATCATCAACACGGCGGGCCAGGTGACCTCCGAGCCGAACCGCATCAGCATCGCGGTGAACAAGGCCAACTACACCCACGACATGCTTATCAAGAGCGGCAAGTTCAACGTCTCCATCCTCAGCGAGAGCGCGTCCTTCGCCACCTTCCAGCGCTTCGGCTTCCAGTCGGGCCGTACGGTGGACAAGTTCGCGGATTACGAGGGCTGCGCCCGCAGCGCAAACGGCGTGCTCTACGTGACCGAGGGCACCAACGCCTTCATCAGCGCCACGGTGGAGCAGACCATCGACCTGGGCAGCCACACGCTGTTCATCGCGGCGGTGGACGACATGGAGGTTCTCTCCGACGTGCCGTCGGCGACCTACGCCTACTACCAGTCCTCCATCAAGCCGAAGCCGGAGAAGCCGGCGACCAGCAAGACGGTTTGGCGCTGCACGGTCTGCGGCTACGTCTACGAGGGCGAGGAGTTGCCTGCGGACTTCACCTGTCCGCTGTGCAAGCATCCCGCGTCGGATTTCGAGAAGGTTACGGGCTGACCGCAACCCATACATAAGTGTAGGGCGGGGTGCCCTCACCCCGCCGCAAACAATTGCAGGAGCTGCCTCAAAATGACAAATCGTTTTGAGGAAGCTCCTTTTGTATAATATGTAGAAAGATTTATTTGCAATCCTCCACCGCGGCCTTCAGGCAGTTCAGCGCCCCGGCAGCATCCTCCGCAAAGTCCCGGCACTCGCCCTCCATGGTGACGCGGCCCCGGTAGCCCATCTCCCGCAGCGCCGCGAAGGTTGCGGCGTAGTCCTCGCCGTCGCCCATCCTCGGCGGGAGGTTGCCCAGCACGTTGCTGACGCGCATGTGCCAGAGCAGACTGCCGGTGCGCTTCAGCTGGGGCAGGGACTCCGCCTCCAGCGCCATGTTGAAGCCGGAGGCCGCCACGCCCACCCGATCCAGCCGCAGCATGGCGGAGATCAGCGTGGCTTCCGACACGTAGTTCATCAGGTCGGCCACGCTCCGCCGCAGTGGCAGCAGCGCCACGCGAAGGCCTGCGTCAGCGGCGTAGCTCTGGAGCATGCGCACGAAGTTGCCCAGCTGCCGCCAGGCCATCGCCGGGTCGAAGCCTGGGGGCAGCATGCGCTCGGCAGGACAGTCGAACAGCGCAAGCTCCGCACCCAGCGCCCGGGCCAGCTCGAAGGAGCGATCCAGTGCGGCGTGAATGCGCTTGGCGGACACGTTCTCGCCCAGGATCGGCACGTTTCCGGGCAGCAACCCGCAGACCACCTCGGCGTACACGCCGCAGGTCTGCATCTCAGCGGCCATGGCGCGGTAGCCGGTCTCGTCCAGGCGCAGCACGTCGTTGAGATCCAGCTCCACGTAGTCGTAGCCCGCCTGCGCGGCAGTGGCAATCTGATCCGGTCGGGCGCAGATGCCGAAGCGGATTCCTTCTATATTATTAGGTAGCTTTTCGCTCATCTGCGGTCGTCTCCCTTCAGCGCGGCGAGCTTCTCGTTGAGCTTGCGGTAGACCACGCGCATCTCCGGCTCCGTGGAGGCTTCCACGGCTTCATTCAGCCCGAACCAGCGCACAGCGCTGTTCTCGTCGGGCTTGCTGCGTATGTTCTGGGAATCGTCGGCCTCCAGCAGGTAGGTCAGGTTGAGGTGCAGGTGGGGAACCACATATTTCCCGCGCTTGACGTGGGCGTTCACGGTGAGGATCTCCAGCGAGTAGAGCTGCTCCGTCACCGGACGCAGGCGCTCGATGCCGGTTTCCTCCTTGACCTCCCGCAGCGCCACGCCCAGCAGGTTTTCCTCGCCGTCGGCGTGTCCGCCCGGCCAGGCCCAGGACTTGTAGATGTTGTGGTAGAGCATCAGCACCCGGTCGCGCTGGGGATTGACCACCCAGGCCGAGGCGCTGAAGTGGGCGATTTCGTTTGCCCGGGTGAGGATGTCGCCGGGAAAGAGGTCGAGGTAGGTGAGCATCATGCGCCTGTCCTGAACCTCCTGTTCGCAGTCGGGCGCGTAGCCCTCGATGATCTCCCGCAGCATCGCATCTCTTCCTCCCATCGTTTTCTTCTATATATTATACGTGAAAGCCGCAGCGATGACAAGGCCCGACAGATAAATTGCCGCTTTGCAGATTTATGGCGCATATTTCGTTAAAATCCTCGGTTGCATCGCGCATTTGCTTGATTTCAGCGGGGGATGTGGTATAATAAGCTCAGACCAATATAAGGGGTGTTAATTTATGGCAATCGTAACTTCCAAAGAGATGTTCAAGAAGGCCTACGACGGCGGCTACGCCATCGGCGCTTTCAACGTAAACAACATGGAAATCATCCAGGGCATCACCGAGGCTGCCATCGAAAAGCATGCTCCGCTGATCCTTCAGGTCTCCAAGGGCGCGCGCGCCTATGCCAAGCACGCCTACCTGATGAAGCTGATTGAGGCTGCCATCGAGGACGCTGAGCAGACCGCCGGCTTCGATCTCCCCATCTGCGTGCATCTGGACCACGGCGACACCTTCGAGCTGTGCAAGAGCTGCATCGACGGCGGCTTCACCTCCGTCATGATCGACGGCTCCTCCAAGTCCTTCGAGGACAACATCGCCCTGACCAAGCAGGTCGTCGAGTACGCCCATGACCACGGCGTCGTGGTCGAAGGCGAGCTGGGCACCCTGGCCGGCGTCGAGGACGAGGTCAATGTTTCCGCCGAGGATTCTTCCTACACCCGTCCCGAGGAGGTCGAGGAGTTCGTGACCCGCACCGGCGTCGACTCCCTGGCCATCGCAATCGGCACCTCCCACGGCGCGTACAAGTTCACCGCCGCGCAGTGCACCCGCAATGAGAAGGGCATCCTCGTGCCCCCGCCGCTGCGCTTCGACA
>JBJEJN010000210.1:0-5291 GCA_051878085.1 Aristaeellaceae bacterium | reverse complement strand
ACACCCCCGGCCACGCGGACTTCTCCGGCGAGGTGGAGCGCGTGCTGAAGATGGTCAGCGGCGTGCTGCTGCTGGTGGACTCCTTTGAAGGCCCGATGCCCCAGACCCGCTTCGTGCTGAAGAAGGCGCTGGAGCTGAACCTGAAGGTCATCATCGTCATCAACAAGACGGACCGCCCGGACGCGCGCTGCGACGAGGTGCTGGACGAGACGCTGGAGCTGCTGATCGACCTGGACGCGAATGACGAGCAGCTGGACAGCCCGGTGATCTACGCCTCCGGTCGCTCCGGCACCGCCACCACGGACTGGCGTAAGCCGGGCACCGACCTGAGGCCGCTGTTCGACTGCATCCTGGAGCACATCCCCGCGCCCGAGGGCGACCCGGACGAGCCGCTGCAGCTGTTGATCTCCACCATCGACTACAACGACTACGTGGGCCGCATCGGCATCGGCCGCATCGAGCGCGGCACCATCAAGACCAACATGATGGCCATCCGCTGCGTGTACGGCTCCAGCTTCGTCTCCGCACCCACGCGGCTTGCGGGCCTGTTCGCCTACGACGGCCTGAAGCGCGTGCCCGCCGAGGAGGTGGGCGTGGGCGACATCGTGGCGATCTCCGGCTTCCCGGAGCTGCTGATCGGCGACACCATCTGCAATCCGGCCATGGCGGATCCGCTGCCCTTCGTGAAGATCGACGAGCCCACCATCTCCATGACCTTCTGCGTCAACGACTCTCCCTTCGCGGGCACCGAGGGCACCTACGTGACCAGCCGCCACCTGCGCGCGCGCCTGGAGAAGGAGGCCCTGACCGACGTGTCCCTGCGCGTGGAGGAGACGGACTCCACCGACGCCTTCCGCGTCTACGGCCGCGGCGAGCTGCACCTGTCCATCCTCATCGAGAACATGCGCCGCCAGGGCTACGAGTTCGCCATCACCAAGCCCGAGGTGCTGTACAAGACCATCGACGGCGTGCTCTGCGAGCCCATCGAGCGCATGGTGGCCGACGTGCCCACCGAGTACTCCGGCAGCGTCATCGACAAAATCGGTCGCCGTCGCGGCACGCTGATCTCCATGCACGGCGAGAGTCGCATGCGCCTGGAGTTCGAGGTTCCGTCTCGCGGCCTGTTCGGCTACCGCAGCGAGTTTCTCACCGACACCCGTGGCGAGGGCGTGATGAGCGCCGTGTTCGACAGCTACCAGCCCTATCGCGGCGACATCCCCACCCGCAACACCGGCGCGCTGGTCGCCTGGGAGGACGGCGTGACCACCAGCTACGCGCTGTTCAGCGTGCAGGATCGCGGCGAGCTGTTCGTGGATTCCGGCGTGAAGGTGTACAACGGCATGATCATCGGCCGCAACTCCCGCGTGGGCGACATCGATGTGAACGTGTGCAAGAAGAAGCACATGACCAACACCCGCAACGCGGCCTCCGCCGAGGAGCAGAACAAGATCACCAACATCCACATCCCCACCCTCGAGGAAGCGATGGAGTTCATCGACGACGACGAGCTGGTGGAGATCACCCCCAAGTCCATTCGCATGCGCAAGAAGATTCTGGGCACCGAGGCCCGCAAGAAGCTCGAGGCGCGCAAGAAGAACGGACAGGCATAAGAAATACAGCGGCGCTGCCTGATGGCAAACAGTCCATGGAAGGCAGCGCCTTTAACACCCCGTTCGGTCACTCCCGTAGGGCGGGATGCCCACATCCCGCCGATTCCCGTTGAACCCCATTCCCAAAGCCTCCCTTGTGTAAAGGGAGGTGGCGCGTCAGCGCCGGAGGGATTGTTTCTCGACGTGTGTTTCAAGTGCAACCCCATAAGTATAAAAGGAGCGATTCCATGCGCATCACCGGCGCAAAACTGAATCACTTTCGCAACTACGCCGCCTGCGAATTCGAGCCCTGTCCGGGGGTGAACGTGCTGCTGGGCGACAACGGCCAGGGCAAGACGAACCTGCTGGAGGCGCTGTACCTGTGCTGCACGGGCCGCAGCCACCGCACGCGGCAGGATCGGGAGCTGATCTGTTGGGACGCGGACTTCGCCTCGGTGCAGGTGCGCGCGGAGAAAAACGACGGCAGTCACGAGGTGGAGGTCATTCTGCCTGCGATGGGCAAGCGCAAGATCAAGATCGCGGGCCGCGAGGCCGCGCGCTCCGGCGAGCTGATGGGCCACATCACCGGCGTGTTGTTCTCCCCGGAGGATTTGCGCACGGTCAAGGACGGCCCCGCCGAGCGCCGACGCATGGTGGACATGACCCTCTCCCAGCTTCGCCCGGCCTACTACTACGCCCTCCAGCGCTACAACCGGGCGCTGAAGCAGCGCAACGAGGCGCTGCGGGCCATGGCGGGCAACGCCTCGCTGATCGCAACGCTGGATCTCTGGGACGAGCAGCTGGCGGCGGCGGGCGCGGAGCTGATGCGCCACCGCAGGGCGTATATTGAAAAGCTCTCCGGCGCGGCGGAGGAGACCTACCGGGAGATCGCAGGCGGCGCCGAGCAGCTGCGGGTGCGCTACGCGCCCAGCGTGACCGCCGGGGACGACGTGCAGAGCAACCTGGACGCGCTGCTTGCCGCCCGGGAGACCGACCTGCGCAGGCTCACCACCTCCGTGGGCGCGCACAGGGACGAGATGCTGCTCACCGTGGAGGGCCGCGAGGTGCGCGCCTACGGCTCCCAGGGCCAGCAGCGCACGGCGGCGCTGTCGCTGCGGCTGTCGGAGCTGAGCGTCATGCGCGACGAGCTGGGCGAGTGGCCGGTGCTGATGCTGGACGACGTGATGAGCGAGCTGGATCCCTCCCGCAGGCGGCAGCTCATCGCCCGGCTGGAGGGCATCCAGACCATCGTCACCTGCACCGACAGGGATGACCTCGCCGGAGCGACCATCGGCGCGGCCTGGCGCGTGCACGGCGCGGAGCTTGAAAAGATGGAAGGATAAAATACAAAGAGGCTGTCTCAAAACAGGAAAATGCCTTGAGACAGCCTTTCATAGCCGTAGGGCGGGGTGCCTTCACCCCGCCACATTGCAATTGTGGGGCTGTCTCGAAGCGACATATCGTTTTGAGACAGCCCCGTCCACATTATTTCCGGCTCCTTCCAAACAGCCCCGCGCCCATCTCCTGCGCGCCGTTCTTCAGCTTCGACCACGCCGGGCCCAGCTTTCCGGTGGCGGCGAGGGCGTAGATGGCGGCCAGCACGATGGCGACGCCCACGGCCCAGGCGATGCCCTTGGCGGCGTTTGCGTTCTTCTCGCCGGTGGAGGCCTGGGCGGTGGAGCCGAACAGCACCTCGTCGATCACGTCCGCCATGTATTCCGTCGCGGAGATGGCCTTCTCCTTTTCGATCTCATAGGTGCCGAACTCCAGCAGGATGGCCTGAGGGTAGAGCTCCTGGTTGTAGTTGCCCTTGCCGATGAAGATGTCCTTGACCAGCCCCGGATAGGCCTCGTCCGCCGCAGCCTTCAGCTTCTGGGCGAAGGCCTTGTTCTCGGCGGCGTTCTGGTTGGAGCGCCCCACGAACAGGCGTACCATGCTGGTGTTCTCGCCGTCCACCTCCGTCTCATATTCCTCGGCCTCAACGCCGTCGCGGTGGATGTCGATGATCGCATCGGGAGCCTGCTTCACGTACTCCTCCACCGTGCTGCGGGAGCGGTTGTACGCGTCCGCGTCGTGGGGGAGGAAGGAATCCTGGGAGTACTCCACGGTGATGCCCTTGGCCTCCAGACTCTGCTTCAGCGCCTCGCCCACGTCGTAGATCCCGGCGTTCTCCCACAGCGAGGACGCGCCGTCGCTGGGCACGTAGGATTCATCCGAGTGGGTGGAGTACATGCAGATCAGCTTCTCGTCATCCTTGGCGGGGTCGGTCGCCGCGTGGGCGGAGAGGAAGGCGGCGAAGGCGGCCTCGTCGATGGTGGCCGCGCCCAGCTCCTCGGCGGTGGCCACGCAGCGCGCGTCGTCCACGAAGGCCACGCGGTAGTGGCGGTTGTCGGCGGAGATGTACTCGTCGCCCTCGTACATCCGCGCGGCGCGCCGGGTGAGTATCGCGCCGTCCGCGTCCACCAGGGTGTAGATGCAGTCGCCGTCGGTTTCGCCCGCCGCCAGGGCGGTCTGCGCCGTCATCAGGAGGATCAGACAGGCGCACAGGCAGATCAGAACGCGCTTCATCATCTGTGCTCCTCCTTCACGAATTCTCCGTTGCGGAACTCCCGGGTGGGCCGCTTTGTGCCGCGCTTCATGCGCTCGATGATCTCGCCCAGCAGCTCCGCCAGCAGCACCGCCACGATGCCCGCGATCACGATGCCGTCCGCTGCGCCCGCACCGCCCAGCACGAAGTCCTGCGGTACGCCCTTCGACCAGACATAGATGGCATTGGCGGTATCCGAGAGCATCATGCCGACCACGCCCGCGATGAACGCGCAGCGCCGGGATCGGCCGAAGATGTAGGCGATCAGGCCCGCAGCCAGGCCGTAGAGGATGATGGGGTCGACGGTGATGGTCTCCGGCTCGTCCGGCGCGAACATGCCGATGGCGAAGATGGCCGCGCCGGTGACGAGGGAGGCCAGGATGCTGCGCCAGCGCTCCCAGGCGGTGTCGGCCTTGACGAACAGGTAGATGCACAGCGCCAGGGGAACCACCGCGCCGCCCAGGTTGAAGGCGAATACGTCCGTCACCCGGATGTCCGGCACGAAGCCCAGGCCGATGATGAGCGCGATGAACAGGAGCGCCAGCTTGTCGTTCAGCCGCATGCGGTCCAGCACGCGCTGGCCCACGCCCAGCAGGATCAGTATGGCGACGACGATCAGAATTATCATGCCTATGGTCATGTTTTTCCCTCCAATTTGGTTTCACAGCTAGTATGACCGATTGGAGGAATTTGAAACCTGCCCACAGAAATTGCCAGAACAGCTTCATTTGAAATTGCCAATTGACACCGCCGCGCGGGAAAACTATAATGATAGAAATGGCTTTCGACAAAAATATTTTCAGAGCGAGGAAGAATATGGAATTGAAATATCAGGCGACCTATCGCGCAAAGGGACTCAAGGCCTACTCGGTGGGCGAAATTCAGGGCCTGTCGCCCGCGCTGGAGCTGGCCGAACCGCGCCTGCGCGCCGCCGAGGGCAAGCTGGAGCCGGGGGAGATCTGCATGCTGATCTTCGGCGTCACGGCGGAGGAGTACGCTTGGCGCGAAAATGATACAAAGAAGCTGGACGCGCTGGCGGAGCAGCTGCGCAAGCGCGTGCCCGCCGACCGTCTGATCGCCTGGCGCGTGGTGGATCTCAAGGGCAAGCCGGTGCA
>JBJEJN010000209.1:0-27112 GCA_051878085.1 Aristaeellaceae bacterium | reverse complement strand
CAAATAAGGGAGCTTACATGGACGTAAGTGACCGCAATTTGCAGCCGCAGCTGACACAGTAAGCAAAAATGCCAACCGATTCCATCTGATCAGTTGGCATTTTTGCGTTTGCGGGCTTTGTCAGTGGTCTGAAGGCCCGCTTCCGGCAGAGGAAGCGGGCCTTCTGTATGGAATTCTGTCGTGGATTCTTCACGCAGCGCGACGGTTCTTCCCGAAGTGAATCGCCAGTCCCAGCAGCAGGCCGATGGCTGCGGGAACCACCCAGCCGAAGCTGAGATTGTAGAAGGGCAGCATGCGCTCCGCGAGGCGGATCGCCCCCTCAAGGTGCAGCGCGGCTTGCAGGGATTCCGGCAGCGCCTTCATCAGGTCGAACAGCGCGGCGACGCAGGTAAACGCTGTGACGCTCAGGTACACGGCCCGGTCGTGCTGAAACAGTCGGCCGCACAGCGCCAGCAGGATCAGCGTGATGGCGAGGGGATAGAGGAACATCAGCACCGGGATCGAATACTCGATGATCTTCGACAGGCCGAAGTTCGAGATGCAGAAGGAGAAGGCCGTGAAGATCACCGCCCAGGCGCGGTAGGACAGGGCCCTGGGGAACATCCGGCCGAAGGCGTCGGCGCAGCTGGTGACCAGGCCGATGGAGGTCTTGAGGCAGGCGCAGGTGATGGTCAGCGCCAGCACCAGCTTGCCCGCAGAGCCGAGATAGTGGCCCGAAATCTGTGCCAGGGCGATACCGCCGTTCTCGGAGAGCTCGAACAGGCCCCGGGACTGCGCGCCCATCAGGATCGTGGCGGCGTAGATGAGGGCCATCAGCAGGCCGGTGAGCGCGCCGGAGCGCAGCACATCCTTCGCGATGGCAGCGTCGTTCTCCACGCCCATCGAGCGGATGATGTCGATGACCACGATGCCGAAGGCAAGGCCCGCAATCGCGTCCATCGTGCCGTAGCCCTCGATGAGCGCGGAGGACAGCGCGTGGCTCTGGTAGGCGGCGACCGGCTCCACCGTCGATGCGGGCGCGCCGGGTCGGCTCAGCGCGGAGATCACCAGGATCGCCAGGAAGATCAGGAACAGCGGATTGATGATCTTGCCGATCCACACCGTGATGTTCGCCGGGCGCAGCGACAGAAACAGCACCAGCGCGAAGAACGCGAGCGAAAAGATCAGCAGCGCGAGACCCTCGGAGGCCCCGTCGCCCAGCATCGGCAGCACGCCGGTGGTGAAGGACGTGGTCGCGCACCTTGGAATGGCGAAGAACGGCCCGATGGTCAGGTAGAGCAGGCAGGTGAAGGCGTAGCCATAGCCCTTCCCCACCTTGGTCGCCAGCGCCTGCAGGCCGTCGGCGTGGGTGTTGCCGATGGCCGCCACGCCCAGAATCGGGATGCCCACGGCGGTGATGATGAAGCCGAGCATCGCCGGGAGCATGTTGCGCCCCGCCATCTGGCCCAGGTGCACCGGGAAGATCAGGTTCCCCGCACCGAAGAACATGCCGAACAGCGTTCCGGCCACCAGAATCCGCTGCCGCAGCGTCAATTGCTTGCGCATCGCATTTCCACCTCACTTTTCTGTCTATTATTCTATCATCCCGCTTGCATTCTGAGAAACGCCTGTTTATAATAGGGATATGAGAGAATGTAATAGAACTAAAATGGAGTGAGGCGGGGACATGGACAGCAAGAAGCTGGAGATTCTGATGACGGCGGCGGATCTGGGGAGCTTCACGAAGGCCTCGGAGGTGGTGGGCTACACCCAGTCGGGGCTGACGCACATGATGGACGCGCTGGAGCGCGAGGTGGGCTTTCCGCTGCTGCTGCGCAGCCACAACGGCATCCGGCTCAGCGAGCAGGGTCGGCAGCTTATGCCCGCCATCCGGGAATTCTTGCAGGCGAACGCCAATCTGGAAAACCAGATTCGCTCGATTGCGGAGCGAAAGAGCGAGGTCATCCGCGTGGCGGCCTACGCCAGCATTGCGATGCACTGGATGCCGGAGATCCTCTACCGCTTCCGGCGCATCTGCCCGGAGGTCAGCGTGGATCTGCGCATGGTGGATCATGCACTGGAGCCCTACGAGCTGCTGGAGCGCGGCGAGACCGACGTGATCTTTGCAAGTAAACAGAGCGTCCGCAGCTGCGACTGGGTGCCCCTGTACAGCGACTGGTTGTACGCGATCCTCCCGAAGGATTATCCCCTGAACGGGCGCAAGACATTCCCGCTTGCGGAGTTCGAGGGTCGGGAGTTTCTGATGCCCTACGGCAGCTTCGATCTGGACGTGCGCGCGGCGCTGGAGCCGGTGGGCGTGCGGGTGAACGAAAAAATCTGCCGCTTCGATGACGAGACGGTGATCCGCATGGTGGAGCGCGGCCTGGGGGTGTCCATGATGTCGGAGCTGATGGTTCGCGGCAGGACGGACGGCGTGCTGTGCGTGCCGGTGGATCCGCCCGCCAAGCGGGAACTGGGCATGGGCACCGGCGCGCGCAGGCCCGTCTCCGACAGCATCCGCCAGCTGAAGGACTGCATTCTGGAGTTCATCGGCACGACGCAGGGCGCCTGAAGCGCCGGAGCTTCACGGGGCGCTGCCGGAACCTCCGGGGATGCGCCCAGCATGGAATTGCACGGCAACCGACGTGGGGAAGTGAATCCGTTCAGAGAAGATGGAACTCCACCCCATTGCAGCAGGTCAATCTCGCTGCGATTTAAAAGCAAGCCGCACCAGAGATACATAAACGGAAGCCACAAGGCGGGCAGCTTTTCTACAGCTCAATATATGTTTACCTGCAGTTTTTCCACCGATGTTGTATAGAAAAGGCAGCTCTCAGACGCAATGGCATTGTGTTTGAGAGCTGCTTATGCAAATTCGTTCAGATCTTACGCACCGGCGTCAGGCGAGTTCGCCGGCCGCCTTGACCTTGACCCGACAGGTATTGCCGGGATAGTAGGCCAGCGGCACATCCTCCACCTCGATGATCTCCACGGTTTCGCGGATCGCACCTGCACTGACCGCCATGTCAACGGCTTCAGCCTTGGCCTTCTCCAGCGCCTGCTCGCGAGGAAGCTCATCGTAGTTGATGAGGGCCTCATACGTACCGCTGACCTTGGAGATTGCGGAGCCGATGGCGTTCGCCGTGCCGAAGAATGCGGGCTTGGTGACGCTGCGCGCGCCCGCGAGCTTCTCCGGCAGGATGATGGAGCCGCCGCCGACCAGGATCACGTCCAGATCGTCGCTGGAGACCTTCATCACATCGATGCTGTCCTCCACCAGCTCGCGGATCGTGGCCATGGCCCTGCGCGCCAGGTCTTCATCGATGTGCTTTACCTTCTCCGGATCGCCCACCTGCGCCATGCCCAGGCGCACGGCAATGTCGGTTGCCGTGAGTGTATCGCCGCCGAACACGAGGGCCTTCTTCGTGATCTCGTAGCCCACGCTGTCCGGGCCGACGGTCACGCTGCCGTCCGGCCTTTCGCGCACGATGGAGCCGCCGCCCAGGCCGATGGAGTACACGTCCGGCATGCGGAAGTTGGTGCGCACGCCGCCGATGGTCACCGCCACGCCGGATTCCCGGGGGAAGCCGTTCTGAATCACGCCCAGGTCGGTGGTGGTGCCGCCCACGTCGATGACGATGGCATTGTCCAGACGGCTCAGGTAGCTCGCGCCGCGAATGGAGTTCGTCGGGCCGCAGGCGACCGTCAGGATGGGATAGCGGCGGGCATAGTCCATGGTCATCAGTGTGCCGTCGTTCTGGGAGAGGTAGATCTCCGCGTTGGTCACGCCCTCCTGGGCGAGGCTATAGGCAAAGCCCTCCGTGAAGCGCTCGGCGACCTTGTACAGCGCGGCGTTCAGGATGGTGGCGTTCTCGCGCTCGATCAGGCCCATGCTGCCGATCTCACTGGAGATGGAGATGTGCACGTCCTCCCCCATGACCTCGCGGCAGATCTCGGCTGCGCGAATCTCATGATCCGCGCGGACGGTGGAGAACACGCAAGAGATCGCGATGGATTGAACCTTGCCCCTGAGTTCCGTGAAGAATGCCCGCGCAGCCTCCTCGTCCAGCGGAGCGAGCTCCTTGCCGTCGTATTCAAAGCCGCCGTTGATGATGGCGCTCTTTTCGCAGATGAACTGGATGTCCTCCGCCCAGTCCACCATGGGCGGCACGCCCGTGGTCGCCGGTGCGCCGATGCGCAGCAGGCCGATCTTCGCCAGGTGCTTGCGCTCCACGATGGCGTTTGTGCACTGGGTGGTGCCCAGCATCGCCTGTCCGATCTGGCTGCGGTCGATCTGCGTTTTGTCCAGCAGCGCCTGCACCGCGCCCATGATGCCCTCGAACACATTGCCTGAGGTGGGATTCTTCACCTCTGCGACCACATTCAGATCGCTGTCAATCAGAACGGCGTCGGTATTGGTGCCGCCCACATCGATGCCCAGCTTATACATTTGCCGCACCTCCCTTCGCGCGCTCCTCCACGGGGATGTAATCGGTATCGATTCCGAAGTAGCGCGGGCCGACCAGCTCCAGACCCGCAGGCGTGCGCCACATGTGGTAGCACTTCAGGCCCACCACCAGCACGCGCTTGCCGTACTTCAGGCCGTCGGTGGTGACGGGCGTGAAGGTCTCCGTGTCCACCAGGCAGATCAGGTCGGGCGCGGTCGCCACAATGTTTCCGTCCACGCGGACGCAGAGGTTCTCGTTCTGGAAGGTCACCTCGCCCCGGTGTCCCTTGTCCGCGCCGATGCCCTCCAGCTGAATCTTGCCCAGGTTGAACTTGCCGTTGGTGGTGCGCAGCACATCGGAGATCTTGCCCTTGAACAGGCGGATGCCCTCGGAGAATTTCAGGAAGTTCTCCTCCGGCGTGCCCTCCGTGACATTCTTCACGTTGCGGATGGCCGCGCCCAGCTGCTGGCTGCGGGTGACGATGTCGTGAACGGAGAACGCCTTCATGGTCTTTCCGTCCATGACGTACAGGGAGCAGGTGACGCTGCCGCCGCAGGACATGGTGACCGCGCGGGCGAGCTCCTCCGTCCACTGGTTCGTGATGGTCTCAAAGATCACGCTGTTACCCTTTTCATCGGTCAGCGCCATGGGCGTGGCCGACACGCCGCCGATGGTGAAGGTGACCATCTGCAGTTCCGGGAAGGCGCGGCCCATGCCATCGCAGTCCACCATGGGAAGCCCCAGCCGCGCGGCCGCTGCGATGGGCAGCATGGAGTTCACGCCGCCCGCCTCCATGGGCATGGTAGCGTAGACCTTGCGCCCGAAGTAGCGCTCCACCATCTCAAAGATGCGCCGGTACTCCGTGCCGCCGATGCCCTTCTCGCAGAGCACCGTGGGCGCGCCCATCATGGCGATGGGCATGATCAGCGCATCGTCCGGAACCTCCTCCGGGGAGATCAGCGTCACCTCGCCGCATTCGCGAATGGCGCCGATGGCCATCAGCTTGCCGATGTAGGGGTCGCCGCCGCCGCCCGCACCCAGCAGTGCCGCGCCGAGGGCGATGTCTTCAATTTCCCGTATGCCGATCTTTCTCAATTTCTTTCACCTCATTGCGTTGTAACGGTGCCGGCAGCATGCTGCCGACACCCCATGATATACTTTTTTGCTCACTTCTTCGTCGCCTTGACGATGACCGTGTACAGCACCAGGGATACGATGATGCCGTTCACCGGGCCGACGAAGAAGGGAAGGTTCAGCCATGCAAGGCCCGGGAAGGCTGCGAAGGTGCCGCCGGTGAGGCACGCGACGAACGCGCCGACCAGGTAGGCGATCAGTCCGGGCGCATACACGCCCTCCTGAATCTGGAACAGCTCCTTCTTGCCCTTGCTGACGATCCAGTAATTGGCGATGATCACGCCGGCCAGCGGCGGCAGCACCGCGCTCATCAGGCTCAGGAAGGCCTGGAACTTGCCCAGCACGCCGAAGGCCGCCAGCAGCGTGCCCACAGCGCCCGCGATGGCGGTGGTGAGCTTGAACTTGCTCTCATCGAAGCCCAGCAAGTTGGAGAGCGCCAGACCGCCGGAGTATGCATTCGTGACGTTCGTCGTCCAGGTGGCGAGCACCAGCGCGATCAGGCCGAAGAAGGGAACGCCCAAGCTGGCCAGGATCGCGGAGATGTCGTACTGCCCGGTGACGATGCTCATCACGCCGCCGGTGAGCAGCATGAACAGACCGGCGGGGATCACGCCCAGGATGGAGGACTTGACCACGTCGCCGCGGCTCCGGGCGAAGCGGCAGTAGTCCGCGGAGATCAGGCCGCCCAGCGCGAAGGAGGCCACCACCATGCTCATGCCGAACACCAGGCCGCTGGAGACCTGCGGGTTGTAGGCCGCGATCACCGCGCCGCCGTCATTCTTGACCATGCTGGCGATGATGCCGTAGAGACAGACGACGACCAGCGCCGGAACCGCGATGTAGTTGAGCCACTTCAGGCCCTTGAAGCCCACGCAGGCGGTGACCAGCATGATCGTGCCCCAGACGATGGAGCAGATGGCGACCGCCGTGGCGCTGGCCGTCTCGTGACCGAGCATGGTCGCGCCCATCGACGCAAAGGCGCTGCCGCAGACGGCGGACTGGATGCCGAACCAGCCCACGCAGGCGATGGCGAGTATGGTCGAAATGATATACCGGGCGCCCTTCTCCCCCAGCGCACCGGAGGCCATCACGGAGACCGGAAGTCCGGTGTCGCAGGCCTGCATGCCGATGAAGATCATGTAGGCGCAGATCATGCCGTAGCCCAGCAGGATGGAGAGCACGATCTGTGCAAAGCTCAGACCGCCTCCGACGAGCACGCCACCGATCATCAGGCAGGGCACGCAGATCATGCCGCCCGCCCAGACCAGGGCGATGGACTGCCAGCTCTGCCGCTGGTCGGCCCTGATTTCAAATCCCGTGTTTTTCTGACCCATCAATACTTCCCCCTTGTAAATCCGCAGCTGCGGAATCGGAATACAGAAATTATAACGAATTTCTGCGAGAAAGTATTTATCTGCAAGGCAGAAAAAAGCGAATGCGCATTTGTCCGAAAGGACAAATGCGCATCCGCTCAACACGGCTTCAATTATGCCGCAGCAGGCGGTTCAGCGCGCATGCGGTGAGCAGCGGCATGGTCTCCGGGAAGCGTCCCGGAACGAAGCCCAGCTGGTCAGCGATGCGCTGGATGCGGTATTTGATGGTGTTCTTGTGCAGGAACAGCTTCTCTGCGGCCTGCGTCACGCTCATGTCCGCATCCAGCAGATAGCATTCCAATGTCCCGAGCAGATTGGTTTCATCCGTCTCGGTCATCAGCGCGCTCAGACACTCCAGCGCCTCCTCCACCGCGCGCTCCCCGCGCCCGATGATCTCCTGACACCGCTGCGCAAAGTTGATCTGCTCCAGCGTAAAGGCCCAGCAACCCGGGAAGATCTGCCGCGCCGCAGGCAGGCCCGCCTGATGGCTGAAGAACGCCTCGCGCACGCGGGTGGTGGTGTTCAGCGCATGGCAGCGCGTCAGCGTGGCGCGAATGCCCCGCTCACGCAGCTCGTTTCCGATGGCCTCCGTCAGCGCGCGCACATCCTGTATGCTTCCGGGACCGATCATGAACAGCACGAGCTGGTCGTCGTAGATGTCCGCGATGGCCGTGGCGGAATAGACCTCCGTGTCCCTCCGCACCGTCTCCACAATTTCGGGAAGCCGCGCGGCATCCGCCTGCGTCTCGCCGCTGATCAGCCACATGGAATTGATGGAGGCCACGTCCACGTCGAAGATGTCCGCCAGGCGGCGCATCTTCATGGGCTCGTCCTGCAGAATTGCGCGTACCAGTTCGCCGATCACGATGCGGTCGTGCTTCTCCGACCAGATGTTGACCGACAATTGCACGACCTCCACCGCCTGGCGCGTGATGACCACGTCCGGCACATCGCCCTCCCGGAAGATCAGCAGATCCATGCAGTGCCCCTCCTGGGTCTGAATGCTGTCACGGTAGATGTGGATGTTGAGCGGTTCATGGTACTTCCAGGCGGCAGGCTCCGGGAACTCAGCCGCTGTCAGCTCCGCCTTTATGGCATTGTCGAAGGCGCGCGGCCACGGAGCCTCGTTCAGGATGCGCCGGGACGAATCCATGAGCACAATCGAGGAATGCAGGCGGTCCGCAAGCATTCGCAGCATGCTGTCCACGGTGCGCTGATGCACCGGAAGCCCCGCAGCCTGCTCCAACAGCTCCGTTGTGAGATTCGTGCTGCGCATCTGCTCGCGGTAGATCAGCTCCATCACCTCGCAGATCACTTCACTGTATCGCTGATTTGTCTGGTTTTCCGGCATGCAGATCAGCGGAAAATCCAGCTCGTCCGCCACGTCGATCAGCTTCTGATCCACCTTCTTCATCAGAATGCCGACGTAAAACAGAATTAGGCCCACCTCGCCAACCTCGGCCATCTGGCGGATGTTGGCGCACTGCAGCTCGACGTCATCCGGATTGTTCATAAAGCCGGTGATGGCAAGCTCGTTGCCCAGAAATTCAATGCTGGAAAACAGCTCTGTCTTGATGGGATTGATCTGTGCATATTCCAGCACAGAAATGGAGGATACGATCCTCGACAGACCCTTCCTTCCGCCCAACACCCTTGCGCCGCGCATGGACGGCAGCTTCAGAACGTCCGTCACAGTTATGCTCATGCTCTGCTCCTTGTATCTATGAAAATAAAAACCAACCGACGCTTCGCACCGCAGCTGATGCGCATTCCGAATACAGCCGCATTTACGCTGTTCTTATGCCTGGGACGATTCCCACACGACTGCCCATTTCTCCATCAGCACGCCTTTGCCACTCACCCACCGGTTCCTCCTGACCAGAAATCAGCACGGGCGCATTCTCGTTCCACGCTGCACAGGCATTTTCCCGCCCGCACACTTATTCTTCATCCATGTTTATTATATCATGGATGCACGGAGGTCACAACAGAATCGTTTCTTTACTTCAGACAATTCCCTTGAACTCATACCGTTTTGCAATTTGGCAGGAATCTGACGTCCCGCCCATTTAAAATGCAAAAACGTGCCCCGTGTGGCGGGCAGTTCCACACGGGGCATTCCTTCTGCCTGAATCAGGCAGAACGGGCAACTGAGACTAGAACCCGAAGCTTGAGATTAGAAGTCGAAGCTGTCTACGTTCTCAGCAGTCCAGACGGAGGGATCCGCCATGATGATGGTGCGGCCATCGTCCTGGATGTGGATCGGGCCAACGCCGGGCACTTCATAGCCTTCAACCTCAGCGCCGGTCAGCTCGAGGTAAGCGACGTAAACGGTCATCTTGCCCAGGTCTGCGGGGTTCCACAGAACGCCGTAGTCCAGGGAGCCGTCCTTCAGATAGGGAGCGGAGTCGGTGGGCATGGAGCAGCCAACGACAGAGATGGTGTCCTGCAGGCCCTTCTCCTGAACAGCCATGGCAGCGCCGATGGGAGCGGGAGTGGAGTAGCCGAGGATGCCCTTCAGGTTCGGATAGGCAGCGATCAGAGCCAGGGTCTGGCTGTAAGCTTCCTGAGCAGACTCATCGGAGGGAACCGGATCGGTAACCAGAGTCAGGCCCGGATACTTCTCGGCAGCATAGGACATGGAGAAGTCGATCCAGGTGTTCAGGTTGGCAGCGGTCAGGTAGCCGGTAACGATGGCGATTTCGCCTTCATCGGTGCCCATGGCGTCGACGAGCAGGTCCACCATCATCTCGCCGTAGACCTTGTTGTCGATCTGCTGGATGGAGTACTTGACGTCATCCGCATTGGCAGTGGTGTCCCAGTCCAGGCACAGAACGCCCTCGGACAGGCACTTCTGCAGAGCGGGAGACACGGAATCGGGATCGTTGGGAGCGATGGCCAGAGCATCGATACCGTCGATCAGAAGGTCTTCGATCATCTGCACCTGCAGAGCGGCGTCGCCGGTGGTGGGGCCAGTGTAGATCACGTTGATGCCGAGCTCTTCGCCGGCCTGCAGAGCGCCAACCTCAGAAGCATTGAAATAGGGGATACCAACGAGCTTGGGCATCACAACTACGGTGATTTCTTCCTCAGCGATTGCGGCGAAGGACATCACCATAATCAAAGCAACGATCATAGCAAGAATCTTCTTCATGACGTTTACCTCGTTTTCTTAATATTCTTATTTCTGCATCGGGACGCCTGCCCAGCTCCCGACAAACAGCAGTCTCGCAGGAAAGACTTCGCAATCACACGCGCTTGACCTTTTCCTTGCCGACGAAGTGGTTCACCGCCAGCACGCCCACCAGAATCAGACCGGTGGCGATGTCGGTGAAGTTGCGGTTGATCTTCAGGATGTTGAAGCCGGAGGAGATGACCTGGATGATTGCAACAGCGATCACCGTGCCCATGACATGGCCGGAGCCGCCATTGATGGAGGTGCCGCCCAGAACGGTTGCCGCCACAGCCTGCATGGTATAGCTGGAGCCGTAGTCGGCGCGGGCGCTGTTGTAGCGGCTGGTCATGAGCACGCCGG
This sequence comes from Aristaeellaceae bacterium, assembly GCA_051878085.1. Lineage (GTDB taxonomy): Bacteria > Bacillota > Clostridia > Christensenellales > Aristaeellaceae > SFTH01. Next base: position 16,643 of record JBJEJN010000209.1, on the reverse strand, counting down.
AAATGCCCGCCATGACTGCGGAGAATACGTATACGCCCATCAGCGTCCGCTTGGTGTTGATGCCGCTGAAGCGGGTGGCCTTTTCGTTGCCGCCAACCATGTATACGCTGATGCCCCAACGGCTGCGCTCCACCAGCAGGTATGCGACGATGATCACGATCACATAGATGATTGTCGTATACGGCAGGCGGCCAATGCTGCCGGCGCCGATCTCCTGAAAGAGCTTCGGGAAGCCGGAAACGGAGGAACCGCGGGTGATGTTCAGGGAGATGCCGTCAAACACGGTCTGGGAGCCCAGGGTAACCAGAATGGGCAGGATGCCCACATAGGCCACGAAGAAGCCGTTGAACAGACCGCAGGCCACGGAAATCAGGATGGACACCACGATACCGATGATGATGCAGGGCACGGCAGCCATACCTTCTCCGCCCGCATAGAGAGTTTTCATCAGCAGGGAGGAAATGATGGCGGAGAGCATCGCGCTGTTCACGATGGACAGATTGATGCCGCCCGTCATGATAACGACGCTCATGCCGATGGCCAGGATGCCGAACTCGGCCATCTGGAAGCCCATGTTCTGGAAGTTGCGGGCAGTGAGGAATTTGCCGGGGGCAAGAGCGCCCATCACCAGCAGCAGTATGACCAGCAGAGCCAGCAGGCGATACTGCTGTGCATTGCGCTTGATATGTTCTTTCATTACTGCGCATCCTCCTTTTCAATATCAACCTTGGTCTGCAGGCGCTCCTCGCGATGGATCTTGATCATGTCGAAGCTGACGGCCAGCAGGATGATGAAGCCAACGATGATGGACTGCCAGTATGCGGAGATGCGCGCCAGGGTGAGGCCGTTGGAAATGAAGGAAAACAGCATCACGCCCAGGAAGGTACCCAGAACGGTGCCGCTGCCGCCGGTCAGCAGAGCACCGCCCAGCACAACTGCGCCGATGACGTCCATTTCAAAGCCCAGGAAGGCGTTGGGGTCAACGCTCTTCATGATGCAGGTGTAGGTGATGGCGGCGAAGCCGTACATCATGCCTGCATAAGTGTAGGCGAAGGTGACCAGGCGGTCGGTCTTCAGGCCGATGCGGGCTGCGGAGACGCGGTTGCCGCCCATCGCCATGATGGAGCGACCCAGCATCGTGCGCTTGAGCAGGAACCAGGTCACAAACAGCATCGCGCCGTAGAGCAGCAGCTGCACCGGAATGCCGCCGGATACGCCGGTTGCACCCGCGGTGCCAAAGAAGCGATACAGGCCGAAGGCGCCGATCTTCTCAGGCAGGTTGTTGAGCCAGTTGCCGTTGGTGTAGTACTTGATGAAGCCCATCACCACGGAATTCAGGCCAAGGGTGGCGATGATCGGCGGCAGTTCCAGCTTGGAAACCATCAGGCCGTTCAGGCAGCCAGTCACAGCGCCGATTGCAATGCCAAGGATGTACAGGCCAATGATGCTGTCGAAGCCGGTTTTGAGCGACAGCTCGCCTGTAAAGACCGTAATCAATGCAAGCTGGCCGCACACGGATGCGTCGATGCCTCCGGTGATGATAATCAGCAGCATGCCCAGCGCGCAGATGCCCAGCACGGAATTGGCCTTGAGAACATCCATGATGTTCTGGAAGGTGATGAAAGTGGGGTTGAACAGGGTCGCAATGATCATGACGACAATCAGGATAATCCCGACGGAGGCTTCCTTGTTGCCCATGATGCGCTTGATCTTCTCGCTCATGCCTTTGCCTCCTCTCTCTTATCCGTAAGGATGGCCTTTTCCATGATCTGCTCCTGGGTAGCGGTGCCACTGAACTCGCCATTGATGCGGCCGCGGCGCATGACCAGAATGCGATCGGAGATGGACAGGATTTCCGGAAGCTCGCTGGAGACCATGATGACGGCCATGCCCTCATCTGCCAGTTTGCGCAGCAGCATGTGGATTTCCGTCTTGGCGCCCACGTCAATGCCGTTGGTGGGTTCGTCGACGATCAGTACCTTGGGCTTGGTTGCCAGCCACTTTGCGAGAACGATCTTCTGCTGGTTGCCGCCGGAGAACTTGGAAACCTGCATATGCGGATAGGCCGGCTTCACGTTGAGCTGCTCGATCAGTTCGACAGAGCTGCTCCTGCGCTTTTTGAAGTTGACCAGACCGTTTTTGACGAAATTCTTCAGGATGGACAGGGTGATGTTGCTCTCCGCATTCTGCTCGAGCACCAGACCTTCGGTCTGACGGCTCTCCGGCACATAGGCGATGCCCAGCGCCTGCGCTTCAGCAGGAGTTTTCGGATTGATCCGCTTGCCCTCCATGTAGATCTCGCCGCTGTCCGGAGGATTCAGGCCGAAGAGCGCGCGCACGGTTTCCGTGCGGCCCGCGCCGACCAGGCCGGTGATGCCCAGCACCTCTCCCCTGCGCACATTGAAGGAGATGTTCTGGTAGTTGCCGACCTTGGAAATGTTCTTCACTTCCATGATCGGCTCGCCGATATTGGTTCCGCCCATGTGCTCTTCCTTGATCTCACGGCCGACCATCATGGTGATGATTTCGTTCACATCGGTTTCGTTCGCGTTGCGCGTGCCGATGTACTGACCGTCGCGCAGAACGGTCATGCGATCGGAGATGTAGAACAGCTCATCCAGCTTGTGACTGATGAAGATGATGCCGATGCCCCGACTCTTGAGCTCCTCGACGATCTTGAACAGATGCTGCACCTCACCGGAGGACAGGGCGCTGGTCGGCTCGTCCATGACCAGGAGCTTGGCGTCGTAAACTAGGGCGCGGGCAATGGCCACCAGCTGCTGGCGGGCGGTGGACAGGGAGCCCAGCTTGGCATTCAAATCAATATCTACGCCCAGTATGGACAGCGCACGCTTGCTGGTTTCCTCCATGGCCTTCCAGTCCACCAGCTTGCGCTTTTTGTCGATCTGCTCACTGAACGCAATGTTTTCCTTTACGGTCAGCGTGGGGAACAGCGAGAAATCCTGGTAAATCACCATAATTCCACGCCGCATGGATTCCGTCGGAGTCAGGCCGGTAATCTTCTCACCCTCGATTTCGATTTCCGCGCCCGGATCCGGCTGATGCACGCCCGCAAGCACCTTGATCAGCGTAGACTTGCCCGCGCCATTTTCACCTATGAGTCCATGTACTTCACCACGGCGCACATCAAAATTGATGTTGGTAAGCGCATTGACGCCGGGGAAAGTCTTGGAAACATTTTTCAGGCGAATGAAGACGTCGGATCTGCGTTCTTCCTTCTCCACTAGCTTCCCTCCTCATCATTGAACCGACAGGATGCAAAAAACATATTTGCCTATATTTCTCCACATCCGTTCATTTATTACGCATAAATTATAACAGATATGCTCATTTCTGTCAACATCCGTTTAAGTTTCGCATTCCAATGGTTTAAGCGCATTTTGTCAGAATGCACAAAGGGCATTGACAGGGGTCTCCCCCGTCAATGCCCCAGGCGCAGCGTTCCTTACCGTGCAATCGCCTCTTCAAACTTCCCGCGAATAAAACGATTCGTGCGCAGCAGTCGATCCTTCCAGTCCTCGCAGCCGTCATGCCAGAATTCGGCAGTGAACAGGTAGATTCCGCTGTCCATTGCCTGACGAATGCCCTTCACAAAATCCACGCGACCCGTGCCGAAATCCATGTCGCGGTAAACGCCCTTCACCGTCTCCTTCAGGTGCATGGCAAAGGTATGCCCTTCGCCGCAGCGGATTTCTTCCAGCACATCCGTGCCGTACAGATCGCAGGCGTTGGTCAGGTTGCCCAGATCGGGATACATGCCCAGATATGCCGAATTGACCTGATTCACGTAAACCATGCCCTTGGAGATGGTATCCATAAAGGGGGTTTCCATGGTTTCAAAGCCAAGGGTTACGCCGAAGCAGGAGGCGTAATCCACGCTCTTTTTCAGGTTTTCTGCAAACAGGGCTCGGGTTTCCTCGTCCCCCTCCTCATAATACACATCATAGCCTGCCAGCTGAATGATGCGGATTCCCAGATCCGCCGCCAGCTCCACAGCGTCCCGCATGATTTCCATGCCGCGTTCCCGAACGGCCGGATCATGGCTGCCCAGGGGATACTTGCGATGGCCGCTCAGGCACATGGTGCGGATGGGCATCCCGACCTTGTTCATCAGCGCCACCAATTCCTGTCGCTGTTCCCGGGTCCATTTCAGGCGCGCCTGCCGGGCGTCGGTTTCATCGATGCTGATTTCCACGTGATCGTAGCCGGTCTCCAGGGCGCTGGTGAGCATCTCCTCCCAGCTCAGGCCGGAGGGCATGGCTTTCTCATATAAACCGAGCTTGTAATTCATATTCTTCTCCTTTATCAATGGGCTGGGCTTCTATGCCGCAAGCATGCTGCCGATCCCGTCAACGTCCCTCGATGCAGGCCTGCATATCGTCCCACAGTCCGTCCAGGCAGGCGATCGCCTTCTTATAGAGCGCATAGCGGCGCTCATAGTAGGGCTGAACCTCCGGGTTGGGCACGGCACGCACACCCATCGGACACATGGCCTTGGCCGCGGCGTCCAGGCTCTCATACGCGCCCACCGCAGTTGCCGCGGCGATGGCGCAGCCCAGCGCGCCGGTTTCATTCACAGCCACGGTCTCCACGGGCAGACCGAGAATGTCGGCAAACATCTGGGTCCACACCCTAGATTTTGCCGAACCACCGGCCAGGCGGATGCAATCCGGCATGCTGTCGCGGGTGGCGAGCAGGCGATCCAGATGCCACTTGTGGCAATAGACGATGCCTTCATAGACGCTCTTTGCCAGATGGGCGCGACCATGGTTGGTGCTCATGCCCAGGAAGCAGGCGCGGGCGTTGGGATGCACATTGCTGGCCATCAGGAAGGGCAGGAACAGCGGCACAAACTCCTCTGCCGGGATGGACTGAACCCACTCGTTCATCACCTCGTAGACGCTGCCTCCCTTGGCCTTCGCTTCCGCGCGAAGCTCGGGCAGCAGGGTTTTGACGAACCACTCGTTGTTGCCCGCAGAGGTGGGGCTGCTCTCCTCGATGAGATAGTATTCCGGCAGGCAGAACAGGGAGTTCATCTGCACGGTGCCGTCCAGCACGGGGCTCTTCTTGGGATACTCATTGATGCTCCACGTTCCGGCGATCATGCAGATCTTGCTCTCATCCAGCACGTTTACTGCGATGGCGCAGGCGTCAATATCAAACATGCCGCCCGCAACGGGGGTGCCAGCCTTCAGGCCGCACAGCGCGGCGGCCTCTTCAGACACATAGCCCGCAATCTCCACGGAATTGCAGAGCGGCGGCAGGGCGTCCATGATGCCCTCAAGCCCAAAGAGCTTCAGCAGCTCCGGATCATACTGGCGGGTATGCAGGTTCACGAGGTTTGCTCCGGAATAATCCGTAATTTCGCCCTTGGCTTCGCCGGTGAGGCGGAAGCGCACGTAGTCCTTGCACTCAAAGACCCATTCCACATTCTCCAGCACTTCCGGTTCGTTGTCCCGCAGCCACGCCAGGAGCGCGACCGGCTGGCAGGCCATGATGTGCTGGCAGGAGAGGGCAAACACCTTTTCCTCCGTGCCGTCCTCCTTCCACTTGATCGGATAGGCGTAGGCGCGATTGTCCGTAGAAATGATGCCATTGCGCGCAGGCTTGCCATCCTTTCCCCACAGGTAGAGTCCCTTGCCGTGACCGCAGACGGCCAGACCGCCAACATCGCCGGCGTCCACGCCGGTCTTTTCCAGAACATTTCGGATCACCGTGCAGTTTGCCTGCCACATCTCCTCCATGTCGCGCTCGGTAAAGCCCGGCTTGGGTGCAAGCATGCGGGTCTCCACGCTGCTTACGCCAATTTCCTTACCGGTCAGATCGTAGAGGGCAGCCTTCGTCGTGGTTCCTCCGTTGTCCAAACCCATAAAGTATTTCATCCGCATTCTCTCCTTCCCCTGATCTCAGCCCAGGTTCCTTCCACAGATATCGAAAACATCCATGCTTTTGCGCCTTCCCGAAGAAGCGCCGCAAAAACATCTGTTTCTTGAATTATACCATTTTTCCCCCGAAAACGCCAGATTTTCGGGGGCTCCATGTGCACAAATGATGCAAAGCTTATTCGCAGATCGGAATCTCGTATCCCCAGGATGCACGGATGCCGTCCATGATTTCCATGACCCTGATGGTCTCTGCATGGGGCATTTCGGGGCACTCCAGATCGCCGTTTGCAATGGCACGGGCGCAGGCTTCCACCTCGTACTCGTAGCCGGTAATCTGCTTCGGCGGGAGATAGGCAGCGATCTCCTGATACTGATCGTTGAACACCTTGATTTCCTCGGGATTGTTGATGTTGGTGATCTCGATATAGCCCTTCGTGCCGAAGATGCAGCCGGTGCGGTTCTGGGCGGCGTAGACATTGCTCTGCATGGTTGCCATCTTGCAGCCGTCAAAGATCATCGTGATGTTGTCGATCATATCGACGCCATCCTTGAATACAGCCGACGTCTGAATGTCGGTGATGTTCTCGCCAAAGACCATCCTTGCGAAGTTCACGAGGTAGACGCCCACGTCGAGCAGCGCGCCGCCCGCGAGCCTGGGATCCCAGATGCGCTTGATCTGGCTCAGCTCATAGCCGAGGTTTGCGGTCAGGGAGGTCACTTCGCCGATTGCGCCGCTGTCGATGATGTCATTGATCATCTTTCGGGAGGGCATATAGCGGGTCCAGATGGCTTCGGTGAGGAGCAGCTTCTTCTCCTCAGCCATCGCGAGGATTTCCCGCGCCTGCGCCGCATTCACGGTGAAGGATTTTTCGCAGAGCACATGCTTGCCCGCTTCCAGGCACATCTTCACGCACTTGTAATGGTGGGAATGCGGCGTGGCGATATAGACCAGATCGATCTCTTCATCCTTGAGCATCTCTTCATAGGAACCATAGGCCTTGGTGAAATTGTACTGCTGTGCAAAGGCCTGCGCTCTCTCCAGATCCCTTGCACCGATGGCATATGCTTCCACATCGGGCATGCCGTTGATCGTATTGGCCATTTTGATTGCGATGGAACCTGCGCCCATGATCGCCATTTTCATAGTATTGTTCCTCCTCTCGGTATGAAAAGCGGCTCAGATGACGCCTGAACCGCTTTAACAGTCTGGATATCCAGAATTATCTTAGTCCATATCCACCTGCGGAACGCCCGGGCAGTTGGGTCCGAAGTGCTTCAGCACAACCAGGGGCTCAACCTTGCTCAGGTTGGTGATGACGACGCCGTCCGTGGCAGCCTTCTCAGATACGAAGAACTCGTCGGAGCTCTGCTGGCCGAAGTGCAGCAGGGTGGGAGCTTCCGCATCGAAGACGCCGAACTTGCCGTGGCCCTGCACAAAGATGCAGCCGTAGGCAGCGTTGTCCTTGATGGTGACGGTCTGGCCGGGGTTGACGGTCAGTTCCTTGGCGGCGATGTAGGGATTGCCGTAGGTGATCCACTTGGAGCAGTACTGCTCGTTTTCAACCTCAACGATGGGTCTGCGGAAGTAGTGCTTCCTGTAGTGCGGATCCACGTTCTTGTCCCAGTCGAGGAGGGCGAACACATCGTCGATGGTCTTCTTGTCCTCGGGCAGCTCCTCGTCGAGCATCTCCGGAGGATAGACCTCGCCGGAAACGATGTTCTCGTAAACGGAGTTGACGTCGGAATTCCACTGGGGCTCGTAGGTGAGCACGGACGCCGGGGCATGGATCACGCCTGCGGGGGTGTACCAGCCGGTGCCCAGCTCGATGCGGTATGCGCGGGAGAGGTCGGTGATGCGGGTGTCATCATCCTTGAAGTTGCGGATTCTGGCCTTGATCTCTTCCGGATCGGTGTCGGGATCGAAGCCGAAGTAGGTATAATCCGCCTCGCCGGTGTAATTGTTGAGCTGCTTCGGGAAATAGTAGCACTCGGGCTTGCCCAGCTTGCCGACGCGGGCGGCGTCCTCGAAGGTGAGGTGCAGGTGATGGAACAGCGGAGCCTCGTTGTCGAAGAACTTGGAGTACATCGGCCAGCCGTTGTACTTCTCCATGAGCTCCTCGCCGACCAGCTCTGCGCCCAGAACCTTCACAGCGTCCCTCAGGGCGAACTTCTCATCGGTATTGTAGTCGACGCATACGTAGGACATGCCCTCGTCCGCCTTCGCGGTCGGGCCGTTCTGTGCGGCGATCGTTGCGGCGAACCATCTCTCGGTGATGGAGCCGCGCTCCATGCCGAATACGAAATAATCGTCGGGATGGAGCTTCAGCCTGCGGCCAGCCTTGTTGAATCTTCTCGGAACGAAGGCCGGGAACAGGCGGAAGATGCCCTTGCCCTTTTCAAAGGTCGCGCGGATGACGTCGGGATCCTGCGTGGCGTCCTTGACAACCAGATTGCCGGTTTCCTTCGCAGCTGCGAGTCTTGCATCCAGCTCTGCATTTGCCTTGATGATCAGTTCTTTTTCGGTCATTGTCGTAAGCCTCCTGTTTTATTTTGTATGATTGCGTGCTTCGTTCTATAGAAAGTGCGATCGAAGATACTTTCTTCAGCAGACGCCCTTCTGAAGCACGATATTGCCGTAGCGGGATTCATCGCCCGTCTGAACGATGACATACGCGTTTTCAGCAGCCTCATAGAAGGGAAGTCTGTCAATAAATTCAAACTCAGTAAACGCCCCGTCCTGATCGTATTTCTTCAGCAGGGCTTCATAGGTCTTCCAGATCTCCGGGACAGGTTCCGTGGGAAGATTGCGCATCAGGCGAACGGGATTGGGGACAAAATTGTCCAGCGGGAACAGCTGGAGCACGGCGTCCAGCAGCTCGGGAATCATGATACCATCCATGCGGATCATTCTTTTTGCATGCGCCGTTCCGGGAAAATTCGCATCTGCAATGATGAGAACATCGGAATGACCCATTTCCATCATGTATTTCACGAGATCCGGCGGCAAGACTTTAGGTATATTTCTTAACATGCTGTTCTCATCCTCTTTCTGTAAAATGCCGAAAATGTCGTTCGGTTCGTATAGATAGGGCGCCGCCGATCGCTTCAGGCTTAAATCGGCATGGTCGGCGGCGCCCTGTTTCGCTTATCTCAGGTGCTGCCAGAGGCAGCCTGAATCAAAGCGATTCAACCAAGGGTCGTTATCCGGGGTTGCGCTTATGCGCCGGCCTCAACGGCTGCGGCAACGCCGCCCTCGAGGTAAGCGTCGATGTTGTTGGCGGTCAGGCCAACGAAGGGGATGCGGGTGTCGAACTCGAAGGGCTCGCCCTTGGCGGCTGCCAGAGCAATCTCAACGCCCTTCTCGCCCTGGCCTGCAGCGTCCTGCAGAACAGAGATTTCCATGCGGCCTTCCTTCACGGCCTGAACAGCATCAGCGATTGCGTCAACGCCGCCGATCAGGATGTCGTCGCGGCCAGCCGCTTCGCAGGCTGCCAGTGCGCCCATCGCCATGTCGTCGTTCTCGCAAACGATCGCAACCAGATCCTCGCCGTAGGTCACAATCCAGTCCTCGGCAAGGGCCATGGCCTCGTCGCGCTTCCAGTTCGCGGTCTGGCAGGCCAGTACCTCAAACTTGTCCAGCATGCCCACTGCCTCGAAACCGGCATAGCGGCCAACCTGACCGGACTGACCCATCGGGCCCTCGATGATGCAGATCTTGGAGCCTTCCGCCAGGTTGTCGACGAACCACTGGCCCAGGATCTCGCCGGACTGCTGGTCGGTGCAGCCTACGAACGCGGTGTAGTTCTTGTCCGCGATGTCGCCGTTGTCGATGATGATCGGGATGCCCGCGTCATTGCACATCTGAACCACGGGGGCGGAGCCTTCAACGCTCTGCGGGATGACGACGATCGCGTCAACGCCCTGGGCGATCATGGTCTCAACGTCGGAGATCTGCTGGTTCACGTCGCCGCGTGCATCGTACATCAGCAGCTTCACGCCCAGCTCTTCCGCCTTGGCCACGGCTGCGTCGGTGATGTTTGCTACGAAGGTGTCAGAGTTGTCCTTGGAAGAGAAGCCGATGACGTACTGAGAGTTTTCCTCTGCAAATGCGCCCATGGTCAGCACCATTACCAGTGCCAGCACGATACCGAGAATACGCTTCATTCTTGTGTCCTCCTTGTTGTTGCCTCTTTATTTTTTAATATCTCGCGATATTAAGTACGGAACATGTACGCAACAGCTGCGCTTATGCGCCGGCCTCAACGGCTGCGGCAACGCCGCCCTCGAGGTAAGCGTCGATGTTGTTGGCGGTCAGGCCAACGAAGGGGATGCGGGTGTCGAACTCGAAGGGCTCGCCCTTGGCGGCTGCCAGAGCAATCTCAACGCCCTTCTCGCCCTGGCCTGCAGCGTCCTGCAGAACAGAGATTTCCATGCGGCCTTCCTTCACGGCCTGAACAGCATCAGCGATTGCGTCAACGCCGCCGATCAGGATGTCGTCGCGGCCAGCCGCTTCGCAGGCTGCCAGTGCGCCCATCGCCATGTCGTCGTTCTCGCAAACGATCGCAACCAGATCCTCGCCGTAGGTCACAATCCAGTCCTCGGCAAGGGCCATGGCCTCGTCGCGCTTCCAGTTCGCGGTCTGGCAGGCCAGTACCTCAAACTTGTCCAGCATGCCCACTGCCTCGAAACCGGCATAGCGGCCAACCTGACCGGACTGACCCATCGGGCCCTCGATGATGCAGATCTTGGAGCCTTCCGCCAGGTTGTCGACGAACCACTGGCCCAGGATCTCGCCGGACTGCTGGTCGGTGCAGCCTACGAACGCGGTGTAGTTCTTGTCCGCGATGTCGCCGTTGTCGATGATGATCGGGATGCCCGCGTCATTGCACATCTGAACCACGGGGGCGGAGCCTTCAACGCTCTGCGGGATGACGACGATCGCGTCAACGCCCTGGGCGATCATGGTCTCAACGTCGGAGATCTGCTGGTTCACGTCGCCGCGTGCATCGTACATCAGCAGCTTCACGCCCAGCTCTTCCGCCTTGGCCACGGCTGCGTCGGTGATGTTTGCTACGAAGGTGTCAGAGTTGTCCTTGGAAGAGAAGCCGATGACGTACTGAGAGTTTTCCTCTGCAAATGCGCCCATGGTCAGCACCATTACCAGTGCCAGCACGATACCGAGAATACGCTTCATTCTTGTGTCCTCCTTGTTGTTGCCTCTTTATTTTTTAATATCTCGCGATATTAAATCCACCTGGAATTACGCCTTTGCGCCCTTGGTTCTCATGTCGAGGAATACGGCGATGATGATGAGCAGGCCCTTCACAATCTGCTGATAGAAGGAGTTGATGTTCAGCAGGTTCATGGAGTTGCTCAGCAGACCGATGATGACGAAGCCGAGGATCGTTCCGGTCAGGGTGCCGATACCGCCGTTCATACTGGTGCCACCGATTGCAGTTGCCGCGATTGCATCCATTTCGTAGGATTCACCGGCGGTCGGCTGACCGGAGCTGATGCGGGCGGCGAGGATCAGGCCGACGAGCCATGCGCAGGCAGAGGAGAGCACATAGACCATCAGCTCCACGCGCTTGGTGCGCACACCGGAGAGCCGTGCTGCGGACTTGTTGCCGCCCAGAGCCAGAACATAGCGACCGAAGGTCGTGGTGTTGAGGATGACGATGCCGAGGATGCAGACGACGAACAGGAGAATGATCGGAATCGGGATGCCCAGGAAGGAACCCTGGCCGATCTCCTTGAAGGCGGGATTGGAAATGGTATAGGGCTTGCCGTCCGAGTAGGCCAGTGCGAAGCCGCGGCCGATGGTCATCGTGGACAGCGTTGCAATGAAGGGCTGGAAGCCGACGTAGGCGATCAGCAGACCGTTGATTGCGCCGCAGACCAGGGAAATCACCAGTGCAGCCAGGCAGGCCAGCACCCAGTTACCGCCGCTGATCATGATGGAACCACTGATAACGCCGGTGATTGCAACGACCGAGCCAACAGAGAGGTCAATGCCGCCGGTGAGGATGACGAACGTCATACCAACCGCCAGAATACCATTCAGGGAAATCTGCCTCAAAACGTTTCTGATGTTTGCAGACTTCAGGAATACATCCGAAACAAAGCTCATGACCACGATAATAATCAGCGCTACAAAGAACAGACCGAACTGTCTGAGCATCTTCCCTATAGCTTTCTTCTGAGTCATCTTATTCTCCTCCAAACGCCAGATCCATAATTTCCTGCTGAGTAACGTTCTCGGTATCTTCAAATTCGCCCTTAACCTTGCCGCCGGCCATCACCATGATGCGGTTGCTCATGCCGATCAGCTCAGGCATTTCGGAAGAAATCATGATAATCGCAATTCCCTGCTTGGCCAGATCAACCATGATGTTGTAGATGGCTGCCTTTGCACCGACGTCGATACCTCTCGTCGGCTCGTCCATGATCAGAACCTTCGGATCGCCCAGCAGGCACTTCGCGAGAACCACCTTCTGCTGGTTGCCGCCGGAGAGGCTGGAGACCAGATCGTCGATTCCGTTCATCTTGGTGGCCATCTTGGCGGTGTATTCCTTGACAGAAGCCTTTTCCTTCGCCTTGCGGACAAAGCCCGCGTGGGAGAGCTTGTCGAAGTTCTGCAGGGCAACATTTTCCTTGATGTTGCGGCACAGAACCAGACCCAGCTGCTTTCTGTCCTCAGAGGCAATGATGATGTGGTGATCGATGGCGTCCTTCGGATGCTTGATCTGAATGCTCTGTCCCTCGAGGATGATCTCGCCGGAATCGAGCTTGTCGTAGCCCACCAGCGCGCGCATGACCTCACTTCGGCCAGCGCCCACCAGGCCGGCCAGACCAAGGATTTCGCCTGCGTGAACCTTCAGGTTCACATCCTCGAAAACGCCCTTTCGGGTGAAATTCTTCAGCTCCAGAACGACTTCTCCGCGCTTCGTGGTATTCCTGGGATAACCGCCCTCCAACTCGCGGCCGACCATCATGTTGATCAGCTGCTCTCTGGAGGCGTCCTCGATCCGGACGCATCCGATAAACTGTCCATCGCGGAGGATGGAGACGCGATCCGCCAGCTCAAATACCTCATCCATGCGGTGGGAGATGTAGATGATGCCAACCTGCTTCGCCTTCAGCGTATCGATGATGCCGAAGAGAATCTTCGTTTCCTTATCAGAGAGCGAGGATGTGGGCTCGTCCATGATGATAACCTTGGAGTTGTAGGAAACGGCCTTGATGATTTCCATCATCTGAACCTGCGCAATGTTCAGGTCCTTCATCTTCATGCCGGGACTGATGTATTCGGAGAGCTCGTATTCGTCGAGCAGCTCCTGCGTCTTGCGCTTCAGTTCCTTCTTGTCCACAAATGGCAGACCCTTGATCTTCTTCTGCTCTCTCCCCAGAAAGACGTTTTCAGCAACGGTCATTTCCGGAATCGGGCTCAGCTCCTGATGGATCATGGAGATGCCTGCATCCAGCGCATCTCTGGCAGATTTGAAATCTACCTCCTGTCCATCGAGCTTGACCACGCCGGCGTCCTTGGTATAAATACCCATGATGATTTTCATCAGGGTAGATTTACCGGCGCCGTTTTCGCCCATCAGCGCATGCAGTTCGCCTGCTTTGATGGACAAGGCCGCGTCGCTCAGAACCGTTACGCCGGAGAAAGCTTTACAAATTCCTGTTGCTTCCAGGATATAATTTGTGCCGCCCAAGACTTCTTTCCCCCTTTATTATTCGATCACCAGATCGGGATTATCAGAGAAGTGCTTCAGGATGACGATGGGATCGGAGGTGGACGGGTTGGTGATCACAACGCCTTCCCTGGCAGCTTTTTCTGTCACAAAGTATTCGTCGTTGGTCAGCTGACCATAGCGAATGGAGGCAGGAGATTCGATCGGCCACTGACCGAAGCTGCCGTGACCCTGCAGGCAGATCAGGCCGTAGGGAGCCGCATCCCTGATGGTCACGGTCTGACCCGGCAGCACCGTCAGGCGCTTTGCGCTGACCTGGGGACACTTGTAGCAGATCCACTCCTCCACATAGCCCTCTGCCTTCATCTCTTCCACGGGCTTTACCGGGCGCGGACGCATGAAGCGGTTCTTGTGGAAATCGGGATCCACGTTCTTGTCCCAGTCGATGACGTCCAGCAGATACTCGTAATCCTCGTTTTCGACCACCTCTGCGGGAGAGTTCTTCCACAGCAGATCCTTGCCCACGATCTGGCCGTTGAGCAGCACGGACTGGTACATGGCGTACACGTCGGAAGCGAACTGCGGCTCATAGGTGCAGAGGCTGCCGGGCGCGTGCATGACTCCAGGCGGCACGTCCCAGCCGGTGTCCAGCTCGAGCTTGTATGCCTGGGCGAGACCAAGGATGTTGTTGTCGCCCTTGGTGAAGCTCCGCAGGGATTCCAGAACCTGTTCCTTCGTGGTTTCCGGTGTGAAGCCGAAGAAGGTGAAGGGGAATTCGCCGCCGTGGTTGTTCATCTGGGACGGGAAGAAGTACATCTCCGGCTTTCCGGCTGCGCCAACCCTTGCAGCGTGCTCGTCTCTGTGGTGGATGTGGTGCGGCAGCGGACCGGCATTGTCGAAGAACTTGGAGAACATCGCCCAGCCGTGATACTTGTTCCACAGCGTTTCGCCGATCACGTCCGCGCCCAGCAGATCGATCATTTCCTTCAGAAGGATCCTCTCGCTGCCGTCCGCGCTGACGACGTAGCTCATGCCCTCATCCTCGGGCGTGCCGGGGCCATTCTCCGCCCAGGTGGTGGAGGAGAACCAGCGCTCGTCGATGCCGCCTCTCTCACCCAGCACGAAATAATCGTCCTGATGAAGTTTGATTCGTTTGCCGGGTCTGCAGAAGGCTCTCGGTACCCAGGTGGGCGCCAATCTCAGAATCCCGCCGCCCTGTTCCAGTAGTTTTTGTGCAAGCTGTTTCTTGTCTGCCATTTTTCAAATCTCCCTTCATTCAAGTCGTTTTTTGAAATACAGGCACCCAGAAAAACGTTTTTTTGCTATGTAAAAAATAAACTCGGATTACTGTTACCGAACATGCTTCATTTGATTAGTTATATACTAATTCACAAAAACGTTTTTGTCAATATATCCACGATATATCAAATGAAAATTTGTCGGAACCGCATATTTTTTCACTGTTTTTTTATCACACTTTCGACGTATTGCACATGCGCTCCGGGCAGCATTTTCCCGAATGCATCCGGAGGAACTCCGTTTTTCACCGAAGCGCGGAGAAAGAGGCCGGCTTCCGGCAAAAACGCGCGCCCATGCTCTGATGCATGGGCGCGCGTTCTGCATGCCTACCATTCCACATCATCCCAGTCCTCCACGGCATCTTTCACTGTAGACTTTCGGACGATCAGCCGGCCCTCCTTTTTGATTCCTCTCACTTTCCTTTCACCGTTGGAATCAATCCTGTCAAAGAGCATCTTTGCAGCCTCGATCCCGGCGTGCTTCTTTTGAACGTGGATTGTTGAAAGGCTGGGTTCCACCACGCTCGCCAGGAACACGTCGTCGTAGCCGATCAGCTTGATATCCTCGGGGACTCTCTTTCCGATCTCCTTCAGGTATTTCATCGCTCCGACAGCCATCTGGTCGTTGCCGCAGAATACGCCGTCCAGATCGGGCGTCATTTCCAGAAGCTGCTTCATGGCGCCGTAACCGCTCTGGTGGGTATAATCGCCGAAGGCAATCATGCGCTCCTCGTCCACGTAAAGCCCGTTTTCCTTCATACAGGCCTTGTAACCGACGACGCGCTCCTGGGCGATCTGCAGCACCTGCGGTCCGGTGATGTGGCAGATCTTCCGGCAGCCGCAGTCGATCAGGTGCTGCACGGCGATCTTGGCGTTGGAAAAGCCATCAAAATAAACGGAGTCGATCCCCTCGCTCGTAAAATCCCTTTCGATGCTGACAAGCGCAATATTTTTGTATTTCCCCGCCATTTTTTTGATTTCGGCGAAATACTCCTTTTTCTTTTCGTTGGGAACCATCGATACAAAGATGATGCCGTCCACGCGGTTCACGACGAATTTCTGAAAGAATTTCCGTTCCCGCTGGAGCGCAGTCTGATCGCCATAGGTTCCCTTCGTGTCGCAGATGGTAATCTGGTAATTCCTTTCCGTAGCGATCTCGTTGATTCCCTTGACGACATAGGGATAGAACACGCCGCACATATCCTCTGTAATGATCCCGATCGTGCCGCTTTTGTTGTTTTTCAGCCCTCTGCCCATCGGATTTACTTCGTATGCAAGCTCTTCTGCGGCATCCTCAACCCGCTTCACAAGCTCCGGGCTCACGTATCTCGACTTGTTCAGAACATTCGATACGGTCGAAATGGATACGCCCGCTTTTTTTGCAACATCTTTAATTCCGCTCATAATTGTCCCTGTTCTTCCGCAATGAAGGTACTTTTGAAATGATCCCGTTTTGAACAATCGTCAACCCCAATTTCACAATAAAATTATATATCATCACAAAGATATTTTCAACCTCGAAAAGTCTTGTCCGTTGAATTACGATCAGGATGTGCATGCAATCTGTGAAGAATTTCCACACCGGTTTCCCAAGCGCTCCGTTGAACAAACGGCAAGGGTGACTTAACCAGATCACGGTAAGCCGGGGAATTTCCGGAAGAAATCGGCATATGATGCTTGCCAGGATTATCCAGAATTCCAGATAATCCTGGTTATCCCGACTTCAGAGTTATCCCGAC
>JBJEJN010000208.1:0-27152 GCA_051878085.1 Aristaeellaceae bacterium | reverse complement strand
GCCGAGAACACCACCATGCGCATGCCGCTGATGCCGTCGGTGCTCCAGAAGCCCAGGTTGATGGGGCCGTCCAGCACGCGCAGGTACTCCTGGCCGATGGTGACGATGAACGCCCCGGCGATGGAGCCGGTGATGGAGCCCATGCCGCCCATGACCACGATCATCAGCACGTTGTAGGTCTGGGCCACGCGGAACATGTCCGGGCCGATGGTGCCGTTGTAGCTCGCCAGCAGGCCGCCGCCCACCGCCGCGATGAACGCGGAGAGCATAAAGGCCAGCATCTTGTGGAAGTACAGGCTCACGCCCATGGATTCCGCGGCGATCTGATCCTCGCGGATGGCCTTGAGCGCCGTGCCGTAGCTGGAGGAGATCAGCAGCGCGATGAACAGGATGACGATCAGCGCCACGCCGTAGCACCACCAGATGTTGGCGCTGCCCGGGATGGACTTCAGGCCCTGCGCGCCGTTGGTCACGCCCTGCAAATTGGTAATCAGCACGCGGATGATCTCCGAAAAGCCCATGGTGGCGATGGCGAGGTAGTCGCCCCGCAGCCGCAGCACCGGCAGGCCAATCAGGAAGGCCAGACCCGCCGCCAGCAGTCCGCCGATGATCAGCGTCACGCCGAAGGGCAGGGTCAGCTTGTCCAGCGGGGAGACCAGCGGCTGAATCATGAACAGCACCTGCTTCTTCGCCACAGGGATCGTCAGCAGCGCCGTGGTGTACGCGCCGATGGCCATGAAGCCCGCGTGTCCCAGGGAGAAAAGGCCGGTAAAGCCGTTGATCAGGTTCATCGACAGCGCCAGCACCATGTTGATGGCGCACAGGCGCGCGATGCGCAGCACGTAGCTGCTGGCGTTGCCCTCGATGGCATAGAGGATGGCCGCCACAATGGCGAGCAGGAGAAGGGTCAATGCCGCGTGAAGCCGTTTCGTTTTCTTCATATATATCACACCTTCTCCGTCGTCTTTTCGCCCATCAGTCCCGTGGGCTTCACCAGCAGCACAACGATCAGCAGCACGAAGGCGAAGGCGTCGCGGTAGCCCGAGAGCGCCGGGAACACTGCAACCAGCATGATCTCCACGAAGCCCAGCAGCAGACCGCCCAGCACCGCGCCCGCAG
Source organism: Aristaeellaceae bacterium (assembly GCA_051878085.1). Classification (GTDB taxonomy): domain Bacteria; phylum Bacillota; class Clostridia; order Christensenellales; family Aristaeellaceae; genus SFTH01. The sequence goes on along the minus strand of JBJEJN010000208.1, from coordinate 26,033 downwards.
TGTTGCCGATGCCGCCCAGCACCGCCGCGATGAAGCACTTGATGCCCGGCATGGAGCCCACCGTGGGGCTGATCTGGGGGTACTTCAGGCCCCACATCATCGCGCCCACGCCCGCCAGCGCCGAGCCGATGAAGAAGGTGGTGGCGATGGTGCGGTTCAGGTCGATGCCCATCAGCCGCGCGGCGTCGTAGTTCTTCGCCACGGCGCGCATGGCCAGGCCCGTCTTGGTGCGCTTGATCAGATACATCAGCGCAAGCAGCAGCACCGCCGTGATTGCGGGCACCAGAATGCCCAGGCGCTGCATCTTCACACCGCCCAGGCTGATCACATCGGTGAACAGCGGAACCTCCGGGAAGGTCAGCGGGCGACCGCCGAACACCACCGTTGCCAGGTTTTGCAGAAAGTAGCTCACGCCGATGGCGGAGATCAGCACGGAGATGCGCGGCGCGTCCCGCAGCGGGCGGTAGGCCAGCCGCTCGGAGATCACGCCCAGCAGCGCGGTGATCAGGATCGTCAGCGTGAAGCCGACGTACCACGGCAGCAGGAACAGGCCGATGCCGTAGAACACGATGTACATCGCCATCATGAAGATCTCGCCGTGCGCAAAGTTGATCAGCCGCAGCACGCCGTAGACCATGGTGTAGCCGATGGCCAAAAGCGCGTAAAGGCTGCCCACGCACAGCGCGTTGGCGAGCTGTTGCAGAAATACGCCCATTGATTTCCCTCCTCTATTGTGCCTGAAATATGCCGTCCGGGAGCGCAGCTCCCGGACGACTGGATTTCAATCAGGGCTCGATCAGGGACAGGAATTCGGACGTGCCGTCGCCGTTGACCTTCTTGAAGACCACCGGGCGGATGGCGTCGTGGTTCTCATCCAGCGTGATGGTGCCCGCAGCGCCCACGAAGCCGGAGGTGGCGAACAGCGCCTCGCGAATCGCCTCGGGGTCGGTGGAGCCGGCGGTCTCGATGGCGTTGCGCATGGTCAGGTAGCAGTCGAAGGCCATGACCGTGGTCGCCGCCGGGATCTTGCCATACTTGGCCTCGTAGGCCTCCAGGAACTGGGTGGTCAGCTCGGTGGCGGGCTGTGCCGCATCGTAGAAGGTGGTGAAGATCACGCCGTCCACCTTCTCGCCCGCGATCTGGTACAGCTCCGGCGCATCCAGCGTGTCGCCGCCGAAGATCGGGCCCTCGTAGCCCAGCTCGCGCGCCTGCTTGATGATCAGTGCGGCAGAGGGCGCATAGCCCACGCTGGTGAAGATCACGTCGGGCTCCTTGGACAGCGCCTCGGTCAGCAGGGTGGTGAAGTCCTGGTCGGTGTTGACGAAGTTGCCCTTGCTGGTCACCTCATAGCCCTCGTGGTTCGCCAGCTCCTGCTCGAAGTAGTTCACCAGGCCCACCGCGTACTCGGACTCGATCTCCTGGATGATGGCGATCTTCTTGTACTCGTTTTCCACCGCGAAGCGCGCCAGCATCGTGCCCTGGAAGGGATCGATGAAGCAGATGCGCGCGTACCAGTCGCTCAGCAGCGTGACGGTGGGGTTCGTGGAGGTCGCCGTCAGTCCGGGAATCTCCGCCTCGCCAAACACGTCAGAGCCCGCCAGCGTAAGGCCTGAGGAGTAGGAGCCCAGCACCGCAACCACGCCCGCGTCCACCAGGGACTGCGCGGCCATCGAGGCCTCCACCTTGTCGGACTTGCTGTCGGCCTTCACCAGCTCGATCTGCTTGCCCAGAACCTCGGGATACATCTCGTGGGCCAGCTCGAAGCCCTCGATTTCCATGGCGCCGCCGCCCGCATAGGAGCCGGTCAGCGGCTCGAACACGCCGATCTTGATGGTGTCCTCCGCAAAGGCCGCGCAGGAGAAAAGCAGCATGGCCGCAAGCATAATGGCAAGGATCTTCTTCATCTTTCTATTCCCCCTTCTCATTCTCTGGGCATGTTGCCCGGAAAAACAACAAAGGGGAGTGCGGCGACACTGCCGCGCTCCCCTTTGATTGACACCATTTTACCCAATTTCTGACGCATGTCAAGCGCACTTCATGTTAATTGTTCGCTTTATAACCGAAGATTCTTCCGGTCTACGGAAATCTTTTTACAAGAAAATCCCTTTTCGTGCGAATCGACAGGCTTTCCGCAAAAACTCCGTCCAGCTTTCACAAAATGCTAGGTTTCTGTTGAATTTTGCATTTTTCCCATTGACGAATTGCAAATCGAGTGCTATTTTATCAAAAAAAGGAGGTTTTCGCAGCCCGTTTGACTTGAATTTGGTTTCATTTTTCATTTTCCTGCAAGGGAGGCCGCCCATATGTTGAATCTGACCCAGCACACACCGGAGATCAATCGCCTGCTGTCGCGCTACGGCGTGAAGTTCGGCATCTACAAGAATCAGACCTTTCACGAACAGCTCTTTCCCTTCGACGCGATCCCGCGCATCATCTCCTGTGAGGAGTTTGCGCTGCTGGAGAGGGGCCTCATCCAGCGCGTGGACGCGCTGAACCTGTTTCTGGCGGACGTCTACCACGACAAGCGCATCGTCCGCGACGGCGTGCTTCCCAGCGAATTCCTCTATGCCAGCAAGGGCTACCTGCCGGAGTGCGAGGGCATCTCGCCGCCGGCGGACATCTACAGCCACATCTCCGGCATCGATCTGGTGCAGGCCCAGGACAAGAGCTGGTACATCCTGGAGGACAACCTGCGCATCCCCTCGGGCGCGAGCTATCCGCTGATCGCCCGCGACCTGTGCCGCAGGGCAAGTCCCGAGACCTATCACCAGAACGACATCGTGGACAACCGCAACTACGCCGACCTGCTGCGCGAGACCATGGACTTCGTGTCCGCGCCGGGCATGCGGGTGATCCTCACCCCCGGGCGCTACAACGCCGCCTACTTCGAGCACAGCTACCTGGCGGAGCGCACCGGCAGCGCGCTGGCCTCCAACGCCGACCTCTACGTGGAGGATGACAAGGTCTACTACCGCGACTACCGCGGCCAGTCCCAGCGCGTGGGCGTGATCTACCGCCGCCTGAGCGACGAATATCTGGACCCGCTGACCTTCCTGCCGGAGAGCCTGATCGGCGTGCCGGGGCTGATGAACGCTTACCGCGCGGGCAACGTGGCCATCGTCAACGCCCCCGGCAACGGCGTGGCCGACGACAAGGGCATCTACTACTTCGTTCCTAGGATGATCAAGTACTATCTTGATCAGGAGCCGATCCTGAAGAACGCCCCCACCTACCTGCCCTTCTATCCCGAGGACTACCGCTTCGTGATGGACAATCTGGAGCGCCTGGTGGTGAAGGACGTGAGCGAGGCCGGCGGCTACGGCGTGGTGTTCGGCCGGGATCTCTCCAAGGAGAAGCTGGAGGAGCTGCGCGCCACCATCCAGAACGAGCCCCGGCGCTTCATCGCCCAGGAGGTCATCGACTTCATCGACCTGCCGGTGATGGACGGCGACCACACCGTGCTGCGCAAGGCCGACCTGCGCGCCTTCGTGCTCTCAGGGCGTGAGACCCGGGTGTGGGCCAGCGGCCTGACCCGCTTCTCGCGCCAGGCGGATTCCTTCGTCGTCAATTCATCTCAGGGAGGAGGCTTTAAGGACACATGGGTATTATCTCGCTAGAAAAGAGCAGCCGGCTGATCTGGCTGGGCCGCTACACGGAGCGCACCTTCACCATCTGCCGCACGCTGAGCCGCTACTATGACGAAATGATCGACCGCGACGAGTACGCCTACCGCAGCTTTTTGGACTGTCTGGGCCTGCCCTACATCTACGGCAGCCGCGACGCATTCATTCGAACCTACATCTTCGACGCAAACGATCCCAACTCCCTTGCCAGCCAGCTCAACCGCGCGCTGGACAACGCCATTGAGATGCGCGAGGAGCTGACCAGCGACACCCTCTGCTACATCCAGATGGCTCAGGATGCGCTGAAGGAGGGCAACAACAGCTACGCGCCCATGCTGACGCTCCAGCAGGTGGTGGACGACCTCTTCGCCTTCTGGGGCAGCGCCGACGACAACGTGGCCAGCGAGGAGTGCAGAACCCTGCTCAAGTGCGGCAAGTACGTCGAGCGCCTGGACCTCTACGTGCGTCTGGGCTACAGCTTCCAGGACGTGCAGAAGGAGACCATGAAGCTCATCAACCGCCTGGGCAAGTCCCACTTCTCTCACCGCGAGGAGGACGCGCAGAAGCTGCGGACGTGGACGAAGGACGAGGCCACCTACCGCGTGTCCCGCCAGAGCATCCTCGATCTGCTCTGGACGCTGCTGTCATGAGGCGCTTTCGCTACGACTACACGCTGACGCTGCGCTTCTCCGCACCCATCTCCCGCCACAGCTTCCTGCTACGCTTCTGGCCGGGCGGCGACGAAACGCAGCAGCTGTGGGGCCGGGAGCTGTCGAGCGCACCGCTATCGACGCTCCCGCTGACTACGGACGCATTCGGCAACGCCTGCGCCTGCGGCCACATCGAGGCGGAGCACGAGCAGCTGATCCTGCGCGCCCGGGGCGAGGCGCTGATCCGGGGCGACAGATTGAATCTTGCCGACTGCCCCGCCTGGTGCAGGCTCACAACGCCGCTGACCCATGCGGACGGGGCCCTTCTTGACCTCGCCCACGATCTGCCTGCCGACCCGGTAGAGTGCGCACTGGAGGCCTCCCGGCGCATCCACGAGCACGTGGAGTACCGCCGGGGCGCAACCGACGAGCGAACCAGCGCCGCCGAAGCGCTGCGTCTGGGCGCAGGCGTGTGCCAGGACTTTGCCCACATGCTGCTTGCCATCCTGCGCGCCCGGAACATCCCCGCGCGCTACGTGGCGGGGCTCATTCCCGGCGAGGGCGAGACCCACGCCTGGGTGGAGTTGTACGACGGTGCGGGCTTCGTGGGCATCGACCCCACCCATCTCCGCCCCACGGACGACGGTTACCTGCGGGTCAACGTGGGTCGGGACAGCCGGGACTGCGCCATCAATCGCGGCATGTTCACCGGCATGGCCCGGCAGACCATGGAGGTCTGCGCGCGCATGACCGAAATCTAAATCTTTGAAAAATCTGAATTTACGAAAAATTGCATCACGAGACTGGAGGGACAGCCTTGATACAGCAGCTGGTTTCCGTGAACCTGCCGGTGGACGAGGAGATGCGCGTGCAGAAGATGCGCATCATGCCCGCACATCCGGCGCAGAACCTGAAGCGCATCAGCATCGTGACCGGCACCCACGGCGACGAGCTGGAGGGTCAGTACGTGTGCTACGAGCTGCAGCGCCGCCTGCGCGAGCGTCCGGAGCTGCTCAACGGCATCGTGGATATCTATCCCGCGCTGAATCCGCTGGGTGTGGACTCCATCACCCGCGGCGTGCCGGGCTTCGATCTGGACATGAACCGCATCTTCCCCGGCAGCGAGGACGGCGCAATGGCTGAGTTCGCCGCCGCGCGCATCGTGCAGGACATCCAGGGCAGCGAATTGTGCATCGACGTGCACGCCAGCAACATCTTCCTGCGGGAGGTTCCCCAGGTGCGCGTCTCGGAGCAGACCGCAGCCGATCTTCTGCCCTACGCCGTGCAGCTCAACTGCGACTTCATCTGGGTGCACGCCAGCGCCACCGTGCTGGAGAGCACCCTGGCCCACACCCTGAACATGCTGGGCGTGCACACGCTGGTGGTGGAGATGGGCGTGGGCATGCGCATCACCCGCGAATACGGCGACCAGCTTTTGGACGGCATCTTCCACCTGCTGCACAGCGAGGGCATCTGGCTGGGCGAGGATATCGAAGTGCGCAAACCCATCGTCTCCACCGACGGCAAGGTGGGCTTCGTGAACGCCGAGACCCTGGGCATGTTCGTGCCCCGGGTGACCCACTGGCAGGACGTGCGCCGGGGTCAGGTCATCGGCGACCTGATCAATCCCCTCAGCGGCGAGGGCGTGGAGGTCAAGTCCCCCTGCGACGGCGTGCTGTTCACCCTGCGGGAGTATCCGCTGGTGTACGAGGGCTCGCTGATCGCCCGGGTGCTGTCCAGAGAGGAGGCCCAGACATGAAGCGCGAGATTCTGTTCCGCCTGCAATCCCTCTACCGCGACGACCTGCGCGTCACGGGCTTCCGCTTCGGCGAGGGCGAAAAGGCCGCCTGCATCGTGGGCGCGCTGCGCGGCAACGAGGTGCAGCAGATGTACGTCGCCTCCCAGCTGGTGCGCAGGCTTGCACGGCTGGAGGAGCAGGGAAAGCTCACCCCCGGCAGGGAGATCCTTGTGGTGCCCTCCGTCAACCACTTCTCCATGAACATCGGCAAGCGCTTCTGGTCGCTGGACAACACCGACGTCAACCGCATGTTCCCCGGCTACCTTCAGGGCGAGACCACCCAGCGCATCGCCGCCAAGCTCTTCGAGCAGATCAGCGACTATCGGCTCGGCATCCAGTTCGCCTCCTTCTACATGCCCGGCAACTTCCTGCCCCACGTGAAGATGATGGATCTGGGCCTGCAGAGCCCCGCGCTGGGCTGCAGCTTCGGCCTGCCCTACGTGCTGGTGCGCAACCCCCGGCCCTACGACACCACCACCCTCAACTACAACTGGCAGGTCTGGGAGACGAAGGCCTTCTCCGTCTACACCACCGCCACCGATTCCATCGACGAGCAGTCCGCCCGGGAGAGCATCGAGGCCGTGCTGCGCTTCCTCAGCGCCCAGGGGCTGCTGCTGGACATGCACTTCGACGAGCCTGAGCCCTGCCGCATCGTGCCGGAGAGCAGCCTGGTGTCCGTGCACACCCATGCAGCAGGCATCTACCGCCGCTTCTACCACCCCGGCGACCGGGTGCGCGCCGGTCAGGCCCTGTGCGAAATCCTCCACCCCCTGGAGGGCACGGTGATCGACCGCGTTTGCTCCCCCGTCTCCGGCCGCGTGTTCTTCGCCCACAAGTCCCCGCTGGTGTACGAGCGCGGCGTGATCTACAAGATCATCGTGGATGAATAAAAAGCATATTTCTTGTATAAACTTTCCGAATATCCCCCGGTCGCGGAAAAAAATAACAGAAATATCCGCTCCGGGGGATTGTTTTCTCGCCGGATTCTGCTATAATTACCCCATTGCGCATACTTATGCGCAATTCCGCTGCACAAAAGGAGGGTTGAGCCGGAACAGCAGCATTCTCTTGTTGGAGCCCATACGCGGGCTCGGCCAATTTTACAGCGCAGGGCGGATGCCCTGTAGGTAGCGCGGGAGACTTCTCCCACCCGTACTTGTGTAAAACAGCATGAGAGTAGTAAAAGTAGCAAGTTCACAACGATTTTTTGAATCACAGAACCCATAACTATATAGACTCAAAGATCCGTTCATTGAATCAGTCGAAGGGCGGGCACAGCGTGCCCAATCAGCAAACGAGACAATCACGGTGCCTGTAACAAGTACAATTACATTTTTTCAGGAGTGAGAAACAATGAAAAAACTGATTGTATGGTTGCTTGTACTCTGCATGTCCCTCAGCCTCAGCTCCGCTTTTGCAACGGAGGCCGGCAATTACACCGACGAAATGAAGTTTGACGACGGCTGCGACCTCAGCGCCGAGGATGGCGCGGACAGCGTCGAGCGCCTGGGCGACCACCAGGGCAGCCCCTACTTCAGCAATCTGGATTTTTATAACATGGAATCCGGAGAAACGCTGACCATCCTCCCCCACTTCAAGACCATCCAGCAGTCCAGCGAATGGAGCTGTGGCGTGACCAGCGCGCTGATGGTGCTGGAGTGGTACGGCCTGCGCGGCGATTATACCGAGGAAATCCTCGCGCAGCTGCGTCCCAACGGCCTCACCCCCGGCGCAACCAGCCTCAGCCAGCTGATCGCCATCTTTGACGGCGTGGGCGGCTTCGACTGCTACTCCGCCATCGACGCCGGCGAGGACGTGTACGAGATCTTCACCTTCGACTTCATTCAGGAGACCCTGGCCGCGGGCAATCCCATCCTGATCGGCTGGAACGACTGGGGCGGACACTGGCAGGTGATCATCGGCTACGATACCATGGGCACCGAGACCACCCAGGACGACGTGATCATCGTGGCGGATCCCTACGACACCACCGACCACAACCAGGACGGCTACGGCGTGTACTCCGCCGAGCGCTTCCTGTACAACTTCACCTTCTACAATTTCTTCGATGAGGAATCCGGCGAACTGAACGACATGTGCTTCCTCGTCGCCACCCCCACGGCCGAATAAACTGTCCTCCGGCTCGGCAGAATTTCGTGCAGGGGAAGATCAAAACAGACCAACGCCGTCGTATCGTGAGATACGGCGGCGCTTTTTTCATAGTTCGATATCCCCCATGCGCGCGGCATGGAACAAAAACTGCTGCAAGAGCCCTGCGTTCGGCCCCAGCAGCTCTCGGGCCTGAAGCATCAGCTTCTTCCGGCTGCACCCGCACACGCCGAACCAGCTCTTCAGCAGCTTCTCCACCCACACGTCCACCGGGAAGGCCGAGGTCTGTTCGCAGCCGAACAGCAGCACGCAGTCCGCCACCTTGTCGCCCACGCCGGGAAGTCCCGTCAGCAGCCGGTGGGCCTCGAAGTAGTTCATGTCCTTCAGCCGCCACAGCGGGAAGCCGTCCAGCACCGCCTGCGCCGTGCCGATCAGATAGGGCGCGCGATAGCCCACGCCCAGGCTGCGCAGCAGAGATTCATCGCAGCATGCCAGCCGCTCCGGCGACGGAAAGCCGTGCAGCGCTTGCCCATCCAGCGCAAATGTGTCTCCCAGTGCCCCGCACAGCGCCTCTACGAGGCTGCGGATGCGCCGCACGTTGTTGTTTGCGGACAGGATGAAGGCCAGCAGCGCCTCCCAGGGATCCTGATTGAGCACCCGCAGCCCCGGATACAGCGCGATGGCGCGCTCCGCCGCCGGGATGTGGGCAAACTCCCGGGCCAGCGCGCCGTAGTCCCGATCCAGATCGAGGAAGTGGCGCAGCTCCGCCGCATCCATCCCGCTCCGGGCGTACACGCCGCCGTCCTCCTGCCACAGCAGCACAGGCTGTCCGTTTACCACGCCCGCAAAGCCATTCTCAATCTCCGCAAAGTGAAAGCACTGGGCGCTGTCCATCAGGCACAGCCGCAGATCGATGCTTTCGTTTCCAAGTAGCATTTTTTCCATCGTTCACCAACCATTTTGTTTGTATGACAAAAGCGCCGGAGATTCCTCTCCGGCGCTTCAATGCGCAGATTATTCGGCAGCAGCTTCCGTCTTGGGATAGATGCTGACCTGCTTGCGCTTCTTGTCCTTGCGCTCGAACTTGACGATGCCGTCAATCTTTGCGTAGAGGGTATCATCATCACCGATGCCAACATTGTGGCCGGGATGGATTTTGGTTCCGCGCTGGCGAACGAGAATGTTTCCCGCCAGTACGAACTGGCCGTCGCTGCGCTTGGTGCCCAGGCGCTGCGCATGGCTGTCGCGGCCGTTGCGGGAGGAACCCATTCCCTTCTTATGAGCGAAGAGCTGCAGATTCATCTTGAACATTTGCTTTACCTCCGTTCCTTGAAGATAATCCGAAGATTTCGAGGGTATTCCCTCTGGATTGCCTGAAGCCCCTCCAGGAGCGTCACCAACAGGAGCTGTGCCTGCCGGATCTGATCCTCGCTGGCCTCGGGCGTCAAAATTGCTTCAATGAACGCTCCATCATCGTCCTGGTCGAACATCACCGGCGCCTTCAGGACATTTTTCAGTCCGTTGAGCGTGGTCTGGGTCAGCGCCGAGATCGCCGCGCAGACGATGTCTGCACCCGCCTCAGCATAGCCCGAATGTCCGTTGGCCCTGTATCCGAGCAGAGCGCCGTCGGACCGCTTCAAAAAAGTAACGGTCGTTCCCGAGGGTTTCATCAGCCGTTGATGGCGGTGATTTCAACCTTGGTGTAGGGCTGACGATGGCCCTGCTTTTTGCGCTCGTTCTTCTTGGCCTTGTACTTATAGACGACGATCTTCTTGGACTTGACCTGCGCCAGAACCTTGCCCTCGACCTTTGCACCCTCGACCACGGGGGTACCGATCTTGGTCTCGCCATCGTTGCCGACGAGCAGAACCTCATCGAAAGTAACCGCTTCGTCTGCCTGCGCGTTGATCTTCTCTACGAAAATAACGTCGCCCTGCTGAACACGGTACTGCTTGCCACCGGTCTGAATGACTGCGTACACGCGTTGCACCTCCTATACTAAAATCTCGCCGAAGTTTGGCAGCATTTGCATGCGTTTCAAGCCGACTTCGAGCGGCTTACCAAGTCATTATACATGTTTTCCCCCGCATTGTCAATCCAATTGCGGCGACAATCCGGGGGAAACATGAAAAAATAACACGATTTTTGACCCTGACTCAGCGCTCGAAGTAGCGGGCGATGCCCTCCACCATGCCCTGCACAAGCAGATCCTGGTAGGTGGGGTCGTTGAGCTTCTCATCCTCCTCGGGATTGGACATGTAGCCCATCTCCACCAGGATGCAGGGCACGATGGACCAGTTGTTCATGGTGTAGGTGTCGCGCAGGAACACGCCCCGCGCCTTCGCGCCGGTGGCCTCGCTCATGGCCTCCAGCAGAACCTTCGCCGCAGCCTCGCTCTCCTCCTGCTTTTCGCCGGTCTTGCGCACGAACATGCCGATGCCGTTAGCGCTCTTGTCCGTCGCGCCGTCGCAGTGCAGGCGCAGCACCAGATCCACGCCCAGCTCGTTCATCATCTCGGCGCGCTCCAGGTTGGAGATGTCAATATCATTGACTTCGCGGGTCATGTACACCTCGCAGCCCTGCGCCTTAAGCGCATCGCGCAGCTTCAGGGCAACCTCCAGATTGGTGATGTACTCCGCGATGCCGGTGCTTACGCCCGCAGTGCCGGAGGAGACCTTCGCCTTCGTCTCCGAGCTGTTTGGCGCGACCGGCTCCTTCTCGCTGTTGGCATGCTCCTGATGGCCCGGGTCGATGCCGATGCGCAGGCCGTAGAGCCGGGGTGTCTGGGTCGGTTCGGGCGTGGCGGTGGGTTCCGCAGTGAGCGCGGCAGTTGCCGTCGCGTCCGTGGCGGTTGCTGTCGAAGTGGGCACGGCGCTTTCAGTTGCCGTTGCCGTGGGTGCAGGCGTGACGGCGGGCGTCTCCGCGACGCTGGTGACCGAAACCGTGCCCTGAATCGGAACGACCTCCGCCAGCGCACAGCCAAGGAGCATCGAAACTGCCAGCAGGCAGCTCAGGATTTTACGCATCATATCATTTTGCCTCCAATATCTTCAGTTGAACGGCAGTTTGACGGAATGCGCGCATCAAATGTTCCACATCAAAGAGGGAAATTGTGGCAAAATTCGCGCCGAGCAGGTTCTCCACGGCGTCCCGGTAGGCGTTGAGCAGGTCCACGACGCCGATCACGCAGTCCGGATTGTCCGGGTTTTCCGCGAGAATGCGGCATGCCTCGTCGTTGACGTCGCAGCTCAGCATCAGGATGATGCGGCCGATCTGCCCCGGATTGCGGGTAAAAAAGCTGCCGTCGGCGATGCCCGCAGAGATGACCTCGTCCACCAGCGGACGCAGGCTGTCCAGCATGAAGCTGCGGGTCTGCTCCCGGAAGTGCACGTCGCAGTCGATGTAGCTCAGCTTCAGCACCAGCGCCGTGAATTCCGGCGACTCGCGGTTGTACAGGTGCAGCGTTCCCAGCAGCAGATTGAGCTTCTGCACCGGATTGAGCTTCCCGGAGTACAGCTCCGCGCGGATGCGCTCCAGCTCGGTCGCGGCGCGCTGGCGGCAGATCTCCTCCAGCAGCGCGATCTTCGATTCAAAGTAGTGGTAGAAGCCGCCCTTGGAGATGGACAGCGCGTCCAGGATGTCCTGGATGGACGTCTCGTCGTAGCCCTTCTCAAAGAACAGCTTTTCGGCGGTTCTGAGGATGGAATCCCTACGCAGTTCACCCTTCTTCATGGCCAAGCCACCTCCTTCGTTCCGTGATTCTGACAACATTGTAACAAACCAACCGAAGTCTGTCAATCACCTTTTCCCGACTTTGGACGGTTTTGAACCAACTTTGGTCGAATTCTTTCCATATTTGGTCGGTTTTTGACCAACTTTGGTCGCATTTTGTGGCCTTGCAGGTGATCTCCCATGCTTCGGCGGTCGGTTTTCGAGGCGGTCGGGCGCACCCTTTTGCGCGGACGCACCGGGTTTCTGCGCTGCCTTCCCCTTCATTCCCTTTCCTGAACCGACTTTGGTCTTTTTATCAGGCTTGCGCTCCCGCAGGTAGGGCGGAACTAGGCAGGTGTTGCTCCAGCCGATCAGATCCTCCCGTCCGGCCTTTTTCAGCGCCTCCAGCACCAGCTTGTGGTTGGCGGGATTGAAGTACTGCATCAGCGCGCGCTGCATGGCCTTCTCGTGGGGATCCTTCGGCACGTACACGCGCTGCATGGTGCGCGGATCGATGCCGGTGTGGAACATCGCCGTGGACATGGTTCCCGGCGTGGGATAGAAGTCCTGCACCTGCTCGGGCCGCAGGCCGCTCTTCTTCAGATAGCAGGCCAGCAGGATCGCGTCGTCCAGCGTGCTGCCGGGGTGGCTGGACATCAGGTAGGGCACCAGATACTGGTCCATGTGGGCGTTCTCGTTGGCCTGCCTGTAGCGGTGCACGAAGTCCTCGAACACCGAGGGCTCCGGCTTGCCCATGTACTCCAGCACCCGGGGGCTCACGTGCTCCGGCGCGACCTTCAGCTGGCCGGAGATGTGGTGCTTCACCAGCTCGTTCAGGAAGCCGGACTTGCTGTCCTTCAGAATGTAGTCGTAACGGATGCCTGAGCGCACGAACACCTTCTTCACGCCCGGAAGCTGGCGCAGGCTGCGCAGGATGTCGATGTACTCCCGGTGATCCGCCTTCAAATTCCTGCACGGCTCCGGGAACAGGCACTGGCGATCCCTGCACGCGCCGCATTTGAGCTGCTTTGCGCAGGCGGGCTCCCGGAAGTTGGCCGTGGGGCCGCCCACATCGTGGATGTAGCCCTTGAAGCCGGGCAGCTTGGTCAGCAGCCGCCCCTCGGCCAGGATGGACTCCTTGCTGCGGGAGGTGACGATGCGGCCCTGATGGAAGGTCAGCGCGCAGAAGTTGCACGCGCCGAAGCAGCCGCGCACCTGGGCGATGGAGAACTGCACCTCCTGAATCGCCGGCACGCCGCCCATTTTGTCGTACATCGGATGCCAGGCCCGCTTGTAGGGCAGGGCGTAGACCGCGTCCAGCTCCTCGCGGGTCAGCGGCAGATCCGGCTTGTTCTGCAAGAGATAGCGCCGCCCATACTTCTGGGCGAGGGGCTTGCCCCGCACCGGATCCTGCTGGTCGTACTGCTGCTTGAAGGCCTCGGCGTAGGCACGCTTGTCCTTCGCCACCTCCTCCTGAGAGGCGATCTCCAGAAAGCCCTCGGGAACCTCCTTGGCCATGACGCAGGTGCCGGGAATGCGCATTTCGGCGAAATCCCGACCGGAGTCGATAAATTCTGCCACGCGCAGGATGCTGCGCTCCCCCATGCCGAACATCAGCACGTCCGCGCAGCTGTCCACCAGCATGGAATTGCGCACCCGGTCGTCCCAGTAGTCGTAGTGGGCGAAGCGCCGCAGCGACGCTTCCACGCCGCCGATGGCGATGGGAATGGAGCCGTAGGCCTCGCGAATCCGGTTGGAATAGACCGCAGTCGCCCGGTCGGGGCGGCAGCCCACGCGGCCACCCGGGGAATACACGTCCTCGCTGCGGGGCTTTTTGGCGGCGGTGTAGTGGTTCACCATGGAGTCGATCACGCCCGCCGTGACCAGAAAGCCCAGTCTGGGCCGTCCGAAGCGCTTGAAATCCTCGCAGGAATGCCAGTCGGGCTGGGGCAGCATGGCCACGCGATAGCCCGCGCTCTCCAGCACCCGGGAGATGATCGCCAGACCGAAGGACGGGTGATCCACATAGGCGTCGCCCGTCACGTACACAAAGTCCGGCTGCTCCCAGCCCAGTTCGCGCATCTCCGCTGCCGTCACCGGCAGAAATCCCTTTGCCATGTCAGTCCTCGCTCTCTTGCGCGGCCAGGTAGTCCTGCACCGCGCGCTGCATCACGTCCACTGCGCCGCGCATCAGCTCCTCCGCCGACGCATTCGCCTTGAAATAGACCAGAGTCGGTGGATTTCCACCCTGCATGCGCAGGCACTCGGGGTACTTTTTGATCGCCTTCAGCACCCGCACCAGATCGACGTCCGCCGAAATGGAGAAGCGCATCATAAGATCGCCGTTGCGCACCGTCACATAGTCGATGCCCAGCTGGCTGCACAGCGCCTTCAGGCTGGCGATTTCGATCAGGTTCATCACGGGGCGGTTCGGGTCGCCGAAGCGGTCGATCAGCTCCTCGATCATGTCGTCGCGATCCTCCTGATTGCGGATCGTGGCGATCTTCTTGTACATCTCCACCCGCAGCAGGTCGCTGGAGACGTACTCCTGGGGCAGATAGGCGTCCATCTTCACGTCCACGCGGGTCTCGATGTCGCCCATGGAGGTATCGCCGCGCATCTCGCGCACGGTGTCCTCGATCATTTTCACATACAAATCATAGCCCACCGAGGCCATGAAGCCGCTCTGTTCACTGCCCAGCAGGTTGCCCGCGCCGCGAATCTCCAGATCGCGCATGGCCACGCGGAAGCCGGAGCCGAACTCCGTGAACTCCCGGATGGCGTTGAGGCGCTTGTCGGCGGCCTCGGTGAGCACCTTGTTGGGGTTGACAGTGAGGTAGGCGTAGGCCAGGCGATTGCTGCGGCCCACGCGTCCGCGCAGCTGGTAGAGCTGGGACAGGCCGAAGCGATCCGCATCGCAGACGATCAGCGTGTTCGCCCGGGGCACGTCCAGACCGGCCTCGATGATGGTGCTGCACAGCAAGACATCGTACTTGCCCTCGTAGAAGTCCAGCATCACGTCCTCCAGGGCGTGCTCCCGCATCTGTCCGTGGCCCACGGCGATGCGCGCCTCGGGCACCAGACGCTTGAGCCGGGTGTACATCACCTCGATGGTCTGCACCCGGTTGTAGAGCACGTAGACCTGTCCGCCGCGGCTGAGCTCCCGCAGGATGGCGTCGCGCACCAGGCCGTCGGAGTACTCCACCACGTAGGTCTGCACCGGATAGCGCTCCTCCGGCGGGGATTGCAGCAGGCTCATGTCCCGGATGCCCACCATGGACATGTGCAGCGTGCGGGGTATCGGCGTTGCGGTGAGGGTCAGCACGTCGATGGACTGCTTCAGTTTCTTGATGGCCTCCTTGTGGGTCACGCCGAAGCGCTGCTCCTCGTCCACCACCAGAAGGCCCAGATCCTTGAACTCCACGTCCTTGGCAAGCAGCCGGTGGGTGCCCACCACCACGTCCACCGAGCCCTCCTTGAGCTCCTTGAGAATCTGCTTCTGCTCCGCCGCGGTCTTGAAGCGGCTGAGCACCTCCACCTTCACCGGGAAGCCCGCAAAGCGGTTCAGCATGGTGGCGTAGTGCTGCTGCACCAGGATCGTGGTGGGCGCGAGCATCGCCGCCTGCTTGCCGCTCATCACGGCCTTGAAGATCGCACGCAGGGCAACCTCGGTCTTGCCGTAGCCCACGTCGCCGCAGAGCAGGCGATCCATCACCTTGGGCTTCTCCATGTCCCGCTTGATGTCCTCGATGGCGGCCAGCTGATCCGGCGTCTCCTCGTAGGGGAAGTTGTCCTCGAACTCCCGCTGCCAGGGGGTATCCTTCTCGAAGGCATAGCCCGGCACGGCCTCGCGCTGGGCGTAGAGCTTGAGCAGGTCGCCCGCGATGTCCTTGATGGACTGGCGCACCTTGCTCTTCTGCCGCTGCCACTCGCCGCCGGACAGGCGGTTCAGCTTGGGCGTTTCGCCCTCGGAGCCGATGTACTTCTGCACCCGGTCCAGCTGATCCGTGGGCACGTACAGCTTGTCGGTGCCCTGGTAGCGGATGTGCAGAAAGTCCCGGTAGGTGCCCTCGCTGGCCAGGCGAACCACGCCCATGAACTGGCCCACGCCGTGGTTCTCGTGCACCACGTAATCGCCCACCTTCAGATCGGTGAAGGCGGCGATCTTCTCGCCCGAGCGCGCACGGCTGCGGCTCTTCTGGCGGTTCATGCCGTAGATGTCGGACTCGGACACCAGCGCAAATTTGATCTCCGGATAGAGGAAGCCCCGGTTCAGCGCCAGCGGGAGGATCCTGACCTCCCCCTGCGGCAGCGTCTGCGGCGGCTCCGGCAGAAACTCCGTCGCACAGTCCTGATTCTTCAGCGCCTGCTGCAATCTCTCGCTGCGGGCCACGCCGCCCGCCAGCAGCGCCACCTGCCAGCCGTCCTCCTTCCACTTCTCCAGATCCAGCGCAAGCTCCTTGATGTTCGCCTGGTAACCGGTGGCGTTGCGACTCTCGATCTGAATCAGCGCCTGGGGCCTGAAGTCCCGCTCGGTGCGCAGGAAGGGATTGGTAATCAATACGCCGCGCCCGTCCGCCCGGGCAAGCAGCTGGTCGTAGCTCAGCAGCAGCTCCGCCTGCACCGGCAGCGCGTCGCCGCGCTCCAGCGCCGCCGTCAGCAGCTCCTTGAACTCCAGAAAGCGGTTCTCGCTGCGCTCGCGCAGGCGCTCGGGCTGGTCGAACACGATCAACGGATCGTCGAAGTATTCAAGAATCGTGCTGCCCGCGTTGAGCAGCACCGGTAGGATGGATTCCGCACCGTCGAAGCTGCGGCCCGTCTCCAGCGCGTCGATGACCTGCAAGAAGCTCCGGTCGCGGCTGGATGCGATGGTCGCGCGCTCCGCGTCCGCGCCGCCCTCCTTCTCATCCTCCGCAGAGGCCTTCAGGAACTCCTCGAAGGGCGTGAGGCCGAACTCCGTCTCCAGCTTTTTCTGACGGCTGGCCTGCGCCGGATTTTCGCTGCGCTTCTTCAGCTCGAAGCGCAAAAACTGGGCCGCGCGCCGGGCCTCGTCCTGCGTGAGCAGAAACTCCTTGGCCGGATAGATGCGCGCGGACTCCCTGCGGGAGATGGAGCGCTGGGTCATCACATCGAAGCTGCGGATGGAGTCGATCTCGTCGTCAAAGAACTCGATGCGCAGCGCATTGGGCTCGCCGATGGGGTACACGTCCAGGATGCCGCCGCGCAGCGCGCACTGGCCCCGGGCCTCCACCAGCTGCACGCGCTCGTAGCCCGCGTCGGTCAGCAGCTGCATGAGGTCGCCCGGCTCCATGCGCGCGGACTCGTCCAGCGCAACCACGTGCTCCCGGAAGCGCTGCGGAGGCAGCATGCGGTGCAGCGCAGCGTCCACCGGCACCACCAACGCTTGCACAACTCCGGTGACACACGCGCCGATGACGTCGATGCGCCGCAT
This sequence comes from Aristaeellaceae bacterium, assembly GCA_051878085.1. Lineage (GTDB taxonomy): Bacteria > Bacillota > Clostridia > Christensenellales > Aristaeellaceae > SFTH01. The sequence goes on along the minus strand of JBJEJN010000208.1, from coordinate 8,690 downwards.
GGCCAGATCCCGGCTGGCCGCGGAGGATTTGACGAAGGAAATGTCCCGACCGGGCAGCAGCCGCGCGCCGCCCTCCAGCAGCATGTTCAGATCCTCGGTCATGTGCATGGCGAGCATGTCGTTGGGCGCAAGCACGATCAGCCTGCGGCCCGTTTTGCGGGCAAGCGCCGCCAGCAGATGCGCGCGCTGCGCGTCGTCCGGCCCGTACACCGAGCAGATCTTTCCCGCCCCAATCGCCTCGTTCAGCGTCTGAAAGGACTCCAGGCGCTCCAGGGGTTCAAACAGGCAGTTCAACGTCTCCTTCATACTTCCTCCAGGTGAAAGCTTATCCGTTCAGCTTGCCCACCAGCTGGCGGGCGGGCTCCACGCCCTTGTCGATCAATTCCGCAATCACGTCCGCCGCGTTGTTGTACGCATCGAACATGGTCTGGCGAAGCTCCTTGGTCTGATAGGTCGCCAGCACCCAGTCCTTCATGTCCCAGCCCTCCGCCGGACGGCCGATGCCCACCCGCACCCGGGGGAAGTTGTCGCGCCCCAGCAGATAGATGATGTTGCGCATGCCGTTGTGGGTGCCCGCGCTGCCCGAGGGTCGAAAGCGAATCTTGCCCTCCGGCAGATCCACGTCGTCGTAGACCACGATCAGCTGGTCCTCCTCGGGCTTGTACCAGTTCACCAGCTGCACCACCGATTCGCCCGACAGGTTCATGAAGGTCTGCGGCTGGCACAGCGCCACGCGATGGCCGCGAATCGTGCCCTCGCCCACCACCGCCTTGCAGCGCAGCTTCAGCATGGGAATATCATATTTCTGCGACAGGATCTCCAGCACATCGAAGCCCACGTTGTGCCGCGTGTGCTCATATTTTCTGCCCGGATTGCCCAGGCCAACGATCACATACATGCTCTCTTCCTCCAAGCCCAATCCTTCTGTATCGTTTTATTGTAGCAATTCCGTGCTCCGCCTGTCAAGCTCGGCGGGATTAAGATGCTAAAAGCCGGACTCGCTTTTGCAAATCCGGCGGTAAATCATTGCTCGTCTCCCCACTGCGCATTCAACTTAGCTGAACCACAGGAACATCGAGCGCAGAAAGGACGCTTGCCGTGCCAGAATGAAGCCCGATGTCGTCACCAAACCAGCCGCCCTCCAGACGAAGGTGGTCATCCTGCCAGTACAGATAACAGTGATTGTTTCTGACTCTCGAGTTTTTCGAGTTTTTACTGAAATTGAGCGCATAGATATTGGAACCCCAATACAGGATTTGATTCACAGTATAGCCTGAGGACTCCACGGTATTCAACGCTTCCCTCGCGCCCTCCACTTCAAGAAAGCGCTCCCTGTCAATTTCAATGCCGCAAATCTGCGCAAGATACGGTGTGCCGTCGCCGGATTGGCACAGCCGAAGAAATGCGTATTTGTCCTCAACTGCGATGTCATTGACGGTGGCGGGAATACAGCCTGTGCCAAAGGGAATGAACTGCAAATTGTCCACGTTCTCCAGCTCACGCACCCGCCCATCCAGCAACACACAAGCGCGGGTCTTTCGCTCTCCGTCGGATTTGTAATAGGTATTGTAGAATACCTGCGGTTCGGAATCAATGAGACCCCAATTCAGATTCTGTGTTCCGCTGCCGAGCAATAGCGCATCGTCCGACGTCACATACCAGAAATTCCCCGCAGTGGTCTCATCCGAATTGTGCGCCGTCATTACGACAACAAATGCGCCGTCCGCATCACTGGATGGATATGCAATTATGCCTGCCGCTTCCGAAGCATCTTCGTCAAGCGCAAGAATACGGCTTTTCGCCTCCTCCTCTGTCATTGCAAAGGCCGATCCCAGCAACAACAGGATCGCCAGGATAAATGATAGAAGCCTTTTCATGCCAATTCCTCCCTATATCTATTGGACGGATATTGAGCTTGCATGGTTCCGCAAAAGCATGTATTTCGACACAAAAATGCGCCGCATCGGACAGATTTGCCCGACCGCAGCGCGTCGTTTCATTTGATTATGCCGTTCTTTGAGCCGCATCCGCGAGATCGGCGATGCGCTCGCCCATGCAGACGGGGATCTCTCTTTCCTCCGCAGAGAGTGCAAAGGCCTCCTTAGGAATATGTATCCTTCCCGGCTCGGTCAGCAGGATCACTGTGGAGCCGCCGTAGAGGAACATGCCCTTCTCATCGCCGCGCTCGAAGCGCTCCGGCGCGGGATGGTTGGCGATCTTTCCCACCAGCATCGCGCCCACCTCGATCTGCGCCACCATGCCCAGATGATCGGTCTCCAGCAGCGCGTACTCCCGGCAGTTGCGCACGAACACCGGCAGCTGCTCCAGCGCGATGGGCCGCACCGTGTGCAGCTCCCCGGGAATGAAGCCGCTGCGCAGCAGATGTCCGTCATCCGGGTAGCAATAGCGGTGGTAGTGGTTCACACACAGGCGGAACACCAGGCAGGTACCACCCTCGAAGCGCGAGGCCGCAGGGTCGCCGCCCAGCAGGTCATTGATGGTGTACATGCTCTGCTTGGCGGGAATCACCGTGCCCTTCTGAATCGGATAGACGCTGAGCAGGCCGTCGCAGGGGGCCACCAGCGCGTCCGGCGAAGGATCCACCGGGCGAAGCTCCGGGCGGATTTTGCGGCTGAAGCAGTCGTTGAAGCAGCGGAAGCTGTCCGAATCGAAGTCCTCCAGGCGGATGCCGTTCCTGCACACGAAGGGCCGGATCAGCGGCTTTGACAGCGGGGAATCCAGAAAGCGCCCGCACAGGCGCGAGATCGGACGCGCGCACAGCGGACGCAGCAGCAGCCGTCCCAGCGGCGTGTTATAGAGGAAGCGCAGCGCGGCGCCGTCCCGGGGTCGGGGCGAGGCCGTTCGGTTCTGTAGCAGCTGCTCCATGCTCAGCGCAACCGCAGGCAGTAGCGGAGGATGATCATCGCGATGAACTCCGCCGCGCCGATGGCCACCATGATCAGCACGCCCCGCATGCCCGGCTTGCGCATCTGGAACTTCGCGAGGAAGGCGAAGCCCGTCAGCACCGCCACGCCCAGATACAGGGGCGTGATGTCCATGGGCGTGATGAACTGAAGCAGCATCACCGTGGGGAAGATCAGCGCCGCCGAGGTCACGGGCAGGCCGGTGAAGTAGCGCCGTGCGCCGCCCTCGGTCCTCTGGCGCTCCTCCTCGGTGACGTTGAAGTAGGCCAGGCGAATCAGCGCGGCCAGCATGTAAAGCAGGAGCACGGCGTAGGCCAGCCCCCGGGCAATCAGCACCATGGTGCGCCCGCCCTCGGCGAACAGCTCCTGCATCAGCGGCGAGCAGCGCAGCGTCGCCACGCCGATGCAGGCAGGCAGCACGCCGAAGGCCACCACGTCCGCGAGGGAATCCACCTGCACGCCGAACCTGCACTCCCGCTCACTGCGATCCTTCTTGGTGCGGGCGACCCTGCCGTCAAAGGCGTCGCACAGGCCGCTGGCCAGCAGCGCGAAGATCCCGATGTAGGGATGTCCGCCGCCGCTGAGCGAGGCGAAGATGCCCACGCCGGAGAAGATCAGGGACAGGTAGGTCAGTATCATCGTGTAATTGTAGTATCCAATCATCTATGCTTGCTTCCTCACTTTTTGCATCAAGTATTTCACCAGAACCGCCGCACCACAGATCAGAATGCAGCTGTAAAACGAGATCGACCGGCTCAGCAGCTCCAGATTCACCGCGCTCTCCTGCGCCATCATCTGGCCGAAGCCGTCCATCAGCATCAGATCCGCCACGCCCATCGCGCCCGGTATGGGCACGAAGCTGTAGCCCAGAATCGAGAAGCCCTGCACCGCCCAGGCATCCAGCATCTGCTCCGCAGCGCCGCCCGCAGCCCGGAACGCACACATGGTCACAGCGATCAGCAGCATGCGCTGCATCAGGTTCAGCGCGAAGGCGCGCCAGAGCATGCCCCCCTGGCCCGCCGCCAGCTGTACGTTCCGCCGATAGTCGTCGATGGCCGTCCGCAGGCGCTCCCGCTTCTTTTCCAGCCTGCGCAGCAGGCGCAGCTTCGCAAGGAAGCGCAGCACCGCGTCGCACGCCCGGTGCAAGAGCTTCTCCTTCTTCAGCAGCAGCACCAGCAGCAGCACCAGACCGCACTGCACCGCGCAGCCGATCAGGATCATCAGTCTGGCCAGCGGGCTGAACATGCGGTACACCCCCGGCCGGAACAGGAAGCACAGGATGCCGATGACCACGATGGACAGCGTGTACATGATCAGGTTCAGCAGCAGCGCCACGGTGGACACCGGCCCGGGTATGCCGTCGCGCATCATGAAGAAGGCGCTGGCGGGCTGACCGCCGGTGGCCGAGGGCGTGATCGCGGAGAAGTAAACGTCCGCCGAGGCGTAGATGAAGCCGTTCGAGGCGCGCCTTCTGTGGCCGAAGCTCCTGCAGATCTGCAAAATGGCCATGCCCTCGGACCACACCGAGAGCAGCATGCACACGAAGGCCAGCGCCAGCCAGGGCATGGACGCGCCCTGCAAAAATTCCAGAAAGCCCTCCGGGGAGAAGTCCTTCGACTGCGAGGAGACCGCCCAGAGGGTGCACGCCGCGATCAGCACAAACAGCAGCGACCACAGCGCCTCCCGCTTCGCGTTCAATCCGCCCGGCTGCGTCCGGGCGCGATCCGCTCGATCCATCTGACTCACGCCTCCCCTCCTCTTCTCCGCAGCCGCGCGGCCTCCAGGCGGTCCAGCAGCCTTCCCGCGCGGAGCTTATCCGACAGCAGCAGTCCCACTTCGGCCACCAACACGCCCGCAGGGATGTCCACCAGCACATGCTGCTTCACCAGCACCGTACTCGCAAACACCATAAGCGTAAACGCCAGCATCGCCGGTGCGTACCAGCGTGGCACGCGCTTCATGCCGATTGCGCCACGGAAGCAGATCCAGCTCTCCAGACAGTGTATCGAGGGAAACAGGTTGCCGGGCAGGTCCGACGCAAAGATCAGCCGCGTCAACGCCGCAAAGACGCCGCTGCCCTCCACCACAGGCCGCTCAATCCGCGTGGGCAACAGGATGAAGAACAGTCCGCAGATGAGCTTGGCGATGAGTTCGCCCGCCAGCACCCGGTTGCAGTGCGCCCGGCTCTCCCGGGCGATCAGAACGTAGCCCACGACCCATTGCAGGTAGGCCAGAATGTAAATCACGATCCACGCCGGGCGGAAGGGGATGCGCGCGTCCAGCGGCAGCGCCAGATCCCAGTGCTTCGCATGCAGCATCAGAAACTGCGTGCCCTCGTAGACAATCAGGTTTATTATGACCAGAAGCACAAGCGGTATGCGCGCATAGGAGGGCAGAATCCGCTCGAGCCCCTGTTGAATCCTCTGCTTTTGTATCCTTCTGCGCAATTCCAACCTCCCCTCCGGCACACGCCGCGCCGATAACACACAACATATAATTTTATGCTAGCATCATCGACCACACTTTGCAAGCAACTATTGGTTGATATTTTTCATTTTTTGTATGTTTTCGCCAAAGTGTTGCGGAAAGCTGTCACACAGGGTGCGGAGATCCGCCGCAGCGGCGCGGCGCATGAAAAGGCCCCGGAGCCGAAGGGCTCCGGGGCAATCCCAAGCTTCAATCAGGCGGCGATGTACTTGTCGATGATGCTCTGCACGGTGCCGTCCGCCAGAAGCTCCTCCAGCGCGGCGTTGAAGGAAGCGTACAGCGGGCTCTCCTTGGCGAAGCAGATGGCGTACTCCTCCAGGGCATAGGCGGTGTCCAGCAGCGCCAGGCCCTCGTTCGCCTCGGCGAAGCTGACGGCAACCTGATCGTCGACGATCATGCAGTCGATCTTGCCGGACAGCAGCGCCATGACCGCGTCGCCGTACTTGTTGTAGCGCTCCACGCTGTGTTTCAGGCCGTTGGCCTCCACGTCGCCGGTGATGTACAGGTCGCCGGTGGTGCCGATCTGCACGCCGATCTTATATTCGTTGTCCGGGTTGAACAGGTCGTCCACGGAGGTGATGCTGGTCTCAGCGGGCACCAGAACGGACTGCTTGGCCGTGGTGTAGGGCGTGGAGAAGTCCACGTTCTGCTTGCGCTCCTCGGTGACGGTGAAGCCGGACATGCCGAAGTCCACCTTGCCGGAGCACACGGCGGCGATGATGGAGTCGAACTGCATGTCCTGAATCTCCAGCTCGCAGCCCAGCTTCTCGGCGACCGCATATGCGATCTCCACGTCGATGCCCACGATCTCGCCGGTCTCGTCGTCGTAGTACTCATAGGGCGGGAAGTCGCAGCTGGAACCCATCGTCAGCTTTTCCGCCATCGCGCAGCCCATCAGCAGAAGCGCGCAAATCAGCAGCATCGCAAAAATCTTTTTCATATCTTTGACCCTCTTTCTTTCCCATTGTTTTTCCCATTGTTCCTCCCCGCGCTCCGCGCCGGATGGATTGGACACAGAATAGCACTTCAGGGCTTTGCTGTCAATGCATATTTATGTAATTTTTCGCATATTCCCGAATTTTTATGCCTTTGTACAGGAATTCGCCCACAATTTATGCATCATGTACGTATAATTTTACCTGCATTGCATTGCACGCGGGGCGCGTTAGGTCTTATAATAGTTCAAACTGTGTTTTGGGGGTTGAAATGCATGGCGAACACCAAGTCCCTGGCGGGAAAGAGCTTCCTGAAGCTGTTGGACCTGACGCCCCAGGAGATCGGCGCGCTGATCGATCTGGCGGCGGAGCTCAAGCAAAAGAAGAAGGCGAACATCGCCCACGACGCGCTGCGCGGCAAGAACGTTGCGCTGATCTTTGAAAAGACCAGCACCCGTACCCGCTGCAGCTTCGAGGTCGCGGCCTACGACCTGGGCATGGGCGTGACCTATCTCGACCCCTCCGGCTCCCAGATCGGCAAGAAGGAGTCCATCGCCGACACCGCGCGGGTGCTGGGCCGCATGTACGACGGCATCGAGTACCGCGGCTTCGGCCAGGAGATCGTGGAGACGCTGGCGAAGCACGCGGGCGTGCCGGTGTGGAACGGCCTGACCAACGAGTTCCATCCCACCCAGATTCTCGCCGACTTCCTGACCATCCGCGAGCACTTCGGCCGCCTTCAGGGCGTGAAGCTGGTGTACATGGGCGACGCGCGCTACAACATGGGCAACTCCCTGATGGTGGGTTGCGCGAAGATGGGTCTGGAGTTCGTGGCCTGCGCCCCGAAGAAGTACTTCCCCGACGCGGCGCTGATCGAACAGTGTGAGGAAATCGCCGCCCAGACCGGCGCGAAGCTCTCCTTCTGCGAGGATCCGATGGAAGCCGTGCAGGGCGCGAACGTCATTTACACCGACGTATGGGTCTCCATGGGCGAACCCGCCGAGGTGTGGGAGGAGCGCATCCGCGAGCTGTCCCCCTATCAGGTGGACGCGAAGAAGATGACCGCAGCCGCAGCGGACTGCGTATTTATGCACTGCCTGCCGGCCTTCCACGACCTGAACACCGGCATTGGCCGCGAAATTTCTGAAAAATACGGAATCAACGAGATGGAAGTGACGGACGAGGTGTTTGAATCCCCGGCCTCCATCGTGTTTGACGAGGCGGAGAACCGCATGCACACCATCAAGGCTGTGATGGCGGCGACCCTCGGCGCATTCTAAGCTTACAACCGGCATGATGCTTCATCATGCCGGTTTACCATGAAAGAGAGAGGATACATATGGCGAAGGCTTATCTGGTGCTGGCCGACGGCAGCGTGTACGAGGGCGTCGGCATCGGCGCGGAGGCGTGCGGTCTGGGCGAGCTGGTGTTCACCACGGGCATGGTGGGCTATCTGGAGACCCTGACCGACCCCAGCTATGCGGGACAGATCGTGATGCAGACCTTCCCGCTGATCGGCAACTACGGCGTGATCGAGGATGACTTCGAGGGAAACTGCCACGTGCGCGGCTATGTGGTGCGCGAGCTGTGCGACGCGCCCTCCAACTTCCGCAGCCAGTATGAACTGGATCGCTTCCTGAAGGAGCATAACGTACCCGGCATCTGCGGCGTGGACACCCGCGCCATCACCCGCAAGATTCGCGAGAGCGGCGTGATGAACGCCATGATCTGCCGCGAAATCCCCGCTGACCTGACGCCCATTGAAAATTACAGCGTGGTGGGCGTGGTGGACGAGGTCACCTGCGACGGCCCCTCCACCCATCCGGCCTGCGGAGAAGAAAAGTACCGCGTGGCGCTCATGGACTACGGCGCAAAGCGCAACATCGTGCGCGAACTGCAGAAGCGCAGCTGCACGGTGACGGTCTGGCCCGCACGCACCCCGGCCCGGGAGATCCTGAACGGCGGCTTCGACGGCGTGATGCTCTCCAACGGCCCCGGCGACCCCAGCGAGAACAGCTACTGCATCGCCCAGATCGCGAAGATGCTGGGCAAGCTTCCGGTGTTCGGCATCTGCCTGGGGCACCAGCTGACGGCGCTGGCTGCGGGCGGACGCACAGAAAAGATGAAGTTCGGCCACCGCGGCGCGAACCAGCCGGTGAAGGAGGTTGGCGGCACGCGCACCTACATCACCAGCCAGAACCACGGCTACGCGGTGGTGTCCGAGTCCGTCCGGGAGGGACAGATTCGCTTCGTCAACGCCAACGACAACACCTGCGAGGGCATCGACTACCCCGAGTGGAACGCCTTCACCGTGCAGTTCCATCCGGAGGCCTGCTCCGGCCCC
>JBJEJN010000207.1:0-5445 GCA_051878085.1 Aristaeellaceae bacterium | reverse complement strand
AGGCTATCGCCGTTTGAGTCGAACGTGCCCCTATCCCCATAGATTCAAGGGATAGGGGCACTGTGCTTCTTTCCTTGCGGTATGTTTGCCTTTCCCCGAAATCCAGTTTGGCAAGAATGAACTGGACTTCTTACGTTTGGTTCTGAAAACACTGCCCGGCTTCGCTCCGCACCGTAGGGCGGGGTGCCCTCACCCCGCCGCACGGCGATTGTGGTGCTGTCTCGAAACGAGGAGAATGTTTTGAGACAGCACCTGTTATATTTTGGTAAGCGATGGAGCCAAACGCTTGTTTTTTGCGTCAAAGGGATATAATGATAGGAAATCGATCCGAAAGGAGTCCGATATGCAGAAAAAACGCAAGGCGCTGCGGCTGATCCTGTTCTGGGCGCTGGCGGTCGGCTGGATCGCGGTGCTGTTCTTTTTTTCGGGGCAGAACGCGGCGGAGTCCGGCAGACTGAGCGGTGCGCTCGCCGATTTTGTGCGGGGAATCTTCCCCTTCAATCGCATTCCCCCGGATCAGCTGGAGCACGTGCTGCGCAAGCTGGCGCACTTCAGCATCTTTGCACTGGAGGGCTTTCTGCTCTGCCTGGCGCTGACGGAGAGCTTCCGGGACAAAACCGCGGGCGCGGCGCTGTCCGTGATCGTGTGCACGGCGCTGGCTGCGGGCAACGAGCTGCACCAGATGTTCTCCGAGGGCCGCAGCTGCGAGGGCCGCGACATGCTGATCGACACCGGCGGGGCGCTGCTGGGCGTCGCTGTGGCGATACTGCTGCTCTGGTTTCTCCGGCGCAGGAAGCGCGCACCCGAGGAGTGAATGTTATTATTTGATGAAATCTCCTGTGTGCGCGTGACAAATGCAATTTCAGTGGCTATCATAGAATTGTATGCAAAAAATCAAAGTACAGTTACAGGACAGGTGAGTAAATCATGACGAAGATCAATATCATTTCCGGTTTCCTCGGCGCGGGCAAGACCACGCTGATCAAGAAGCTGCTGGGCGGCGCGTTCGGCAGCGAAAAGGTGGTTCTGCTGGAGAACGAATACGGCGAGGTCGGCGTGGACAGTGGCTTCATGCGCGATTCCGGCATCCAGATCACCGAGCTGAACTCCGGCTGCATCTGCTGCACGCTGGTGGGCGACTTCAGCCGCGCGCTGGACGAGCTGATCGACACCTATCATCCCGACCGCATCATCATCGAGCCCTCCGGCGTGGGCAAGCTCTCCGACATCCGCCGCGTGGTGGTGGACATGATGGACAGCCACGAAATCACCCTCGAGGGCAGCGCCACCGTTGCCGATGTCGGCAAGTGCCGCATGTACGCCAAGAACTTCGGCGAGTTCTTCATCGACCAGATCGAGAACGCCGAGACCATCATCCTCAGCCGCACCCAGAACACCACCGAGGAGCGCATCGAGAAGTGCGTCAACCTCCTGCGCGAGTACAACGAACACGCCCGCATCATCACCACGCCCTGGGACGAGCTGACCAGCCAGCAGATGCTGGACGTGATCGAGAGCGCCGAGAGCCTGCTGAGTACCGACGAGGTGGTGCGCCACGCCCACGAGCATGAGCACCATCATGACCATGACGAGTGCTGCGATCATGACCACGAGCATCACCATGACCACGACGAGTGCTGCGATCACGACCACGAGCACCATCACGACCACGACGAGTGCTGCGATCACGACCACGAGCACCACCATGACCACGACGAGTGCTGCGATCATGACCATGAGCACCATCACGACCACGACGAGTGCTGTGACCATGACCATGAGCACCATCACGACCACGACGAGTGCGATCATGACCACGAGCATGAGTGCTGCGACCACGATCACGACCATGAGCACCATCATGACCATGACCACGGCGACGGCTGCACCTGCGGCTGTCACCACGACCACCACGGCCACCACCACGCGGACGAGGTGTTCCAGAACATCGGCGTGGAGACCCCGCGCAAGTTCGAGGAGGCCGCGATTCGCGCCGCGCTGGACGAGCTGGATGACGAGAAGCGCTTCGGCTCCATCCTGCGCGCGAAGGGGATCCTGCCCCTCACCGACGGCAAGTGGCTGCACTTCGATTACGTGCCCGGCGAGTCCGACGTGCGCTACGGCAGCGCGGATTACACCGGCCGCCTGTGCGTGATCGGCACGAAGATCAACGAGGCCGCGCTCAAAGAGCTGTTCGGCCTGTAAGGAGCGGAGTATGGACGCGGCAGTATACATCGTAACCGGCTTTCTGGAGAGCGGCAAGACGAAGTTCATGCAGGAGATGCTGGCCGACGAGGGCTTTTCCGAGGGCGAGCGCACGCTGCTGCTGGTGTGCGAGGAGGGCGAGGAGGAGTACGATCCCGAGCTGCTCAGGCGCACCAACACCGTGATGGTCACGATGGAGTCCTCCAGTGAGCTGAGCGGCGACGTGCTGGTGAAGCTGGACAAGCAGTATCGCCCGGAGCGCGTGCTGATCGAGTACAATTCCACCTGGATGATGGAGACGCTGTACAAGGCCAGGAAGCCGAAGAACTGGGAGCTGGCGCAGATCATCACCCTGATCGACGCCACCACCTTTGAGCTCTACCTCACCAACATGCGCAAGTTCATGGCCGATGGCATCCAGGAGGGCGATCTGATCATCTTCAACCGCTGCAACCAGGACATGCCCAAGAGCAAGTGGCGCAGGGCCGTGCTGGCGATGAACAACACCGCCCGCATCTTTTTCGAGAACACTGACGGCACCATGGACGACGGCGTGGCCGACGAGGATCTGCCCTACGACGTCAAGGCCGACCCCATCGAGATCGGCGACACCGAGTTCGGCATCTTCTATCTGGACGCCATGGAGCATCCCGAGCGCTACGACGGCAAGCGCATCCATGCCAAGGGGCGCGCCTTCCGCATGCAGGACATGCCCAAGAAGTGCTTCGTGTTCGGTCGCCACGCCATGACCTGCTGCGTGGACGACATCGGCGGCATCGGCTTCCTTTGCAAGTACGGCGCGAAGGAGCCCGACACCAACGATTGGATCTACCTCACCGCCAAGGCCGAGGCGGGCTTCAGTCCGCTGCACGGTCGCGACGCAATCATCCTCATCGAGGAGAGCATCGTGCCCGCCGAGCCTCCGGAGGAGGAGCTGGTGTACTTCACCAACTGATTTGTTACAAAAATTATCACAAAATTGTTTCAATTCGCTTGCGTGGAGCACGAAAATATGGTAGAATAGGTTACACATCATGGGAGGTGCGTTGGTATGAAGCGGAATCTCTGGAAATCCATCCTGTGCCTGGCACTGATTCTGGTGCTGACTTTGGCTCCGTTGAGTGCTTTTGCTGCAGCCAAGACGGCCAAGATTCTGAAGATCAACGTGGATCAGGCGCGCTTGCGCACGGGCGCTTCCGGCGCGATCATCACCACGCTGGACAAGGGCACGAAGGTGCTCTATCTGAACAAGACCGACGGCGCCTACTGCAAGGTGTGCACCACCGACGGCGAGACGGGCTATGTGTACAAGCGCTTTTTGTCCAGCTACGGCGCGGTGCGCGCGGATCAGGTGTATGTGACGAGGGGTTCCACCACGCTGTACAAGCGCTCCGGCAACTCCCTGCGCAAGAGCAGCACGATCAAGGAAGGCGTGTACGTGCTGGTGTACAAGACCAACGGCAGCTGGGCGCAGGTTAAGAGCATGACCGGCAAGAGCGGCTATATGAAGCTCAGCTCCCTCAAGAAGGTATTCTGACGGAATTCATATCCAGAAATATCCCCCGGGTTTCGCGCCCGGGGGACAATTCTTATGCAGGAGCCTCATTCCTCCAGATCGATGTGCGGCAGGTTCCACTTGTAGTGCGCGGCGACGATGCGGATGAGCGCCACCACGCCGAAGCCGGCAAGCATGGCGATCTCGGCGGGCAGGATGCGCATCAGCAGCACGTCGGCCAGCGCGCCGGCCAGGGAGGCCAGGGCGTAGATGTGCTTGCGGAAGATGCTGGGCACGCTGCCAGCCAGCACGTCCCGCAGCACGCCGCCGCCCACGCCGGTGATCATGCCCACGAACAGCAAGAGCCCCGTGTTCCTGCCCGGGCCCGCCGATTCGATGCCCAGCACCGTGAACGCGGCCAGTCCCAGCGTGTCCGAGAGGAAGTACAGCTTCTCCCGCAGCTGGGCGAAGGCTTTCGGCTTGCGCTCCTGGGTCAGCTTCAGGATGATGAACACCGCCAGCGCCACCAGAATCGCCAGCACCGCGCAGCGGGAGTTCAGGAACACCCGCGGTGGAATCTGACCGATCATCAGGTCCCGCAGCACGCCGCCGCCGATGGCCGTCACCAGGCCCAGCATCGTCACGCCGAACAGGTCCATTTTGTGCCGCACGCCTTCCATCGCCCCCGATACGGCGAAGGCCACCGTGCCCAGCAGTTCAAAAATCGAAAAGAGTACATCCATTACTTCCACATCTGCATCCTCCGGAAAGCGCTATAAGGCAGTCTAGCGCCAATTGCAGGTCTTGTCAATCTGCCGAAATGTTATATTTTTATGGCTTCTCATCCCACTGGATTGACAATTGCGCCCCGCAGGTATATATTACGAACGGAGCATGTCTTCAGGGCAGGGTGCAATTCCCGACCGGCGGTATAGTCCGCGCGCGCCGATGGCGCATGAACCGGTGAAACTCCGGTACCGACCGTAACAGTCCGGATGAAAGAAGGCGCGAAGTCCGTTTTTTCGCCTGCTTGTTTTTCGCCCCGAACGTCTGTTCGGGGCGTTTTTTGGTGAAATGCGAACCTCGCCGCGACAACATGGAGGTGTTGAACCATGACCGTAAAAAACAAGACGCACAGACTGACACTCATGGCGATGTTCGCCGCGCTGGCCTACATCGTGATGCTGGTTGGCCGCTTTCCGATCTCCAGCGTGGACTTCCTCAAGTACGATCCCAAGGACGTGATCCTGGTGATCTGCGGCTTCATTCTGGGGCCGATGCCTGCGCTGCTGGTGACCTTCGTGGTATCCGCCATTGAGATGCTCACCGTCAGCTCCACGGGCATCATCGGCCTGATCATGAACGTGCTGTCCAGCGCGGGCTTCGCCTGCACGGCGGCATTCGTGTACAAGAAGCGCCACAGCCTGCGGGGCGCGGCGGTGGGCCTGGTGCTGGGCGCGCTGGTGATGACCGCGCTGATGCTGCTGTGGAACTACTTTATCACGCCGTATTACATGGGCATGCCCCGCGAGGCCGTCGCGGCGATGCTGGTGCCGGTGTTCCTGCCCTTCAACCTGATCAAATCTGCGCTGAACGCCGCCATCGCCATGCTGATCTACAAGCCCGTCTCCCGTGCGCTGCGCCAGATCGGCCTCACGGAGCCGGCCGGCGGCAAGGCTCCGGAGAAGAAGAGCGTGATGGGCGCAATGCTCATCGCCGCGCTGGTGCTGGTGAGCTGCATCTTC
>JBJEJN010000206.1:0-5625 GCA_051878085.1 Aristaeellaceae bacterium | reverse complement strand
GCTTCATCAAGCGCCTGTCCGACGGCTACAACACCGTGATCGAGGGCGACGGCGCGAACCTGTCCCAGGGCCAGCGGCAGCTGCTGAACATCGCCCGCGCGGCGCTGAGCAAGGCGCCGATCCTGGTGCTGGACGAGGCCACCAGCTCCGTCGACACCCGCACCGAGCGCATGATCGAGAAGGGCATGGACCGCATCATGGAGAACCGCACCACCTTCGTCATCGCCCACCGCCTGTCCACCGTGCGCAACGCCAACGCCATCATGGTGCTGGAGAACGGCGAGATCATCGAGCGCGGCGACCACGACGATCTGCTGCGCCAGAAGGGACGGTACTATGAGCTGTGCACGGGCCTGTCCGAGCTGAGCTGAGAAATGAAGGGCGGCGTGGAGCATGTGCCCGCGCCGCCGGGTAATAAAGAAGAACCGTGACCAGCGCACATGCGCGCCGGCCACGGTTTTGCTTTGATTTGTGTCAGGCTCCCTCGATCTGGGCCTTGGCCTCTCCGGCCTGAGGTAGCTCCAGGGGCGTGCGCACCAGCTGGGGCTTCTCCTTGCCCAGCACGGCGGCCTCGGTGATGATGCACTTGCTCACGCCCTCGATGCTGGGCAGGTCGAACATGGTATCGGTCATCACGCCCTCGATGATGGCGCGCAGGCCGCGCGCGCCGCTCTTGCGTTCCAGCGCCAGACGGGCGATGGTGGTGAGCGCCTCGGGGGTGAACTCCAGCTCCACGTTGTCGAAGCTCAGGAGCTTGGAATACTGGCGCACCAGCGCGTTCTTCGGCTCGGTGAGGATCTTCACCAGCGCGGTCTCGTCCAGCTGGTTCAGCGTCACCAGCACCGGGAGTCTGCCCACGAACTCGGGGATCAGGCCGAACTTCAGCAGGTCCTCCGGGCGCACCTGGCTCATGATCTCCTCGCCGGCGCGCTCGGTCTTGGAGTGCAGCTCCGCGCCGAAGCCCATGGTCTTCTTGCCGATGCGGTTTTCGACGATCTTCTCGATGCCGTCGAAGGCGCCGCCGCAGATGAAGAGGATGTTGGTGGTGTCGATCTGGATGAACTCCTGGTGGGGGTGCTTGCGGCCGCCCTGCGGGGGAACCGAAGCGATGGTGCCCTCCAGGATCTTCAAAAGCGCCTGCTGCACGCCCTCGCCGCTCACGTCGCGGGTGATGGAGGGGTTCTCGCTCTTGCGGGCGATCTTGTCGATCTCGTCGATGTAGATGATGCCGCGCTGGGCCAGCTCGATGTCGTAATCCGCGTTCTGGATCAGCCGCAGCAGGATGTTCTCCACGTCCTCGCCCACGTAGCCGGCCTCGGTCAGGCTGGTGGCGTCGCCGATGGCGAAGGGCACGTTGAGGATCTTGGCCAGCGTCTGGGCCAGGTAGGTCTTGCCGCAGCCGGTGGGGCCGAGCATGACGATGTTGGACTTCTGCAGCTCCACATCGTTCTTCTTGTTGCCCATGAAGCGGATGCGCTTGTAGTGGTTGTACACGGCGACGGACAGCGCCTTCTTGGCGGCCTCCTGGCCAACCACGTACTGATCGAGCACCTCCTTGATCTCCTGGGGGGTCTTGATCTCGATCTCGCCGGAGGCGTTCACGCTGTCCACGTCATCGGACACGATCTCCTGGCAGAGCAGGATGCACTCGTTGCAGATGTAGGCGTTGGGCCCGGCCACCAGCCTGCGCACCTGATCCTGCGTCTTGCCGCAGAAGGAGCAGCGGATCGTTCCGCCGTTGTTGAAGTCATCTCGATTTGCCATGGATGTTTTATCTCCTCGGAGCAATGATTTCGTCGATCAGGCCGTACGCCAGAGCTTCGTCGGCGCTGAGGTAGTGATCGCGCTCCACGTCCTTTTCGATGGTCTTGAGGGGCTTGCCAGTGTTCTGGGCCAGCAGCTCGTTCATGGTCTTTTTGATCTTCAGGATCTGTTCGGCCTGAATCTGGATGTCCGTGGCCTGACCCTTCGCGCCGCCGAGGGGCTGGTGGATCATGATCTCGGCGTGGGGCAGCGCGCGGCGCTTGCCCTTCGCGCCCGCAGCCAGCAGGAACGCGCCCATGGATGCGGCAAGGCCGATGCAGACCGTGGAGACCTCGCATTTGAGGTACCTCATGGTGTCGTAGATGGCCATGCCGGCGGATACCGAGCCGCCCGGGCTGTTGATATAGAGCATGATGTCGGCGTCCGGATCCTCCATCTCGAGGAAGAGCATCTGGGCAACCACAATATTGGCGACGTCGTCATCGATCTCGCCGCCGAGGAAGATGATGCGGTCCTTCAGCAGGCGGGAGTAGATGTCGTAGCTGCGCTCGCCGCGGTTGGTCTGTTCGATGACATAGGGTACCGTAAACATAGGCACACCTCCCGTAAATTGATTTCACCGGAAGCGGCGCTTGCAAGCGGAAGCGCTGCGCTCCGGCGTGGATGAATTCCGCCCGGAGAGCGCCGGCCCCTTTCCCGGGGCGGCGGTTCGCGCGGGGACCTCGCGCCCGGCGCGTCATGACTATATATGTCACATCGGGCGCTGAATATGAGAAACCCGCAGCGCAAGGTTTATGAAAATGCAGCTGCGGGCCTCAGATGGCTTCATTCAGTTGCGCCGGTTCAAGCGCGCCCTTGCGGTTTTCTCTTGAACCCTGCGTACATGCTTATTCCGCGTGATCCTTCAGGAAGGCGATGGTCTTCTGCAGGGAAGCGATCTCGGAGAAGTACTCCTTGTCGCCATCGCTCAGCATGGCCTTGAACTCGTCCAGGGACTTCTTGTTCTGCTCGGCGTACTTTGCGATCTCAGCGTCGATCTCCGCCTCGTCGGCCTTGATCTCCTCGGCCTTCATGACGGCGGCCACGACCAGCTGGGTCTTGACGCGCTCCTCAGCGGGCGCCTTGTACATTTCGCGCACCTGCTCGCGGGTCTGGCCGGTGTACTTGAAGTAGTCGTCCAGCTTCATGCCCTGATACATCATGCGCATCTCCATGTCGCGCAGCATGTTGTCGATCTGATCCTCAATCATGGCTGCGGGGATGTCCACCTCGGCGTTCTCGACAACCTTCTCGATCACCTCGTTCTCAAAGGCAGTCTCGGCGCGGTTCTCGGCCTGGCTCTCCAGACGCTCGCGGATCTCGGCCTTGTACTCGTCCACGGTGTTGGCGGTCTCGGAGACCTCCTTCACGAAGTCCTCGTCCAGCTCGGGCATCTCCTTCTCGCGGATGCTGTTGACGTGCACGTGGAACACCACGGCCTTGCCGGCCAGCTCCTCGGAGTGGTACTGCTCGGGGAAGGTGACGTTGACGTCCACGTCCGCGCCGATCTCAGCGCCCACCAGCTGATCCTCGAAGCCGGGGATGAACGCGCCGGAGCCCAGGATCAGGTCGTGGTTCTCGGCGGTGCCGCCCTGGAACTGCTCCTCGCCCAGGAAGCCGGCGTAGTTGATGTTGACCTGGTCGTCCAGCTTGGCGGCGCGGTCGGTGATCTCGATCCAGCGGGAGGCGCGGTCGCGTGCGCGCTCGATCTCGGCCTTCACGTCGTCCTCGGTGACCTCGTCAACGGTCTTGACGATGCCCAGGTTCTTGTATTCGCCCAGGGTCACGTCGGGGCGCACGAACACCTCGACGGAGAACTTCAGCTCCTTGCCGCGGCCGATCTGCTCCACGTCCAACTCGGGACGATCCACGACGTCCACGTTGTGCTCAGTCAGGGCAGCCTGATAGATCTCGGGGAAGATCGTGTCGAAGGCATCCTCATAGAAAACGCTCTCGCCGTAGTGGGCCTCAATGACCTTCATCGGAGCCTTGCCTCTGCGGAAGCCGGGAATATTGATCTTCTTGACCATCTTCTGATAGGCCTTCTTGATGCCCTCTTCAAACTTTTCGGGCTCGACGGTAAAGTTCAGCTTGACCTTATTGGAAGACAGTTTTTCGTAAGTCGTGGTCATTGGAATTCTCCTCCTGCATTGATAAACAGTTTGACAGTTTCAATCTTTTGCAGTTTAGCACATGTTTCCCAATTTTGCAAGAAGTGCGTGTAAAATAGAAGGGGAATGAATCGGAAACTGCGTTAATATTCGGTGAAGTTTGATTCCGGACGGTCGCGGAAAGTCGCTGAAAAGCCCTGCGGCAGCGCGATCGTGGGCCGAAGGTTAAATGTAGATGCACCCTTGACAGGGAGGGTGGATTCTGCTATAATGATCGCTGGATTTGAAAGGCTCTGTGCCATAGACAGCGAGTGCATAAGTGCGTAAGACCGGCTCCGGTCGCTCGCCGAGGCGCAATGGATCGGTTGCTTTTACACCGCCCTTGCGTCTTGCGCAAGGGTTTTTCTTTGTCCAAGATTCTGGACGGGAATGTGAGGTGTTTGAATATGTCCAATGTGAAGATTCTTGAATCGAAGAAGAACATCGTCGCCGGTATCAAAGAGAAGTTTGAGAAGGCAAAGACGGTTGTTGTGGTAGACTATCGCGGCCTGACCGTCGCGGAGGATACCGAGCTTCGCAACCAGCTCCGTCAGGCGGGCGTTGAGTACTGCGTTCTGAAGAACACGATGATCAACCTGGCCACCAAGGAGATGGGTTACGAGGGTCTGGCGGCGCATCTGGAGGGCCCGACGGCAGTTGCTTTCGGCTACGAGGATATGATCGCCCCCGCAAAGATCCTGAGCGAGTTCTCCAAGAAGACCAAGAAGATGACCATCAAGTGCGGCATCTGCGACGGCGACTTCCTGGATGAGGCTGGCGTTCAGGCTCTGGCAAATCTGCCGAGCAAGGAGGTTCTCATCGCAAAGATCATGGGCAGCATGATGAGCTCTGTGTCCAAGTTCGTGTACTGCGTGGAGGCCCTGCGCAAGAAGCAGGCTGGCGAGGAATAATCGCCGCATAATCAATTTCTGAATACTACAATATATATGGAGGATATAACCATGACGAATGCAGAAATCATCTCCGCAATCGAGAGCATGACCATCCTTGAGCTGGCCGACCTGGTCAAGGAAATGGAAGAGAAGTTCGGCGTTTCCGCAGCGGCTCCCGTCGTTGCCGGTGGCGCAGTTGCAGGCGCAGCCGCCGAGGCCGCCGAAGAGAAGACCGAGTTCGACGTCATCCTGAAGGAAGCCGGCGCCAAGAAGCTCAACGTCATCAAGATCGTCCGCGAAGTCAAGCCCGGCCTGGGCCTGAAGGAAGCCAAGGAACTGGTCGACGGCGCTCCGTCCACTCTGGCCGAGGGCATCGCCAAGGAAGCCGCCGAGGAAATGAAGAAGAAGTTCGAAGAAGCCGGCGCTGTGATCGAGATCAAGTAATCGGTGATTCGATGGGAGGTTGCGGCAGGTGTCGCAGCCTCCTTTTCGTAAGAATGCCGCCACAGGAATGTAAAATTTGCTATGAAGCTGTGGAAGTGCTTGCAATTTGGGGGAAGCTATTTTATAATTTAGTAGTCTGCCCCGGTTGTGGGCTGCTGTTTTTGTTGCAAAAAGCTGTGACGGATTTTGACGGCGGCCGCGATACCCGCGGGAGCCGCATCAATTATATGGGAGGTGTCGAAATTGGCATCGGATAAGCGCATCAAGGTTACGCTGGCATGCTCCGAGTGCAAGCAGCGCAATTACAATACCATGAAGAACAAGAAGAACGATCC
>JBJEJN010000205.1:0-29151 GCA_051878085.1 Aristaeellaceae bacterium | reverse complement strand
GCGGTCTCGCCGGAGAGCATGATGGCGCTGCTGCCGTCGTAGATGGCGTTGGCCACGTCGGAGGTCTCCGCGCGGGTGGGGCGGGGCTTGTGGATCATGGATTCCAGCATCTCGGTAGCGGTGATCACACGCTTGCCCAGCATGCGGCACTTGGTGATCAGCTGCTTCTGGATGGCGGGCAGCTTCTCGAAGGGAATCTCCACGCCCATGTCGCCGCGGCCGATCATGATGCCGGAGCAGGCTTGGCAGATCTCGTCGATGTTCTCGATGCCGGTGCTGTTTTCGATCTTGGCGATCAGCTCGATGCCGTCCGCGCCCGCCTCGTCCAGGATGGCCTGGATGTCCAGCAGATCCTGCTTGCGGGAGACGAAGGAGCAGGCGATGAAGTCCACGCCGTTTTCGATGCCGAAGAGGATGTCGCTCCTGTCCTGTTCACTCAGGTAGGGCTGGGAGAGCAGCTTGCCGGGGAAGTTCATGCTCTTGCGGTCGGAGAGCTCGCCGCCGTTTACGACGGTGCAGATCACGTCCTCGTCCGTGACCTCCTTCACCTTGAAGGACAGCAGGCCGTTGCTCACCAGGATCGTGTCGCCGGGGGCCATGCTCTCGGGAAGGCCATTGAAGTTCACGGCCACGCGGCTTGCATCGCCGGGCACGTCGCGGGTGGTGAAGGTGAACTCCGCACCCTCTACCAGATTGACGGGGCCGTTTTCAAAGGTCTTGATGCGGTACTCCGGGCCCTTGGTGTCCAGCATGATGGCGATGGGCAGGCCCAGCTTTTCGCGCACCCGCTTGATGCGCTGGATGCGCTCCAGATGGTCGGCGTGGGTGCCGTGGGAGAAGTTCAGCCGGGCGACGTTCATGCCCGCCTCGCAGAGCTGGGTCAGCATCTCCTCGCTCTCGCAGGCCGGGCCGATGGTGCAGATGATCTTGGTCTTGCGCATAGGTTTCCTCCTTGTGTGTCTGGCAATCAAAGAAGGCATGCGGGTGGGAAAAGAAAACGGCTCCACAGATATGGAGCCGGAATGAGCGCACGCCCGCGCGGGCCTGCGCCAACCTCAATAAATAGGATGCGCCGCATCCTATGACAGACTCCACCACTTATCTTCGGTTGCAAGCCGAGTATAGCATAGCATGGATGGGCTGTCAATCGCAGCACAGCGAAGTCGGGTTGAATTTTAGCGAAGTCCGAACGCGTCTGGACGCATGAAACTGCGGTTTTGAGGCGGAAAAGCGCTGCTTTCGTGCGCGGAGGCTTGCATTGCGGCGCAGGTCGTGCTATTCTGTTGCCACATTAAGGAATCGGAGTCATCCGAAGGGGAGGACATCATGGGATATATGCAGAATCAGCAGGAGATCCACGAGGCGATCTGCGCGGCGGACGATGCGCTGGAGGCGCTGCGCCGGGCGGACAGGAGCCTGTCCAGCGCCGGCAGCTGGGGCCTCTGGGACATGTTCGGCGGCGGCTTTCTCTCCACGATGATGAAGCACGGCAAGATGGACGAGGCGCAGCGGGAGATCGAACAGGCCCGCGCGTGCCTGCGCCGCTTCAGCCGCGAGGTGGCTGACGTATCCGGCGTGGAGGCGCTGGACATCGACGTGGGCGGCTTTTTGCAGTTCGCGGACTACTTCTTCGACGGCTTCGTGGCGGACTGGATGGTGCAGTCGAAGATCGGGAAGGGCCGCAAGCAGGTGCAGCAGGCCATCCATCAGGTGGAGCGCATCCGAAACAAGCTCTGGTCGATGCTGGGCTGAGCTTCATGCAAATCAAGGGGCTGTTTCAAAACATTTCCCTGTTTTGAAACAGCCCTGTACAGTCATGCGGCGGGATGAGGGCATCCCGCCCTACGTTTGTCGTTTCGAGGCGGAGCAGCGTATCTCAGTCGTCGAACTCCCAGAGCACCTCGCGGATGATTTCGCTGACGGTGGGGTGGGGGAAGATGATCTGCCGCGCGTCGGTGACGCGAAGCTGCATCTCGATCATCTCGGCTGCGCCCCAGATGATCTCGCCGGAGTAGCTGCCGATCATGTGCACGCCGATGATGTTGCGCTTCTTCTTGTTGATGAGGATCTTGCAGACGCCGTCCGCGCCCTCGTTCTCGGCCACGAAGCGGCCGGAGTAGCGCATGGACAGCTTCTGCACCTCGTAATCGATGCCCTTCTCCCGGCACTCCTCCTCGGTGCGGCCCACGGAGGCGATCTCGGGGTTGGTGTAGATCACCGCCGGGTTGGCGTTGTAGCGCATGCTGTCGCCCTTGCCCAGGATGGTGTTGATGGCGACCTCGGCCTCGCGGTAGGCGGTGTGGGCCAGCATGTGGTGACCGTTCACGTCGCCGACGGCGTACACGTCCGGCACGTTGGTGCGGCCCTGCGCGTCGGTGGTGATGCCCGTGCGGGCGAAGCTCACGCCGATGCTCTCCAGGCCCAGACCCTCCACGTTGGCGCGACGGCCGATGGACAGAAGCACCTTGTCGGCGGACACCGCGCTCTTCTGGCCGCTCGGATCCTCGACCCACACCTTGCCGGGCTCCACGGACAGGCACTTGTGGCCCAGCAGGAAGCGCACGCCCTTCTTCTCCAATTCCTTCTGGAGCAGCATGGAGATCTCCCGGTCGGTGGCTCCGGCGATGTGATCCAGCATCTCCACCACCGTGACCTTCGAGCCGACGGTGGCGTAGTAAGCGGCCATCTCCAGGCCGATCACGCCGCCGCCGATGACGGTCAGCTCGCCGGGAATCTCCGTCAGCTCCAGCACCTCGCGGTTGGTGAGCACGAAGGAACCCAGATTTTCCCGCACGCCGGGAATTCCGGGAACCACGGCGGAGGAGCCGGTGGCGATCAGCAGCCGCTTGCCGCTGTAAACCTGACCGTCGGCACTGACCTTGAAGCCCTCGACGGTCTTGCCAGTGATGGTCGCCTCCTTCATCACCACGGTCACGCCCGCGCCCTTCATCTTCGCACGCACGCCGGACACCAGCGTTCGGACAACCTTCGCGCGGCGGGCGTTCACGGCGCTCTGGTCGATGCGCACATTGTCGCAGGACACGCCGTACAGATCGGCGTGCAGCGCGTGCTCGTAGGTCTTGGCGGAGTTCAGCAGCGCCTTGGAGGGAATGCAGCCCTCGTTCAGGCAAACGCCGCCCAGGGAATTCTTCTCAAACAGCAGGGTGCGCAGCCCCGCGTGCGCAGCGCGCTCTGCGGCCAGATAGCCGCCCGGGCCGCCGCCGATGACGATCAGATCGTAGGTATTTGCCATGGGGTATCCCTCCTTTGTGCTTATATCCATTATATAAACCTTTTTTGCGAACTTCAAGCCCAAAATTCCGTGCTTCGTGCAAATTACCACATTTTGAACCGGTGGGTTTTCATTCTGTTCAAATCCGGTACATATTCCCATGGTACATTGATACCAACAAAGGGAAATGCCTTTTTCACATAAATTACTCACCCCGTCCGGCGAAGCCAGCTTGCAAGGGCCTCGCGCATGGACGGGGTGAGACAATTTTGGGATGCAGTTTACTTCGCGGATTTGCGGATGCGGTAGATGCCCACGCCGTTGGAGCACAGGCACATGATGTCGAAGGCGAAGGAGACGTAGTTCATGATGGTGAAATCGTACACCAGCCACAGGCACTGGGTGCCGATGAGCAGGATCTTCATGCCGAGGTCGCTCTTCACATCCAGAAACCAGGTGAAGATGCACGCGGCGATCACGGGCAGCAGGCCGATGAGGCCCTGGGTGTTCACCCAAAGCGAGAGCCCCGCCTGCGCGGCGATGAAGATCAGCTTCAGCGGAACCGTGATGCCGGTCTTGTAGCAGACCAGGTTGCGGATCAGGCTGATGAGGTTGGAGAGCGCGCCGGTCACGCCGCCGAGCACCAGGTTGCCCACGCCCATCAGGCTGAACTGCACGCACTGCACCGCCAGCACCTTCTCCTTGCGCTTGATGAAGCCGATGACCACCATCAGTACCGCACCGGCGAGGGAAATCAGGTTGCCCAGCAGAATGGTATTCAAAGTCAGGCCCTCCTCGAATGGAACTCAAGAGACACATTCATGAGTATTGCATGAAACGCGGCGTTTGTCAATCCGGGGCGTGTTATATTGCAGTTGTGCGCCGTACAAAAGGCAAAACCCGCCGGAATCAGGGCGGGTTCAATCGGGATGCGGCGCTTGTGGTGCTAATGCCTGCGCCGGGGCGCAAAGCAGCGGAACAGGCCGCGGGGAAGCTCGAACACGGCGGCGATGGCCAGCACGATGGCGAAGGCGGCCTTGAGCGCGGAGGTGCCGCTGGAGCGCGCCAGGGCGATCTCATCGGTGACCAGATAGTAGACCGTCCAGTAGATGCCCGCTCCGGGAACCAGAGGGAAGATGCCCGCGATGAGGAAAACCGTGGTGGGGCAGCGCCTGCGCACCGCCGCGATGCGGGAGTACAGCGCCACAGCCGCTGCCGCGAGGAAGGTGGCGGCGGTGACCGGGAGCGGGGTGTAGAGGGAGATCAGACGATAGAGCAGCCAGCCGATGCCGCCGGTGAGCCCGCACTCCAGATAGTACTTGCCCGGTACGCCGAAGAGCAGCGAAAAGGCGATGGTGCCGCCGGTGGCCGCCAGGGTTTCCCAGAGAATCTGCATCACAGCAGCCCACCTCCCGTCATGTGGTGGTAGAAGGAGATGACCACGCCCACGCCGGTGGCGATGCAGATGAAGGTCAGAATCGCATCCAGCAGGCGCACGGAGCCGGAGATGTAGTCGCCGTCCGCCAGGTCGCGCACGCCGTTGGTGAAGGGGATGCCCGGGATCAGCGGCATGATTGCGCCGATGATCATGTGGCTCAGGCTGCGGCCCAGGCCGAGACTGTAACACAGCACGCAGATGGCGCTGACCAGCATGCCGCCAAGTACGTTGCCGATGATGCGGGACATGTGGGGCGCGCTCAGGTGCAGCACGTAGGCGTAGAGCAGCAGACCGGCGATGAGCGAAGCGGCGGCATCCGCAAGTCCACCGCCGAAGAGGATGCAGAAGCAGGCGCTGCCCGCACCGGAGGCCAGGATCTGCTGCCAGCGCTTCTTGCCCGGCATGCGGGCAATCGCGTCCAGGCGCGCGCTGGCCTCCTCCAGCGTGTAGCCGCCGCGCTCGATCTCCCGGGAGAGCTGGTTCACCGCGACCACACGATCCAGCTGCGCGCCCTTCACGGGGATGTGCTCCACGTGGGAGAAGGGCGCGGGGCTCTGGGGCGTGTGGCCGCTGCCGGTCATGAAGATGCCGTTGCTGAGCACGAAGAAGCTGGGGTTCTCCACGCGATAGTAGCGGCAGATGCGCTCCATGGTCTCCTCCACGCGGAAGATCTCCGCGCCGTTCTCCAGCAGCAGCCGTCCGGCCTTCATGGCCACCTCCATCACCGCGCCCTCGTCCCCGCAGCTCTCCGGGCTGACGGGCGCGGGTGCGGCCTCTCTGGCGGCGAGCCGCCGCTTTTCGCTCTTCTTCACGGGCAACGCTCCTCAGTTTGCTTTGGTGATTTCGGACAGTATTCTATCATTTCAGGCACGGATATGTCAATTCATCCGAGAATTTAACGCAGTCCGTCCAAAAGAGAAATCCTCCGGCTTGTACGCCGGAGGATTTCCGCATCATTTGCGTATTCAGCCCAGGTTCACGCGCACCTCATCCACGGAAACCTCGCCGTCGATCAGGCCCTGATCGCGCATCCAGTCGATGTTTTCCTGCCAGCAGGCATCGGACTGGGAGAGGAAGGCTGCGTCCTCGGTCTCCATCAGCGGCAGCAGCACCTGCATGCTCTTGCGCTCCACGGTCTCGCTCAGCGGGAAGTTCTCCGCGCTCTGGTTTGCCAGCAGGATGGCGAGCGCCTCCTCGGGATCAGCCTTCATGTCCGCAAAGCCCTTCGCGCTGGCGCGTAGGAAGGCCGCGAGCACCTCGGGCTCGGCCTCGATCATCTTATCGTTGGCCAGGAACACGCCCTCGTAGTAGGTGGGCACGCCGTAGTCGTCCAGATCGAACCAGTTGACGGAGAAGCCCTCCTCCTCCATCTGGGGAACCTCGTGGTTGACCAGACAGCCGATGGTCGCGTCCACGTTGCCGGTGGTCATGGAGCTCATCAGGTCAAAGCCCACGTCGATCATGGTCACGTCGCTGTAATCGGCTCCGGCAGCTTCCATGATGCTGCGGATGAGCGCCTCGGACAGCTCGGTGCCCGCGTAGCCGATGGTCTTGCCGACGAGGTCGGAGGGGCTGGTGATGTCCTTCTCGGCAAGCGACAGCACGATGTTCAGCGGGCCCTGCACCACAGCGGCGATGGACTTCACCGGCACGCTCTGATTTGCGCGCGCCTGAATCACGTCCTGCTGGTAGTACAGGCCGATGTCCGCGCGGCCTGCCGCCACCAGGGAGATCGCGTCGTTGGCGTTGGAGGGGAAGCGGATGTTCACCTGCAGACCCTCCTCGGCGTAGTAGCCCTTCTCAATGGCCACGTACATGAAGGCGTGCAGCGCGTTGGGGTACCAGTCCAGCACCACGTCCAGCTCACGCAGGGGTTCGTCCGCAAGGCATGCGCCCGTCATCATCAGGCAGCAGATCAGAATCATCGCAAAAATGCGCTTCATAATTATACACTCCTTATCTTTTGATTGTCGTTCCCGCTCAGCGTGAGCGACCCGGCCAAGCCTTCGGCTTGCCGAATCAATAATCGTCTTTTCATTTAAAATTCGCCGCGCCAGCGCACGACCGCCTTCTCCAGCAGGGCGATCAGGCCCACCGCGAGCATGGCCACCAGGGACAAAAGCACGATGGGCGCGAACACGCCCGCGCCGTCCAGCTGGGTCATCATGCGGCGGGAGAAGTAGCCCAGGCCGCTCTGCGCGCCGAGCCACTCGCCGATGGCCGCGCCGATGATGCTCATCGGAATCGCCATCTTGATCGCGGAGAAGAAGTAGGGCAGCGTGCAGGGCACCTTGATCTTGAGAAAGATGTCCCGCCTGCCGGCGCCGTAGGTTTGCAACAGCTCCATCATCTCGACGCGGGCGGATTGCAGGCCGTCGTACACGGTGATGGTGATGGGGAAGAAGGTGATCAGCACGGCCACCAGCACCTTGCTCCAGATGCCGTAGCCGAACCAGAGCACGAACAGCGGCGCGATGGCGGTGGTGGGGATGGTCTGCGAGGCCACGACCAGCGGGTAGAGCGCCTTGCGGCAGAGGGGACTGATGTCCATCAGCACCGCCAGGCCCAGGCCCAGCACCAGTGAGATGGCCAGTCCCAGCGCAGTCACGCCCATGGTCGCGGGCAGGTGCACCGTAAGCAGCGGCACGCGCAGCTCCCACAGCTTTTCCAGAATTTGCAGCGGCGTGGGCAGGATGTAGGCGGCGTTCAGCCGCATCGCGCCCAGCTGCCAGAGCATCAGCAGCACGAACAGCAGGATCATTGCGGGCAGGTTGCCCTTATTGGCCCTCTTCATTCCACCACCTGCTTTCTGAGCATGCCGATGAGCTCCTCGCGAAGTTCAACGATCTCCGGTTTCGCCAGCACGCTGCGGTCCCGGGGATAGTCAAGCGGCACGGGGATCTCCTTCAGCGCCCGGATGGGCGTTTCCTCCACCACCAGCACGCTGGAGGACAGGAACAGCGCCTCCTCCACGTCGTGGGTGATGAACAGGATGGTGTGCCGGTGCTTCTGCCACTGATCCAGCAGCCACTCCTGCATGGAGATGCGGGTCAGGAAGTCCAGCGCGGAGAAGGGCTCGTCCAGCAGCAGCAGATCGCTGCCGGTGAGCATGGTGCGGGCGAAGGCGGCGCGCTGGCGCATGCCGCCGGAGAGCTCGTCGGGGCGCTTGTCGCGGCAGCCCGCGAGGCCGACCTCCGCAAGCGCCTGATCGATCCGCTCACTCTGCTCCTTCTTGCTCAGCTTCCGGCTGATCTCCATGGGCAGCGCCAGGTTTTCGCCCACGCTGCGCCAGGGAAAGAGCAGATCCTTCTGGGGCATGTAGCCGCAGTACTGCTTCTGCCCGGAGATGGGCTGGCCGTTGACGCGGATGGTTCCCTTCTTCGGCTGCAACAGGCCGTTGGTCATGCGGAAGATGGTGCTCTTGCCGCAGCCGCTCACGCCCAGGATGCAATGGAAGGAGCCGGGTTCCACGTCGAAGGACAGTTCGTCGATGATGTCGAAGTCCTCGCTGGGGTACTGGTAGGACACATGGTCGAAGGAGAGCACACTCATACGCGCATTTCCCAGGCCATGTCCCAGAAGCCCAGCTCGTAGCGGCTGCAGTTGACGAAGATCTCCTTCAGATGCTCCAGCTGTTCGTCGGAGACATTCTCGGCCAGTTGGTTCATCAGATCGATGAGGCCGTCGTTCATGTCGGCGTATTCCTCGCCGGCGTAGCTCTGCACCCACTCGCCGTAGAAGGGATGCTCCAGCGCGCCGGGCAGCTTCGCCAGCGCCTGACCGATCTCGGCGTAGCTCCAGGAGCAGGCCAGAATCGACGCGACGATCTCCACCGGGGTTCCGGCGTTCGCCACGGACAGCATGTAGTGGGTGTAGGAGAGGTTGTCCAGCGCGGGCTGCACCGCAAAGACCTGCGCCTCGGTGATGCCCAGGCGTGCCATGTAGGCGCGGTGAATCTTCATCTCGCCGTTGAGGATGGACTCCACGCTGGCGGCAAAGGTTCGCATCAGCTCGGGATCGCGCGCCTTCACCACGCCCAGCGCGAACACGCGGGCGTAATCAAAGAGATACAGATAGTCCTGTAGCATGAAATACTGAAACTTCTCCACCGGCAGGCTGCCGTCGCCCAGGCCGGTGACGAAGGGGTGATTCAGGCACTTTTCCCACACGGGAGCCGCCGCCGCATGCAGCGCCTCCGAAACCGTGACTTCGCGCATCATTCCACCTCCCGGATGAAGCTGCTCTTCAGGTCAAAGAGGTGGTTCATGGGGCCGCGGCCCTTGCCCAGGTTCAGCATCGCGGCGAGCGCGCCGGAGATGTAGGCCTTGGCGCTGCGCACGGCCTCCTCCAGCTCCATGCCGCAGGCCAGGTTGGACGCGATGGCGCTGGACAGGGTGCAGCCGGTGCCGTGGGTGTTGGGGTTGTCGATGCGCCTGCCCCGGAACCAGGTGGCCGTGCCATCACTGTAGAGCAGGTCGTTTGCGTCGTTCAGGTCGTGGCCGCCCTTGAGCAGCACCGCGCAATGGTAGGTCTCGGAGATGGCCCGTGCGGCCTGCTCCATGTCCTGCGGGCAGCGAATCTCCATGCCGGAGAGGATCTCCGCCTCGGGGATGTTGGGCGTGACCAGCTCCGCGATGGGCAGCAGCTCATTCTTCAGGGTGTCGATGGCCTCGTCCTGAATCAGCTTGGAGCCGGAGGTGGCGACCATCACCGGGTCGACCACGATGTGCCGGGCCTTGTAGTCCGTAAGCTTCCGTGCGATCACCCGGATCAGCGCCGCAGAGGAAACCATGCCGATCTTGACCGCATCGGGGAAGATGTCTGTGAACACGGCGTCCAGCTGATCGGACAGAAACTCAGGTGTGACCTCAAAGATGCCTGTGACGCCGGTTGTATTCTGGGCAGTGAGTGCCGTGATGGCGGTCATGGCGTAAACACCATGCGCCGACATGGTCTTCATATCTGCCTGAATTCCGGCGCCTCCGCTGGAATCGCTTCCAGCGATTGATAATGCTGTTTTCATCGTTTCTTGCATGAAAATGCTCCTTTCCCGTTCAGCATTACTTTTGTATCGCGGCAGAGAGTGGTGCCCCCGGTCTGCCGCGCGAAAGCCCCGGAGTGACCCGGAGCGATCGGACGAAAAAAACAGAGGATCACCTGTCGGTAATCCTCCGTCAGATCACTGACAAAGCCTACAAACGTAAAAATGCCTTATGATTTGAAATATGGTTGGCATTTTTACTTACTGCGTCAACTGCAACTGCAAATTGCGGTCACTTACGTCCGTGTAAGCTCCCTTATTTGCAGTCTGGTTTCCTTGTCTTGCAGGCTTTCTCAGCGTCTGCAAAGCGTAGACTTCGTCAACACTTTGACGGAGGATCACCTGTCGGTAATCCTCCGTCTGGAATGCATCTCTTGACTCCCTACGTCGGCATTACCCGAATCAGGTGTAAGGGTCGAAGGTGCAACCTTCCTCTCAGCCTGTGCCACAGGCTCCCCTGCATTTATGATTATAGCACGATGGTTGGCGAATGTCAATTTGTGTCGAAAAAGTTCGGAGCGATTGAAACGCAGGAAAATCTCTGCTATAATACCGCTGTCGATTGTTACAGACAGGGAGGATGAGGGCATGAATCGGAACAAGCTGGCCTGCGGATGCAGGGAGGTCACCTATGGCATGATCGAGGACGCTGTTCGTTCGGGAGCGAAGTCGTACGAGGAGGTGCAGGAGAAGCTGCGCTTCGGCAGGGGCTGCGGAGGCTGCCGGGAGTTCATCCGCGCGTTCGTGCGGGAGCTGCTGGAGGAGCAGGAGAAGTGAGGCAGGGCGTCGAGCGCCCGAATGCAAAAGCCCAGGCCTGCGGAGCAGCGGAATGCGCTCTGCGGGCCTGGGCTTTAAATGACGGAACGACCGGCTGAACCGGCCATTTTCAGCCTGTTCTTACAGATCCTCCAGGCGGATCTTGGAATCCTTGCGCGCCTGGCGGTAGATGCTGAAGCGGTTGCCGATGGTCTGCACCGGCTCCGCGTGCACGCGCTCGCAGAGCAGCTCGCAGGCCTCGCGGGCGGTGTAGGGGGCGTTCTTCTGGACGTTGACCTTGATCAGCTCCCGGGCCTCCAGCGCGTCCCAGCACTGCTTGGCCAGGTTGTCGGTGATGCCGTCCTTGCCGATCTGGAGCACCGGCTCCATGGTGTTGCACATTGCGCGCAGCTTCGCGCGCTGCTTGGTGGTCATAGCTCGTATCCTCCAATATCGTAACTGCTGTTATTCCACGAAATCGAACTCCATCTCGCCGATGCAGACGGTGGAGCCCTCGCCCGCACCGGCCTCGCGCAGCGCGTCGATCACGCCCATGCGGCGCAGCGTGCGGTGGAAGTAGTTGAGGGATTCCTCGTTGCCGAAGTTGACCGAGGCGACCAGATGGTCGATGGACGCGCCCGACAGATGGAAGCTGCCGCCACTGCGCTGAATCTCGAAACCGCTGTCCTGGATGTCCAGATCGAAGTCGAACAGCTCCTCCTCGGCGAAGGGCTCCGCGTCGGGACAGGTCTTGAGCATGCGCACCGTGGCACGCATCAGCGCATCGAAGTTGCTTCGCGTGGCTGCGGAGACGGCGTAGATTTCAATGCCGCTTCCGTCCAGCTTCTCCTTCAGGCGCGCAAGGTTCTCCTCCGCGCCGGGGAGATCCATCTTGTTGGCAACCACGATCACCGGGCGGTTCTTCAGATCGCCGTAGCTCTCCAGCTCCTTCAGGATCGCGTCGTAGTCCTCCAGGGGATCGCGGCCCTCGCAGCCGGAGATGTCCACCACGTGCAAGAGCATCCGCGTGCGCTCCACGTGGCGCAAAAAGGCATGGCCCAGGCCGATGCCCTCGCTTGCACCCTCCACCAGGCCGGGGATGTCCGCCAGCACGAAGCTGGAGTCGTCCTGCTTGACGATGCCCAGGTTGGGCTGGAGCGTGGTGAAGTGGTAGTTGGCGATCTTCGGGCGCGCCGCCGTGACCACCGAGAGGATGGTGCTCTTGCCCACGTTGGGGAAGCCCACCAGACCCACGTCGGCGATGGACTTCAGCTCCAGCGTCAGCTCCATCACCTCGCGCTTCTCGCCGGGCTTGGCGAACTGGGGAGCCTGACGGGTGGGGGTGGCGAAGTGCTGGTTGCCGAAGCCGCCCTTGCCGCCGCGCTGCAGCACCTTCTCCACGCCCGCGGCGTAGAGATCCAGCAGGATCTTGCCGCTGGCCTTGTCGCGCACCACGGTGCCCGGGGGAACCTCGATCACCACGTTCGCGCCGTTCTTGCCGCTCTTGCGGTTGCTCATGCCGTCCTCGCCGTTCCCGGCGGTGAACTTGCGGTGGTAGCGGAAGTCCATCAGCGTGTGCATGCGGTCGGTGGCGGAAAAGATCACGTCGCCGCCGCGCCCGCCATCGCCGCCGTCCGGGCCTCCGGCCATTACGTACTTCTCGCGGTGGAAGGACACGCAGCCGTTGCCGCCGTCGCCCGCCTTCGCGGTGATATTGACTACATCAACAAAAAGCGCCATAGCTTCTACTCCTCACTTGTCCACGCAGTGGCCGCAGAGCGCGGCGTTCAGCGGGCAGTTTTCACAGTCCGGCCTCTGGGCGTGGCAGCAGCGCCGCCCGTGCCAGATCAGCAGGTGATGGCCGAAGATCCAGATGTCCCGATCCAGCAGCTCCCGCAGCTGTTTTTCCACCTTCTCCGGGGTGTCCGCATCGGCCAGGCCGATTCTGCGGGACAGGCGGAACACGTGGGTATCCACCGGAATCTGCGGATCGCCGAAGGCCGCCATCAGCACCACGCCGGCGGTCTTCTGCCCTACGCCCGGCAGCGCCATCAGCTCCTCGCGGGTCTGGGGAACCTCGCCGTCGTAGCGCTCCACCAGCGCCCGGCAGGCCGAGATGATGTTCTTGGCCTTGTTGCGGTACAGCCCGCACTCCTTGATCAGCGGCTCCAGCTCCTCCGGCTCCAGCTGGGCCAGGGCCTTCGCGTCCGGGTACAGGGGGAACAGCCGCGCCGTGACCATGTTCACGCGCTTGTCCGTGCACTGTGCGGAGAGGATGGTGGCGATCAGCGTCTCGTAGGGATTGCGGAAATTCAGCTCCGGCCTCGCCTCCGGATAGAGCTTGGCCAGCTCCTGCATAATCTGTGCCGCGCGCGCGCGATCCATGTGCCTCTCCTCCTTTTCCCCTGTAA
This sequence comes from Aristaeellaceae bacterium, assembly GCA_051878085.1. Taxonomy (GTDB): domain Bacteria; phylum Bacillota; class Clostridia; order Christensenellales; family Aristaeellaceae; genus SFTH01. The sequence continues at coordinate 16,273 of JBJEJN010000205.1, read as the reverse complement.
CCATTTCAAACCATTGTGTATTATACTATTTTGGCCGAAGCCCCGTCAAGTTAAAAGCGCCGTCCGACGAAGGACGGCGCCCGGCCCGCTGACAAAGCCCGCTTTTCTTTTTGGTTTTTCGCCTTCTTTGCAAAAAAAGACCGCTGACGTTTCTTTGTCAACGGTCTGCCCGCTCTACTTCAAATCGAAGCAGAGCGGCATTTTGAATCTTTCCATGAAGGGGCCTGCTTAAAGCCGGTTCCTTCATTTATTCAGTTTATTCGGTCACACCCTCAGCGATGTCCGTCAGCAGGGTTGCGATGGCGCCGCAGGTGTTCCATACGGTGTCGCTCACCACGTACTCGTTGACGGAGTGGGGGCTTTCGATAGTCGGGCCAACGGAGATAACCTCCAGCTCATCGTTCCACTCGGCGAAGTCAGCGCACTCCAGGCCGCCATGCACGGCGGTGATCACGCACTCGTCGCCGGTGTAGCGCTCAAAGGCGGAGGCGTACATCTGCGCAATCACATCGCTCTCCTTCTCCACCCAGCCGATGTTGATGTTGGCGGGCTCATAGGGATCCTCCATCCAGGAGCTGACCTCAATGCCGAAGGCATTGCCGATGGCCTGGAACTGCATGTTTGCCAGCATGACCGGCCACTGGGAGCTGCAGCGCATGGCCTGCATGATCGTGGTGGATTCCTCGCCAGCTGCAACACTGATCCTACCCAGATTGAAGGAGGTCTCGGTCACGCCCGGGTAGCGCTGGCTGATGGTGTTCACGCCGTCCTCCAGTGCAGCCACCAGATCAATGACCTTTGCGGAGCACTCGGCGGTCAGCACGGTCTCGGGCAAATCAGCCGGAGCGTAAGTGAAGCTGTAACCGGCCTCGGTGCGGTCAAACTGCTGGCCGAAGTAGTAGATGATCTCGTCCATGGCCGCTTTGAAGGCATCCTCGTACTCGGGGGAGAAGGTAAAGGTTGCGCTGGCCAGGGCCGGAATGGCGGTCATGCCGGTGCCGCCGGTGAAGGAGGCCAGCTGTACGTCGATGCCCTTGTATTTTGCCCAGGCCAGGCAATAGTCCACGGCCTTGATGGCGTTGGCACGGTTCTTCTCGATGTCCACGCCGGAATGTCCGCCCTTGAGTCCGCTCAGGTCGATGGTGTAGGCGATTTTTTCAGCATCCACCGCTTCGCTCTCCAGCGGCACGTTGAACATGTAAGCAGCAAATCCACAGGCAGCCACGGTGCAGGTGGCGTAGTCCTCGGAGTCGATGTTGACCATGTACTTGGCGTCCGCAACCCAGCTGTGATCCATGTTGCCCACGCCGGAGGGCTCGCCGCCCTCTTCGTTGATGGTGATGATCACGCGCAGCGGGCCGTGCACATAGTCGGTGGAGGTGGCCAGGAACATCGCGGTGGCGATGCCGATGCCGTCATCGCTGCCCAGGCTGGTGTGGCCGTCGGAGCTTACGATCCCTTCCTCGTCATTTTCCACCACCACGACAGGCGACTGGGTCATGTCGCGGCCATCGTCGGAGACCACGACCATGTCCATGTGTGCCTGCAGCACGGTCAGGGGCATATCCTCATAGCCCTCGGTGGCCGGAACATCCCAGCGGATGTTTCCAACCTCGTCCTGCATGGTCTCGAAGCCGTGCTCCTCGCCCCAGCCCTTCAGATAGTCGCTGATGGCGTCGGTGTTCCCGGAGCCGCGGGGTGTAGCGGCAATTGCCGTGAATTCATCGATGATGTAGCGGAACATGGTTTCATTGTCCAGCTCTGCCAAAGCAGTCATCGGCAGCATGGACAGCATCATACAAATGGCAAGTACAATTCCCAGAAGCTTTTTCATCGTTATTCCCCTTCCATATCTTCGCTTGCCTCAGCGCATACGGACCTACGCAAAAGCACTGAAGCAAACGGTTTCGGCTATTGTAGCACCTCGCGATAGTCGCATATAGACCGTAACGATTAATCTTACCGTTATTTTGTGTTATGTATGTAAATTTGTACAAATAATTAAGGATAATCCAAAAATATTTGCTTGCGATATGGGTGAGGTCAAAGCCTTTGGCATATCAGATCGAAGAATAGCCAGATTATGAAAGCGATTCATTGCGCCGCTGAATCGCTCGAATAGGTGGGAATTCTTTCTGAAAAGGCCGACGAAATCGGTTCAGGCCGCTGACAAAGCCCGCTTCTCCTTGTTGAAGCGGGCTTTGTCAGCGGGCTGCGCCGTTCCTCAGCGGAACGGCGCTCGGCGATGCAGCGGCGGGGGAGATACACCCCGTCCACCAATTTATTTCTTCCGCAGTACGATGGCCACGAAGTTCATGTAATCCAGGCCGCCGTGCTCCATGGTGGCGCGGTCGCCCACGGCGTACTCGTTCTCCTGCTTGAGCCAGTCCGCCCAGACCTCGGCGTTGCTCTGCATCTCGTGCACGGACACCACCTCGCAGTCCCGGCTCTGGGACACCATGCTCCGCCACCACTGCGCGTCGTGGATGTAGTCCAGCTGCTCGGCGTTCCAGGAGCGCAGCAGCACCTCGGGGATGTTGTCGTGGCAGTCCTTCTTCATGCCCGTCACCGCCGCGTAGATCCAGCCGCCGGACTTCACGAAGGGCAGCAGCTTCTCGTCCAGATACGCCGGATCGCGGCCAAAGTAGTTGTAGGAATCCACGCAGACCACGGAATCGAAGAACTCCCTCTCGAAGGGCAGGTCGTTCGCGTCCGCCTTCACCGGGATGCACTGTTCGCGGCTGAGACCGAAGTTCTCGAACAGCGGGTAGTGGGACTCCGGCTCGCTCCACAGGTCGGCGGCGTAGACGGTGAAGCCGTACTCCTTCGCCAGAAACGCGCTGGTCAGGCCCTCGCCGCTGCCCAGATCCATCACCCGCGCACCTGCGGGAATCCGATGCTCCGCCAACAGCTCCTCGCACAGCTTCAGCGGGTTCGGGCCCATGATGTACTTCATATAATCGTTGCCCATGTATTTTTCACTCTTCGGATATTTCATAGGTAGCTTTCCTCCTCAATTATGCCCTGTTTTTCTCCACAAAGCGCCGTAGATGCGCCCGCAGCAGCTCCACAGCGTCCACAACCTCCGGACCGTCGGCAACGGCCATCAGCAGCGTCATCGGGCCGTAGAACTCCAGCGCCAGCTGCATCGGGTCATTTTCCTTCCAGCACCCGCGCAACGTCATCTCCCGGAACAGATCCGCCATATACATAAGCGGCCCGCCGGTGATGTACTGGCTGTACAGCCGCGCCATTTCCCCGTCGCGGTACTGCTCCAGCGTCAGCATCCGCCGGAACGCCGAGGCGAAGGGATCCTCCGTCCAGTAGCGGAACATGGCCTCGCTGTAGGCGAGGATGCTCTCGATTTCCGTGTCTCCATAGGCTGCAGCGTCCTGTTTAATTGGCTCCGCTGGCACGTCGTAATTTGCGGCGTTCTCCCCGTCCATCTGCTCCATGCGCCGCAGGATGCTCTCAAAGATGTCCCGCTTGCCCGCATAGTGGCGGTAGAGCGCGCCCTTCGTGATGCCCAGCTCCCCGGCGATGTCCGCCATGGACACCCCCGCGTAGCCCTCCCGCGCAAACAGCGCAAGCGCCGTTTGCAGGATTTTCTCCTTCGTGACCGACATCCATGTACCTCCGATTTAAGTAAACGATCGTTTACATACAGTATAGTAAACGACCGTTTACTTGTCAAGTCGTTTGTGCAAATATTTACAGCGGCGCAACGTTCGTCCTTCCGCCGGCCTGTTCCACCCGATAGACCCCGATCAGGTTGCCCGGATTGGCCCGGCGCAGCGCAGCGCGCACGCGCTCCGCGTCCTCGAGCGCAAAGCGCACCGACAGCCCGCAGCCCAGGGCCACCGCCCGGGGCGTGGTGACCACGCGCACATTCACGCCCTCCCGACGCAGGATGTCCTCAAAGCGCAGCACCTGCTGCCGCGAGCGAAACGCCGCGATCCCGTATACCTCCCGCATGTCGATTTCCTCTCCTTCCAAGCGCCGGGAGTTCTGAAAGTCGCCCGGGCGCTAATAGTATAGTTTACGCCGCCGGGCCCACCGGCGTGAAGGAGGGTTTTGATGCAGATCTATTTCGACAACGCCGCGACGAGCAGTCCCAAGCCCGCCGCCGTACAGGAGGAGGTGCTGCGGGCGCTGCGGGACTACAACGCAAACCCCGGGCGATCGGGACACGAAGCCGCGCTGCAGGCCGCGCACTGCGTGTTCCGCACCCGCGACGCACTCTCCGATTTCCTCTGCGCGCCGGAGGGCAGCTGCGTGGCCTTCCAGTTCAATTGCACCGACGCATTGAACCTGGCCATCAAGGGCATTCTGCGCCGTGGTGACCACGTGGTGACCAGCTTTCTGGAGCACAACAGCGTACTGCGGCCGCTGTCGGGGCTGAGCAGTCGGGGTGAGATCGCGCTGACGATGGTCGCGCCTCGCCCGGACGGCATGCTGGATCCCTCGGACGTGCGCAAGGCGCTGCGGCCGTCCACCCGGCTCATCGTCATCACCCATGCCTCCAACGTCACCGGCGCGATCCAGCCCGTGGCCGCCATCGGCGCGCTGGCCCGGGAGAAGGGCATACCCTACCTCATCGACGGTGCGCAGGCGCTGGGCGCGCTGCCGGTGGACGTTGCGCGGCTGGGCTGCTCCATGTACGCCTTCCCCGGACACAAGGGTCTGCTGGGGCCGCAGGGCACCGGGGGATTGTACATTGCCCCGGGGCTGACCCTGAGAGCGGTGCGGGAGGGCGGCACCGGCACCGCCTCGGACAGCATGCTCCAGCCCAGCGAGGCCCCGGAGAGGTACGAATCCGGTACGCTGAACCTGCCCGGCATCGCGGGACTGGGCGCGGGGGTTCAGTACGTGCAGGCGCACCAGTCGCAGATCATGATGCACGAGCGGGAGCTGACCACCGCGCTCTACGAGGGCCTGCGCGCTATGGAGGGTGTGACGCTCTACTGCCCGACGGAGGAGGCCGCACGGGCGGGCATCGTCAGCTTCAACCTGGGCGACCTGGGCTCCAGCGAGGTGGCGGACGCGTACAACCGGCGGGGCATCGCCGTGCGCGGGGGCCTGCACTGCGCGCCCGGAACCCACCGCTTTCTGGGCACGCTGCGCCGGGGCGCGGTGCGGGCAAGCATCGGCTACGACAACAGCTTTGAGGAGGTCGAGGCCTTTCTGCGCGCCACCCGCGAAATTTTGCGCGGCGATCCTGCATAAAATCAACCCCCTTCGGGCACAATGCACCGTGCCTGAAAGGGGTTGATATTTATGGCAATGATGGAATGCAGGGACTGCTTCCGCCTGGCCGATTCACGCTGCTTTCAGCGCTGCGTGAACTGCGGCGCGCCGCTGTGCGACGACTGCGCCAGCCGCAACCACGGCCTGTGCGAGGACTGCGCCGACTGCGAATGATCCCGCGCCGGGCAGCGTCGCCTCAAACCAGATTCTGCCCGGCCATCTTCCGGGCCATCTCCAATTCCAGCGCCTGCTGGCGAAGCTCCGGCAGCTCCTCCGCGAGTTCCTGGTACGCAGCCAGCAGGTCGTCAATTTCCTCCAGCGCGCCCGCGATCTCCTCTGCCGCGTCCGCGTCCTCCACGTCCACGCTCTCCATCAGAAACAGCACGTCCTCCAGCTGCGCGTTCAGCTCATCAAGCTCCTCGTCCGCCTCAATCTCGTCCAGCTCGTCCAGAATTCCATGAAAGCGCTCCAGAAATCCGTTCAGCGCGGCCTTTGACATCATACTGCATCGCTCCTTCCGGGCGGCAACCGCCGCCTCTTGCTGACTTACCCTCGCAGTATACCCAATTCCCCCGGGAAAAGCAATCCGTTTGCAGAAATTTTCATTGCAATTGCGCCAAACTGTGATAAACTAGAATACATCAACACAAAGGAAGGTTCATTCATGAAGAACAAGTCCAATGATAGCAGGAAATCCGCGCTGCTGAATCCCCACAGCATTCTGTGCATCCTGATCGTGCTGCTCTACGGCGTCGGTCTGGTGCTGATGCTGGCGGGCAGCTTCACCTCCGGCGCGTCCATGTGGGCCGTGTCCACCATCGCGGGCGCGCTGGTGCTGGTCGTGAAATACTATCAGGAGAAGCGCGCTGCCGACGAGGCCAGGGTCGAGGAGGAGGAGCGTCAATACCAGCAGAAGCTGAGGGACGAGGCGAAGGGGGAGCAGAACTGACATGCGCATGCGCCGCAAGCCCTGGACCGAGCCCCTGCTGGACAGCTGCCCCTATCTGATCGACAGTCCCCGGGATCGTCGCGGCCAGTGGCGAATCTTCTTTGCCGACCCTGAAAAGCCGCTGCACCTGGAGATCGGCTGCGGCAAGGGCGTTTCCACCGTGCAGATGGCCCACGACAACCCCGGCGTGAACCTCGTGGCCATCGACGAGGTGCGCCACGTGCTGGCCGTGACCATCAAGAACGCCGCCCAGGCGTACGGCGAGGCTCCGGTGAACAACCTGCTGCTTGCCGCCGTGGACGCGATGTTTATCACAGACAGCTTTGCCCCGGAGGACGGCGTGAGCCGCATCTACATCCAGTTTCCCAACCCCTGGAACGACAAGGCCAAGCAGCACAAGCGCCGCCTGACCCATCCGCGCCAGCTGATGCAGTACCGCAGCTTCCTGTCTCCCGGCGGCGAGATCTACTTCAAGACCGACGACGTGCCGCTGTTCACCGCCACGAAGCGCTATCTTGCCATGTGCGGCTTCGAGCTGACCTACCAGACCGACGATCTCCACGCCTCCGGCTTTGCACCCAACTACGTAAGCGAGCACGAGCAGCTCTACGCCGGGCAGGGGATTCCCATTCACTTCCTGATCGCCCGCATGGGCCCGCTGCCTGAGAATTTCTGCTACGAGGTGGACGGCCACCGCATCGATCAGGTGGACGTGGGCGCGCAGATCCGCCGCCGCAAGGCGCAGGAGCGCAGTCAGGAGGTGGAAGCATGAAGCATACGCCCTTGATTGTCCGCATCCTCGGCGGCGCGCTGTTGGTTGCCGTCGCAGCGGTGAGCCTGATCCATCCGATGTACACGCGCGGCGAGTGCGCCTGCATCCTGGCCTCCGCCCAGCGCGGCAAGCCTTACATACTGGGAACCGCCGGCCCGGACAGCTACGATTGTAGCGGGCTGGCGCTGGACGCCTACGGGCGCTTCGGCTGCGAGCTGGTGCACAGCGCCCAGTTTATCGGCTACGACGACAGCTACGCGACCGTCGAGGATCCGTCCGACCTGCGCCCCGGCGACCTGATCTTCTTCGACACCATTCGGGACAAGGACCGCTGCGACCACGTGGGCCTGTGGCTGGGCATGAATCGCTTCGTCCACGCCTCCTCCTCGGAGGAGGTGGTCATGATCTCCGAATTCGACGAGAAGTGGCAGGGCCGCTACTCCTGGGGCAAGCATATCCTCGAGCCCTACGCGCTCCCGGCAGCCAATGAGATCGACGCGGCCGCCCGCGAGTGGGTGCGCGCCTGCATCGCAAGACTTACGCCTGCAGAATAGGAGACTGCCTGACCCGGCTCCCAGGTGACATTTCCATACCGAACAAAATTTTAGCCCGCTTCCACGGATGGAAGCGGGCTTTGCTTGGGCTTTGCCGGAACGGTGCGCAGGCCGTCGCGCTTCTTTCGGACATCTCGCCCGGGCTGGAGCCTAGCGATCTCTGGCGGACTGAAGCAGGCTGCGCATCTGCGCCTCGGTTTCGTCCGGGCGCAGCTCACGCAGGGCAACCACGAAGCGCCCGTTGTCGTAGAGGTACTCGCAGGTGACCAGCAGCAGCAGCCTGTCGCCGTAGCGCACGTCCACCTTGGTCTCGACGGTGGACAGCTTCTCCATCTTCAGCACGAAGAGCTCGAAGGAAGTCTCGTCAAAGAGGAACTGGCGAATGTCCAGATAGCGCTCACTGCCCTCGTCCATGGTGGCGGTGAAGGCCGCAAAGGGCACGTAGAGCCGGTTTTCATAGAGGGTGTCGAAGTTCACGATGGGGTGCTTGCGCAGGTAGTCCGCGCTCTCATAGAGACTGAGCGCGTGGAACATGGTGCCGTTGCGCATGTTGTGGCCGTAGATGATCAGGTTGTCGTCCTCGGGAACCAGCAGGTTCGAGCCGTCCAGGAACAGCGTTCCTGCGAGGCTCTCCTCGCCCTCGAAGCTGTGGTTCAGGTAGTATTCGTTGTCGTTCCTTCTCTGTACCACCGGCAGGGAGATGCTCTCGCCCGCGCGCAGGTAGCCCACGGTCTCCGGGTTCAGCGCAAGCAGCTCGGCAAAGCTCTCCTGCACCGGGGGCGGGGTCTGAAGGGCGAACACCAGTGTGTCCGCGTCGGCGGTGGTGCGTGGGACGAGGGTCGCGTCCACGGCGACGGCCTCGGCAGACGGATCAACCACATCGGGCGCATCCGTCGGCACATCCGTGGGTGCATTCGTCGGAACTGCGGTGGGAGCCTGCGTCGGCGCGTCAGTGGGAGCCTGCGTGGGTGTGTCCGTCGGCGTGGCGGTGGGTACATCCGTGGGCGCGACCGTCTCCGGCGCGTCGCCCTGGGCGTACAGCGCCTGATAGGAGGCGTTTGCGCGCTCGATCCGCACCCTGTGAATCTCCCAGGAGATCACGTAGGCCGCGCAGACGATCATCAGCGCGACGCAGATGAACGATATGATGTAGCGCGCGTTGCCGCTGTGCCGCTGCCGATTGCCGTGCGTCGGTCGTTCGCGGGTGGAATCGCCCCTGGGTTTGCCGCTTGCCTTCATGTGTGCCTCCAGCGCAGTTTGATGCAATTATTATAGAACGTTCCGCCGGGAAATGCAAGTGCGCGCGGCTGCATAAGCCGGGGGTGGAGGTCATAAGGTTGATGTGAAGAAGCATTGGGAGGCGTGTTCCATGGATCAGAATTCTATCTACAGGGATATCGCGGGCCGATGTAACGGCGACATCTACATCGGCGTTGTCGGCCCTGTCCGCACGGGCAAGTCGAGCTTCATCAAGCGGTTCATGGAGCTGATGGTGCTGCCGAACATGGAGGATGCGCACGGCCGCGAACGCTCCAGGGATGAACTGCCCCAGAGCGGCGCGGGCAAGACCGTGATGACGACCCAACCGAAGTTTGTGCCCAACGAGGCGGTGCAGCTGCGCCTGAAGGACGCGTCCAGCGCGCGGGTGCGGCTGGTGGACTGCGTGGGCTATCTGGTGCCCGGCGCGCTGGGGGCCAGCGAGGGCGAGGCGCAGCGCATGGTGCGCACGCCCTGGTTCGAGCACGACATTCCCTTCGAGGAGGCCGCCGAGGTGGGCACGCGAAAGGTGATTGCGGAGCACTCCACCATCGGCGTGGTGGTGACCACCGACGGCAGCATCGTGGATCTGCCCCGCGAGGCCTACGAGAAGGCGGAGGAGCGCGCCATTGGCGAGCTCAAGGCGCTGGGCAAGCCCTTCATCGTGGTGCTCAACAGCACCCACCCCAAGGAGGCGGAGACCCGGACGCTGGCGGAACATCTGAAGGAGAAGTACGCCGTGCCGGTGCACGCCGCAGACATCCTGAACCTGCGCGAGGAGGATGTGGCGGCGCTGCTGGAGAGCCTGCTGTTCGAGTTCCCGCTGCGGGAGCTGCGCATCGGCGCGCCGTCGTGGCTGACCTCGCTGGATGCCGAGCACTGGCTGGGCAGGGAGATCCTGTCCTCCATCCGCAGCGCTGCGGAGGAGATGCACCGGGTGCGCGACCACGTCCGTCTGCCGGAGGCCTTTTCGGAAAACGAGTACGCCGAGGACGTGAGCCTGCACGCCATCGAGCTCAACGAGGGCCGGGTGGACTACCGCCTGAACGTGAAGGACGGCCTGTTCTACCGCATCCTGGGCGAGGCCTGCGGGCAGGAGATCGACGGCGAGGAGCACCTGTTCGATCTGATGAAGCAGCTGGTGGCGGACAGCCGGGCCTACGCCAAGGTCGCGCCTGCGCTGGAGGGCGTGAGGAACACCGGCTACGGCGTGGTGCTGCCGACGGTGGAGGAGATGGAGCTGAGCGCGCCGGAGATCGCCCGGGAGGGCAACCACTTCGGGGTGAAGCTGAAGGCCAACGCGCCGTCGCTGCACATGATCCGGGTGGATCTGAAGGCCAACGTCTCGCCCATCGTGGGCACGGAGAAGGCCTCGCGGGAGCTGGTGGAGAGCCTGCTGGAGGAATACAAGAAGGATCCCAGCGGCGTGTGGGAGACGGAGGTGTTCGGCAAGCCCCTGCGGGAGCTGGTGCGGGACGAGATGGGCGTGAAGCTGACCCACCTGCCCGACGACGTGCGCATGAAGCTGGGTCAGTCCCTGGGCAAGATCATCAACGAGGGCACCGGCGGCATGATCTGCATCCTCCTGTAAGAAAAGGGCGAAATCCGGCTTGCGCATCGGAAAAAAGTCGTGTATAATAGGAACAAGTGAAAGAGGGGGTGAAGCACCGTGAAACTGGTAATCGCAATCGTGCAGGACGAGGATGCGTCCCGCCTGGTCAACAAGCTGATGGGCGAGGGCTTCGGCGCGACCAAGCTCGCCACCACCGGCGGCTTTCTGCGCTCGGGAAACACCACTCTGCTGACCGGCGTGGAGGACGACAAGGTTCCCATGGTGATGGAAATCATCGAAAAGACCTGCAAGAGCCGAAAGCAGATGGCTCCGGTGCACGCACCCATGACCGGCTCGGCGGGCATGTACGTCCCGGCCTATCCGGTGCAGGTGACCGTCGGCGGCGCGATCGTGTTCGTGCTGGACGTGGAGCAGTTCCACAAATTCTGAGTAAAGCAGGGGGACGCGGCGCAGATTTGAAGCTTACGGAATTCGCGGGTTTGGACGCAAAGATGGAACAGTTGATGCGTTCGGCGCAAGCCGGGCGCATTGTTCATGCCCTTTTGTTCACCGGCCCCCACGGAACCGGAAAGCAGACCATGGCGGAGCTCTTCGCCCGTGCGGTGCTGTGCCGGAGTGCGGGGGAGAGGCGACCCTGCGACGCCTGCGACAGCTGCAAGAAGTGCCTGAGCGGCAACCATCCGGACGTGCACATCCTCGCGCCGGAGAAGAACAGCATCAAGGTGGATGCGATCCGCGATCTGAACCGCGCCATGGGCCTTGCGTCCTACGAGGGCGGTCGGAAGATCGCCATCATCCGCCGGGCGGACTGCATGAACGAGAACGCCCAGAACGCGCTGCTCAAGACGCTGGAGAACCCCACCGGCGACGCGCTGTTCTTTCTGCTCACCGAATCGCCGGGCGCGCTGCTGCCCACCATCGTGTCGCGCTGCCTGGAGGTGCGCTTCCGCTGTCTGGAGGTGGAGGAGTGCGCGAAGGTGCTTGAAAAGCGCGGCGTGGAGAGGGATCGGGCGCGGCTGCTCGCGGCGCTTGCGCAGGGCTCGGTGGGCCGGGCGCTGGAGATCGGTGCGGACGAGGACTACCTGCCGCTGCGGGATCGTGTGCTGGCAGCCTTCGAGTCGCTGCGCGGCCCGCAGGACGTTGCGCTGGCCACGGCGAGGATCGGCGAGGCGAAGGGGCGCGAAGGAGCGGTGCTGGAGATATTGGAGCTGTGGGCGCGGGATTTGATGCAGGTGCAGAACGGCGCGCAGCCCTTTGAACTGGAGGATATGGATCGCCTGCGCGCGTCAAAATACAGCGGCAGCGCCCTGCTGCAGGGCGTGATCGACGCGCGGAAGCGGCTTTCCGCCAACCTTTCCTGGGTGAACGTGCTGGAATCGCTGGATTTCAATCTCATCCGGGGGATCGGCTAAAGATACGGGAGGAACAACCAAATGGCAACAGTGATCGGCGTCCGCTTCAAGAAGGCGGGCAAGGTATATTATTTTGACCCCTGCGACTTCTGGCCGAAGCCGGGCCAGAACGTGGTGGTGGAGACGGCGCGGGGCATCGAGTTCGGCGAGGTCGTGACCGGCGCGCGCTCCGTCAGCGACGAGCAGATCGTCTCACCGCTGAAGAAGGTGGTGCGCATCGCCACGGAGGAGGACGAGCAGCGCGCGGAGTACAACGCCCGCCGGGAGGAGGAGGCGTTCCGCATCTGTCAGGAGAAGGTTGCGCGGCACAAGCTGGAGATGAAGCTGGTGAGCGTGGAGTACACCTTCGACAACTCCAAGATCATCTTCTATTTCACGGCCAACGGCCGGGTGGACTTCCGCGAGCTGGTGAAGGATCTGGCCAGCGTGTTCAAGATGCGCATCGAGCTGCGCCAGATCGGCGTGCGCGACGAGGCGAAGATGCTGGGCGGACTGGGCTCCTGCGGGCGGCCCATCTGCTGCGGTGCGTTCCTGGGCGACTTCCAGCCGGTGTCCATCAAGATGGCGAAGGAGCAGAACCTGTCGCTGAACCCGACGAAGATCTCCGGCCTGTGCGGCAGGCTCATGTGCTGCCTGAAGTACGAGCAGGACACCTACGAGCAGACCCTCAAGCGCGTGCCGAGGGTGGGCAAGGACATCGTGACCCCCGACGGCGTGGGCGTGATCACGGAGATCAACGCCATCCGCGAGCTGGTGAAGGTGCGCATCCGCGTGGGCGACGACGACAGCTTCGAGGTGCGCGAGTATTCCATGGACGACGTGCGCAAGCCCGGCCCGGACGACGCGCCGGCGATCCGGGAGACGCCCAAGCCCCAGGAGCGCAAGCCTCAGGGCAAGCGCACGCCCATCCCGGAGCAGAGCGAGGAGACCGAGGAGGAGCCGAAGAAGAAGCGCTATCCTCACCAGAAGGCCCCCAAGAACCTGTCCACCGACCAGTTCCTGGAGAAGCTGAAGGAGACCAGCGACGCACCCGCTGCCGAAGATGGCGAAGCTGCCGCAGACGCGCCGAAGGAGCACAAGCGCAGCCGCAGGCGCGGCGGTCGCGGCCGCAAGCGCGGCGAGGGCAAGGCCGAGGGCGCGGAGAAGCCGCAGGGCGAGGGCGCGCCGAAGGCGGAGCCAGCCGCGAACGGAAGGCCCGCGCCGAAGACTGCCGAAGCGCCCGCTGCAAAGCCGGAGAGGGCCGAAGCGCCCCGCGCCAGGGCGGAGGGCGGCGAACGTCCGTCCGGGCCTGACGGACAGGCGTAAATCCGGCCACAGAAAGGCCCAGTTTGTAAACGCTGTCTGAAAAATTCTCCCCGGAAAAATCGGAAAAGGGCTGTACAACCGGGGGTGCGTTGTGGTATAATACGTCTAGCCCCGATTAGAGAACTTCGATACCGTATCCCTCCGGTGGAATGCCTACCGATGAGATTGGACTCGGCTCAAAGGAAACACGTCGAATGGGCACATACATTTAGGAGGGTATTTTCCATGTTCGAAGACAAGACTTTGGTATGCCGTGAGTGCGGCGCAGAATTCGTTTTCACCGCTTCCGAGCAGCAGTTCTATGCGGATAAGGGCTTCCAGAACGAGCCCGGCCGTTGCCCGGCATGCCGTGCGGCACGTCGCGCCCAGAATGGCGGCGCAAACCGTGGCGAGCGTCAGATGTATGATGTGATCTGCGATGGCTGTGGCCAGCCCACTCAGGTTCCGTTCCAGCCCCGCGGAGATCGTCCGGTCTACTGCCGCGCCTGCTTCGAGGCGAATCGTCAGAGCCGCTATTGATTCGCATGGTGATGAAGCCTTCCGGGATATTTGCCGGAGGGCTTTCTTACATCTTAGAACATAAAATCGTTTGTAATAATGAAGGGAGATGAAGTATTGTGAAGAGGAGACTTGCGGTACTGCTGATCGCGGCCCTGCTGCTGAGCTGCCTGAGCGGCACGGCGCTGGCGGTGAATGTGGGAGATTTATATGGGGATTGTCAAAAATGCGAAACTGGTAAAATGTATGTTATAATCGCGGGTTGCACTGATTACCATATTTTTCAAGCGGTATGTAACAATTGTGGATATCCCGAAGTAATAAGCACGGAATACCATGATAAGGACAAGGCGACGTGCCAGTACGTTGTATGCCCGGTCTGTAAATATCAGTATAATAATCCCACCAAACACGCTTCCACAGAATGGAAATGGGATCAGACGGAGACCACCCACCAGAAGGTGTATTCCTGCTGCGGCGCGGCTTACGGTTCAGAGGGAGCTGTGGCGCACAGCTGGAGCGACAGCGTGTGCACAACCTGTGATTACACCTGCACGCATCCCAGCTGGAGCGACGGCGTGTGCAGAACCTGCGGCTACACCTGCACCCACGTCGGAGGAGCGAAGAAATGGCAACTGACGGGTCCTGAAACCCATGTCCAGTACTGGAGCTGCTGCGGGATGTGGATTGCGGGCACAGAGGAGCCACACCGCTGGACCAACGGCGTGTGCAGAACCTGCGGCTACACCTGCACCCACGACGGAGGAATACAGGAATGGAAAGATAAAGATGGTTTTTACCATATGCAGGTCTGGAGCTGCTGCAAGATGAATATTGCGGGCACAGATGAGCCACACCGCTGGAGCAACGGCGTCTGCACGTATTGCGGCTACGTGTGCTTGCACAAAGCCTACTCTGCTGGCGTTTGTGTTAACTGTGGTGACCAATGCCCGAATGCCCCCGAGGGCGCGACGTGCATAACGGCTGCGTGCTGCCCTCACTGCATTACCAGCCACACGAACCCGGACAATCACGATGCCAGCTGCACGCTGCAATGGATTTCAACCTCGGCGACCACGCACAAGCGGGCGTACAGCGGCTGCGGCATGGTAGTGGTCGCAGAAGAGGCGCACAGTTGGTCCGTCGGTAAGTGCACGGACTGTAACTATGTGTGTACCCACGACTGGGCCGACGGCGTCTGCACGATCTGTGAACTGGAGTGCACCCACGACTACGATTCGTCCACGGGCATCTGCCGCACATGCCAGCTTGCCTGCAGCCACGACAAGACCGCTGTGGACGCTGCGGTGACCGCGACCTGCACCAAAACGGGCCTGACCGAGGGTAGCCATTGCACGGTGTGCGGGAAGGTGCTGAAAAAGCAGACTGTGGTGTCTGTGCTGGGCCACGAGTTCAAAACCTACATCTATAACAACGACGCGACCTGTACTGCGGATGGCACCGAGACGGCGAAATGCGTGCGCTACGGAACGGGCGGCTGCAGGGAGACCCGCACGCGGACGGCGGTGGGCACGATGAAGGGTCACACCGAGGTCATCGACGCTGCGGTGGCTGCGACCTGCACGGAAACGGGCCTCACGCAGGGCAAGCACTGCTCTGTGTGCAAGGCGGTGCTGGTGAAGCAGGAGACCGTGCCCGCGAAGGGCCACAGCGAGGTCATCGACGCTGCCGTCGCGCCGACCTGCACCGAAACCGGACTCACCGAGGGCAAGCATTGCTCGGTGTGCCAGGCGGTGCTGGTGAAGCAGAGCGTGGTTCCCGCAAAGGGACATACCGAGGTCATCGACGCTGCTGTCGCGCCGACCTGCACCGAAACGGGCCTCACCGAGGGCAGGCACTGCTCGGTATGTCTGACTGTGCTGGTGGAGCAGGAGACCGTGCCTGAGCTGGGCCACGAATACAGCGCGGAAAGGACGCAGCCCAGCTGCACGGCGGGGGGCTATACGACCTACACCTGCACCCGCTGCGGCGACAGCTACAAGGCCGACAGAACCGCGAAGCTGGGCCACCTGTACGGCGAGTGGACGCTCGACGGCGAGGGCGCGCACAGCGCGTGCTGCCAGCGCGAGGGCTGCGGCTACGTGGCGACGCTTGCCTGCGAGACTGCGGAGGTCTGCCTGATCGTGGATGGAGAGGAGCAGGTGCAGACCTGGGTGCTCTGTCCTGTCTGTGGCGAGCTGAGCGATGGCTCCCGGCTGGAGCTGGTGGAGCAGGCATTGGCCCTCGCCGAGGTTCTGCCGAACGGCACGCTCACGCTGCGCATGGGTGCGCTCGAAAACGGCGAAATGCTGATGAGCCTGTGCTTCGAGTGCGATGGAAGCATGATTCCCCTCGAGGATCAGATTCAGTTCACCCTGCCCGCCGAGCTGCTGGAGGGTTGGAGCCTGAAGCTGCTGGGCGAGGATGGCGCGGAGACCGGGCTGCCCCTGACCGTGGACGGCGATGAGGCGAGCTTCACGCTGGATTACACCGTGAAGGACGAGACGGACGAAGAGCAGCCCATCGCGTACTGCGCACTGATCCGCCTCGTACCCGTGGAATAAACAAATCAATCCCGGCAGGATGCATCTCCCGCCGGGATCTCTTATAACCGTAGGGCGGGGTGCCCTCACCCCGCCGCAAGGCAAAACATCCCGGCAGGATGCATCTCCCGCCGGGATCTCTTATAACCGTAGGGCGGGGTGC
>JBJEJN010000204.1:0-5832 GCA_051878085.1 Aristaeellaceae bacterium | reverse complement strand
AGGATCGCATTGCGCAGGTCAAAGCGGAAATGAAGCGCGCCTTCGGAATCCGCGTTGTTCCCTGTCGTTTTCGGCAGGACAACCGGGATTACTCCACATTGTATCATAATAACTGCATCCCGGTTTATGATTTACCTCATATTCATGCCAATCAACACACCAATTACCGTGTTTGTGAATCAGAATATAGTCATTATGTTCCTCAATAAATTGTTTTCCTTTATCGGAAAGCTCGTAATATTTGTCTGGTACATATTTCTCCAGAAATGACTCATCTGCATTATAAATTATTCTGTCAACCAAAATGCTCTTTTTTCCTGAGACAGTCTGGCCCATTTCTGACAGAATCTGTTTCAAATCAGAAACAGTCTTTGAGTTCAGTACAGAAGCAACCGGCGCTTCAACAAGATATCCCTCCTTAATCATATCGCGGTGGTATTTATTTGCATCACGTATGCCACATTCATAGAGCAGATAGCGAACGTAATTGTCAGCAGTTTTCACGGGGGTTGCTTTCGCATTTGCCCAAAGGAATATGGTTTTGGCATAATCGCCTTGATAGGAAGGAACTCCTGGTTCACAAATTGTTGTATTTGATTGACTTGTAATCTGTATCTCTATCTTTGGCGTTTCTATAGTCACTTGATTTGGAGCATGAGAGTCCTTATTCTTTCCGAACAACTTCGACAGTAATCCCATTCTTATCGCTCCTTACCCTATTTCTTGCTATAAATTCAACAATCTACACATTTTAAGTCTATCGCTCTTACGGGGAATTGTCAATATGCCGCATCAGAATTTGATAGAGCATGCTTTCGTTTTGAATCTTTCGATCCTCAGCAACGCAGCCCCAGATTTTTTGATGTCAGTGCTCACAAAAGCAAGGCGTACACCGTGTTCGGATTCTGCCGCAACGCGGTGTACGCCTTTTTACTTTTTAATCAAATTCCCTGCGCGCGATATCGGATCGGAAGTGCCGGTCTGCCGGCAAAGCTTCCCTTAACCTTTTTCCCTGCCGCTCCCTTCCGTTGCGCGCCCGTCACGAGGCCTTTTCAAACTGGCTGTTATACAGATCGGCATAGAAGCCGCCCTGTTTCAGCAGCGTCTCATGATCGCCCTGCTCGATGATGTCGCCGTCCTTCATCACCAGGATCAGATCGGCGTTTTTGATCGTCGAGAGCCTGTGGGCAATGACGAAGCTGGTGCGATGCTCGGTCAGGCGATCCATCGCCTGCTGGGTGATCAGCTCTGTGCGGGTATCCACGGAGCTGGTGGCCTCGTCGAGAATCAGCATGGGGCTGTTCTGAACCATGGCCCGGGCGATGGTGAAGAGCTGCTTCTGTCCGGCGGAGATGCTGATGCTGCTGCCGAGCACGGTGTCAAAGCCCTGGGGCAGCGTCTCCACAAAGTGATAGATTCCGCAGGCGCGGCAGGCCCTCTCCAGCTCCTGATCCGTGACGCCCTCCTTGTTGAAGGTCAGGTTCTCCCGAACGGTGCCCTCGAACAGCCAGGTGTCCTGCAGCACCATGCCGAAGAGGCTGTGGACGTTCTCACGGGTCAGCTCTGCGGTGGATACGCCGTCAATGCGGATGTCGCCGCTGTTGATGTCGTAGAAGCGCATCAGCAGGTTGACCATGGTGGTCTTGCCCGCGCCGGTAGGCCCGACAATGGCCACCTTCTGCCCCGGCTTCACATGGGCGGAGAAATCCCGGATGATGGTTTTATTCAGATTGTCCGGGTAGCTGAACTGCACGTGGTCGAACTCCACCTCGCCCCGCACATGATCAAGCCGCTTATTTTTTTCGCTCTCGTCCGGCAGCTCCTCCTCCTGGAGGAAGTCGAAGATGCGGTCGCCCGCGGCCGCCGCGGACTGGAGCTGCGTCATGCCCTGGGCAATGGTGCTCAGCGGAGAGGTGAAGAGGCGAACGTACATGATGAAGGCCGTGATCACACCGAAGCTGATCTGACCGTCGATAACCAGCGCCGCGCCCAGGATGCAGACAACGACATAGCCCAGATTGCCGATGACGTTCATCAGCGGCTGCATGACGCCGGAGAGGAACTGGCTCTTGCGGTTGGCCTCATAGACGGCGCGGTTCAGCTCGGAAAACCGCGCCTTGACCTTCCGGTTTGCCCGGGAGAGGCGCACCACGTCGTGGCCGGAGTACATCTCCTCAATGTAGCCGTTGAGCGAGCCCAGGCTCTGCTGCCGGGCAATAAAATACCTCTGGGACTTCGAGACGATCAGTCCCATGATCAAAAAGCCCAGCAGCGTCACGGCCACGGCGGCGAGGGCCATCCGCCACTCGGTCGTAAACATCATGACCAGGCAGCCGACGAACTGCGCCGCCGCGCTGACAATCGAGGGCAGGCTGTTGGACAGGGTCTGCTGTAGCATGCTGACGTCGTTGGTCACGCGGCTGAGGATGTCGCCGAAGGAGGTTGCGCCCAGGCATTTCATGGGCACATGGTTGATCTTCCGGGAGAGATCCTTCCGCAGCTTTTTGGACAGATCCAGGGTGACGGTGGCCATGATGTAATGCTCGATGTAGGTGACCAGGGCGCTGACGATGTACAGGCACAGCAGCAGCACGCCGATTCTTCCGATGGCCGCCAGATCGATCTGCGTGGTCAGCCCCTCCGAGATCAGATCCGTGATCTTGCTCAGCTTGTTGGGGCCGATGATCGTCAGGATCGCGCCCACGACTGCCAGGCCCAGGGCGATGATCATGGGAAGCTTTAAGGTTCTGGAATAGGAGAACAGCTCCTGCAGAACGCCCTTGATGCCCCGCTTGCTCTCCTGCGGGCCCATCGTATTTCTGTTTTGCATGGTGTTCCGCCTCCTTTACGCGCCCAGCTCTTCGGCGGAGAGCTGCGACATGGCGATTTCCCGATAGACCGGGCAGGTTTTCATCAGTTCCTCATGGGTGCCGACCCCGACGGCCCTGCCCTCGTCCAGCACCACGATCTTGTCCGCGTGACGGATGGTGCCAATGCGCTGGGCGACGATCATGCAGGTGGTTCCCTTCAGCTGCTCCGAAAGCCCCTTGCGGAGTCTTGCGTCGGTCTGATAATCCAGCGCAGAGAAGGAGTCGTCAAAGATCAGGATCTCCGGCCTTCTGGCCAGCGCCCGGGCAATGGAGAGCCGCTGCTTCTGACCGCCGGACACGTTGCCGCCGCCCTGGATGATGGGCGCTCCCAGCTCCGCCGGCAGCTTCTGCACAAATTCGCTCGCCTGGGCCAGATTCAGCGCCGACCACACCGCCTCGTCCGTCTGCTCCGCGCGGCTCTCGCCGAAGAGCACGTTGTCCCGGACATTCCCGGCGAACAGCACGGCGCGCTGGGTGACGTAGCCAATCCGGTCGTAGAGGGCGTCAAAGCTGTACTCCTTCACGTCCCGGCCGTCCACCAGTACCCTGCCGCCGGTCGCGTCATAGAAGCGCGCTGCCAGGCTGACGAGGGTGGTCTTGCCGCTGCCGGTGGCGCCGATGAAGGCGATGGTCTCCCCCTTGTTCACCTTGAAGCTGATGTCCTCCAGCACATTCTTGTCTGTGGAGGGATAGTGGAAGGAGACGTGCTGGAACTCCACGGTGCCCGCTTCCCTCGCCTCGTCCGCCGCGCCCTCGCGCAGATCGATCCGGGTCTCAAGCACCTCGTTGATGCGCCCGGCGGATACCTGCGCCGAAGGCAGCAGCATGACGATCATCACCATCATCATGATGGACATGATGACATAGGTGGCATAGGTGCCGAAGACCATGATGTCGCCGAAGGAGGCGATGCGCGCCGTCATGTCGGCCACAGGCACCTGATTGACGATGGATGCACCCACCCAGTAGATCACCAGCGCCAGCGCATTCATGGCAAAGGATACCGAGGGCATCAGCAGCGCCAGCGCGCGCTGGTTGAACAGCTGGGTGTTCACCAGCTCCTCGTTGGCCTTTTCAAATTTCTCCATCTGGTAGTCCTCCGCGTTGTAGGCGTGGACGACGCTGATGCCGGTCAGGTTTTCCCGGGAGATGCGGTTGATGTTGTCCGTCAGCTTCTGCACGCGCTTGACCCGGGGAAGAATGATCACGATCACGAGGATCATCATGAGCAGAAGCGCCACGATGAAGCCCGCCGTAATCGCCGAAAGGGTCCAGCTCTTGTTGATGATCTTGGCGACGGCCCATACCGCCATGACGGGCGACTTGATCAGCACCTGAAGGCCCATGGCGACCAGCATCTGAATCTGCGTGATGTCGTTGGTCGTGCGGTTGATCAGGCTGGGCACGGAGAACTGCTGCATCTCCTTCTGGCCGAAGTCCGCAACCTGGTTGAACACGCTCTCCCGGACGGTATAGCTGAAGCCCGCGGCCACCTGGGACGCCAGATATCCGCAGATCACGCTGAGAAGGGCGCTGGCCAGCGTGCAGAGCAGCATTTCCACGCCGGTGCTCAGCACGTCCGCCACAGTGCTGCCCGGCGTCTTGACGAGCACCGTCAGATTGCTCATATAGTCCGGTAGCCGCAGGTCAAAATAGATCTGCCCCAGCACCAGCAGGGCGCAGAGGCCGGCCATCCCCCACTCCTTCCGGCGCATCCGTTTCATAAGTTTAATCAAGGGTCATTCCTCCTGTGGATCCCGCCGGGCATACGCCTGCGGGACAGAATATGCAATTCAGTTCACGAAAATCTTACTGCCGGTGCCGGAGTCGAAAGGCCTTTGTTGAAGCATGTTTCCGCTCAGGCGCCGCCTGCATGTTGTTTCAGAGCCTAAAATCGCCTCCCTTTATTCCGAATCATGGCATCGCAGCGAGATACACATGCCAGAATCATTTTACCAGACAGCTGTTGCAATCACAACAGACAGTTGAATTGGCAGTGTTGGTTTCGCCACATTCCAGACTTTCCTGTTGAAATAAACACAAAACAGGACAACAATTCAACGTTGCCCTGATTCTTTGGGGATCACAATATGTCCGGGGGTTCACTCAATGGGAATCAATACAGGTGATTCTGGCGGGATTGGGTGCATGCGGCGCGTTGTGTGACACCTCGTTTCCGAGAAGAACCGCAAGTCCAAATTCATACCCGTCCGGGAACTTCAAGGCCTTCCTGAAATACGCGCCCTTGTCACCGGAGAACACGACGTCGTTGATCGCCACGATATGGCTGCCTACACCGAGCGACTGCGCAGCAACACAGATTGTCTGGCTTAGAATGCCGCAGTCATAGGGCGAATAGGGGTTTTTCTTATCGATCGCGAGAACGATCATACACGGCGCTTTGTAGAAGAGCTTCATGCCCGTGGACTGAACCATATCATAGAAGCCCTTGTATGCAGGGATTTCCCCCATTCGACGGATGGTTTCTTCCTCCATCTCCCGGATCAGTTCCCTGTCCGTAACAACAAGGATTTGCCAGGGCTGGCTGTTGGTCGCGCTGGGCGAGGTCAGCGCCGCTTGTGCGATTGCCTGAATCTTGCCTTCATCCGGCATTTCCTCCGCAAAGGCTTTGCAGGAGGAGCGTTCCCGAAGCGCCGTCAAAACTTCATTGGTCATATGGAATACCTCCTTTCAGATGATATTGCCATTATACAGCGCTTTTATTGTAGCGTCAATAGCTACAATAAAAGAATTGCATACCGCTTTGCCTATGCTCCAATAATATGGTATAATGCTGATTGGGCAAGCCGCAGGCTTGGCCGGGACTGTCAAGTATGCTTATGCGGAGGATGCGCCATCATGAGAGCAAGCACCCAGTTTACCGTATCGGTTCAGATGCTGATTCTGATCGCCATATCGGATGGAAGGAAGATCACCAGCAATATGATTGCAGAGAGCACAG
>JBJEJN010000203.1:0-5905 GCA_051878085.1 Aristaeellaceae bacterium | reverse complement strand
TAGTAGGGGTTGGGGGCGATGGTGCCCATGCCGCCGGTGTTCAGGCCGGTGTCGTGGTCGCCGGCGCGCTTGTGGTCCATGGAGGACACCATGGGCTTGACCACCTTGCCGTCGGTGAAGGCCAGCACGGAGACCTCCGGGCCTTCGAGGAACTCCTCCACGACGATGTGGTTGCCGCTGTCGCCGAAGCGCTTGTCCAGCATGATGGCGCGCACGCCGTCCACGGCGGACTGTTCGTCCTCGCAGATCAGCACGCCCTTGCCCAGCGCCAGGCCGTCGGCCTTGATGACGATGGGGAAGCTGCCCTGCCGGATGTAGTCAATGGCCGCGTCCGCGTCGGAGAAGGTCTCGTAGCGGGCGGTGGGAATAGAGTACTTCTTCATCAGGTTCTTGGAGAACACCTTGCTGGCCTCGATCTGCGCGGCCTTGGCCTCCGGGCCGAAGCAGGGAATGCCGATGGCGTGCAGGCGATCCACGCAGCCCATGGCCAGCGGATCGTCCGGGGCAACCACGGCGAAGTCAATGGCGTTCTCCGAGGCGAATTTCACGATGTCGTCGATCGCCGTGGCGGAAATCGGCACGCAGGTCGCGTCCTGGGCGATGCCGCCGTTTCCGGGCAGGGCGTAGATGGTCTCTACCTCCGGGTTTTCACGCAGCTTGCGGATGATCGTGTGCTCGCGTCCGCCGCCGCCGACAACCAATATGTTCATTTGAATTCTCCTTACTCAAAAGTGCGTTTTTGCGCAGCAAGCCGGAAGCGCGCCGTTTGCGCGCCTCCGGGCTGGGGACTGCGATCAGTGGTGGAACAGGCGGATGCCGGTGAAGGCCATCGCGATGCCATACTTGTCGCAGGTTTCGATCACGTTGTCGTCGCGAATGGAGCCGCCGGGCTGGGCGATGCAGGTCACACCGCTCTTGCGGGCGCGCTCGATGTTGTCGCCGAAGGGGAAGAACGCGTCGCTGCCCAGGGCCACGTCGGTGACGGTGGCGAGAAATTCCTTCTTCTCCTCGCGGGTCAGCGGCTCGGGGCGCACGGCGAAGAACTGCTGCCAGACGTCGTCGCCCAGCACGTCCTCCCACTCGTCGGAGATGTACACGTCGATGGTGTTGTCGCGCACGGGGCGGCTGATGCCCTCCACAAACTGGAGGCCCAGCACCTTCGGATGGCGGCGCAGGTGCCAGTTGTCGGCCTTGTTGCCCGCCAGGCGGGTGCAGTGGATGCGGCTCTGCTGGCCCGCGCCCACGCCGATGGCCTGGCCGTCCTTGGCGTAGCAGACGGAGTTGGACTGGGTGTACTTCAGGGTGATGAGCGCCACCAGCAAATCGCGCTTCTGCTCCGCAGTCAGATTCTTGTTCGCGGTGGGCAGGTTATTCAGCATATTTTCGTCGATCACCAGCGCGTTGCGGCCCTGCTCGAAGGTCACGCCGTAGCACATCTTGCGCTCGATCTCGGCGGGGACATAAGAGGGATCCATCTGGAGCACGTTGTAGTTGCCCTTGCGCTTGGATTTGAGGATGGCCAGGGCCTCGTCGGTGTAGCCGGGGGCGATCACGCCGTCGGAGACCTCGCAGGCAAGCAGCTTTGCGGTGGCCGCGTCGCACACGTCGCTCAGGGCGGCGAAGTCGCCGTAGGAGGACATGCGATCCGCACCGCGGGCGCGTGCGTAGGCGCAGGCGATGGGGGACAGCTCCGCGTCAGGCTCGACGAAGTAGATGCGGCGCAGGGTCTCGTCCAGCGGCAGGCCCAGCGCAGCGCCTGCGGGGCTGACGTGCTTGAAGGACGCGGCGGCGGGCAGGCCCGTGGCGGCCTTCAGCTCCGTCACCAGCTGATAGCTGTTCAGCGCGTCCAGAAAGTTGATGTAGCCGGGGCGGCCGTTGAGCACCTTCACCGGCAGTTCGCCGCTCTCCATGAAGATGCGGGCGGGCTTTTGATTGGGATTGCAACCGTATTTGAGTTCCAGCTCCTGCATGATACTGCTCCTCCTCACGCGTTCTTGTTGTAGATGCGGCTTTCGGTCGCGCCGGTGGCGAGATCGATGCTTCGGGTCCACAGGGACACCTTGTTGTCCGGGTTCAGGGAAGCCCAGATTTCATCGGAGAAGGCGGCAAAGTCGCTCTCGATGGCCACGGACTCCGGCTCACCAGTGAAGGAGGGGATGGGGTTGCCATCCTGGGCGTAGGTGTGGATGAAATACCCGCAGCCGGGCTTCACGCGGTCGTACTCGAAGAAGGAGCGCAGCGCAGCGCCGGTCTCAGGGTCGCAGCAGCGCAGCACGCTCATCTCCAGGCGGAAGTCGCCATTGACGCGCTCCACCACGGCGCTGATGCGGGGGGTGAAGTTGGGCGCGTCAGGCTCGAAGCTGCGGGTGGTGCAGGCGCGGTGGAAGTCGCCGCCGGCGAGGATGTCATCACGGATGGTGTCGGTCTGGTCGCCGTTGGTGACGATGGTCTTATCATCAATCACGCGCACGGGATGATAGATGATCAGGCTCGGATCCTCCATCCTGGAGGGATCAAAGGCCTCGGTGCGGATGCCGTCCGGCTCTTCCACGAACACGCGGTTGCGGGAATTGACGCTGCGGCCCATGATGAAGTAGGCCAGGAAGGCGCGCGTCGCATCGGCGCTCTTGCCGATCAGGATGCCGCGTCCCGGATAGCTGGTCGCGCCCACGGCGCTGCTGAGATTCTTCATGTTTAACACTCCTTTGTGTCTGCAATCTGCTTTGCAATCATTTCGGTTGCCTGGGGGAGCAGCACCCACTCGGCCTGCTCCATCACGCGTTTCTGGAGAACCTCCGGCGTGTCGCCGGGGAGCACCTCCACGGCCTTCTGAAGCAGGATCGGGCCCTCGTCCACGCCGGCGTTCACCAGGTGCACCGTTGCACCCGTGACCTTCACGCCCCGCTTCAGCGCTGCCTCGTGCACGTGCAGGCCGTAGTAGCCCATGCCGCAGAAGGAGGGAATCAGCGAGGGATGGATGTTGAGGATGCGGCCCTCGTACAGCTCCACGGTCTCGCGCTGCACGATGCCCAGGTACCCCGCCAGCACGATCATGTCGATCTGATGGCTCTTCAGTTCCGCGTGCAGGGCTTCGGTGCGTTCGTGCAGGTCGGGATAATTCTTCTTTCCGATCACGGCGGAGAGGATGCCGGCCTTGGCGGCGCGCTCCAGCGCGTACACGCCCTCGTGGTCGGAGACCACCAGCGCGATCTCGCCGGAGGACAGCTTGCCCGCAGCTTGCGCGTCGATCAGCGCCTGCAGGTTGGTGCCGCCGCCGGAGACGAATACTGCGATTCTTGCCTTGCTCACAGGATCACCTTATCTTCCGACTCGACGATCTCGCCGATGACGTAGGCGTCCTCGCCGTGGGCCTTCAGGATCTCCAGCGCCGTATCGGCCTGCGCGGCGGGCACGACCACGCTCATGCCCACGCCCATGTTGAAGGTGTTGAACATGTCGCGCTCGGGGATGTTCCCGGTCTTGGCGATCAGGTCGAAGATGGGCAGCACGCGCACGGCCTGTTTATCGATCTTCGCGCCCAGGCCGTCGGGGATGGAGCGCGGGATGTTCTCGTAGAAGCCGCCGCCGGTGATGTGGCTCACGCCCTTCACGTCCACCTGCTTCATCAGCGCGAGGATGCTCCTGACGTAGATCTTGGTGGGGGTCAGCAGGGTCTCGGCGATGGTCTTGCCGCCCAGCGCTTCGCAGGGCTCGTAGAGCGCGGGATTGTTGTTGTCGATATCGAACACCTTGCGGCAGAGGGAGAAGCCGTTGGAGTGGATGCCGGAGGACGCGAGGGCGATGACCACGTCGCCGGCCTGCATGCGGCCGTTGTCGATGATCTTGTCCTTGTCCACCACGCCGACGGCGAAGCCGGCCAGATCGTAGTCCTCCACGGGCATCATGCCGGGATGCTCGGCGGTCTCGCCGCCGATCAGCGCGCAGCCGGACTGCACGCAGCCCTCGGCCACACCGGCCACGATGGACGCGATCTTCTCCGGCACGTTCCTGCCACAGGCAATATAGTCGAGGAAGAACAGGGGCTTTGCGCCGCAGCAGATGATGTCGTTGACGCACATGGCCACGGCGTCGATGCCGATGGTGTCGTGCTTGTCCATCAGGATGGCCATCTTCACCTTGGTGCCACAGCCGTCGGTGCCGGAGACCAGCACGGGCTCCTTCATGCCCGTCAGGTCGGGCGCAAAGAGGCCGCCGAAGCCGCCGATGCCGGAGACCACGCCGGGCACGTTGGTGCGGGCGATGTGGGACTTCATCAGCTCGACGGACTTGTAGCCTGCGGTGATGTCCACACCGGCGCTGCGGTAGCTTTCGCTGAAGCTCTTCATGATTCTTTTCCCTCCGAAATCTTTCGTTCAAATTTGGATTTTCCGGGGTTCTTCGGCGGCTCGCAGGGGTAGTCGCCGGTGAAGCATGCGGCGCAGAAGCCGCTGGTATTTTCGGGAATCTTGGTCACGCCCTCGCGGCTCAGAAAGCCCAGGGAGTCCACGCCGATGATCTGCGCGATCTCCTCCACCGTGTGGTTGCAGGCGATCAGGTTCTCCCGGCTGTCGATGTCGGTGCCGAAGTAGCAGGGGTTCAAAAACTCCGGCGCGGAGGAGCGCAGGTGCACCTCCCTGGCCCCGGCCTCCCGCAGCAGCCGCACGATGCGGGCGCTGGTGGTGCCGCGAACGATGGAATCGTCCACCATCACCACGCGCTTGCCCCGCACCACCTCGGCCACGGGATTCAGCTTGATGCGCACCTTGTTCTCGCGGTCGGACTGGGTGGGCTGGATGAAGGTGCGGCCGATGTACTTGTTCTTGATGAGGCCGATGCCGTAGGGGATGCCGCTCTGCCGGGCGTAGCCGATGGCCGCGTCGATGCCGCTGTCCGGCACGCCGATCACCACGTCCGCCTGCACCGGGTGCTCCAGCGCCAGCAGCGCGCCGGCACGAAGGCGGGCGTTGTGCACGCTGGAGCCGTCGATCACGGAGTCCGGGCGGGCGAAGTAGAGGTACTCGAAGATGCAGGTGGTCTTAGGGGCGGTTCCCACGTGGCTGCGGTCGGAGCGCATGCCGCTCTTGTCCACGATCACGATCTCACCCGGCTCCACATCCCGCACGAAATGCGCGCCCACGCTGTCCAGCGCGCAGGTCTCCGAGGCGAACACGGTGTTCTCACCCAGCTTGCCGATGCACAGCGGGCGGAAGCCGTGGGGGTCGCGCACGGCGATCAGCTTGGTGGGGGACATGATGACCAATGAATACGCGCCCTTCAGGCGATCCATCGCCCTGGACACAGCCTCCTCGATGGAGCCGCTGGTGAGGCGCTCCTTGGTGATGATGTAGGAGATGACCTCGGTGTCGCTGGTCATGTGGAAGATGGAGCCCTGCAGCTCCAGCTCCTCGCGCAGCTCGGCGGCGTTGGTCAGCGCGCCGTTGTGGGCCAGCGCCATGCAGCCCTTGACGTGGTTGACCACCAGCGGCTGGGCGTTGGTGCGACCGGAGCCGCCCATGGTGCCGTAGCGGGTGTGGCCGATGGCCATCTGTCCGGCGGACAGGCGCTCGATCTCCTCGGCGGTGAACACGTCGTTGATCAGGCCCACGTCCTTGTGACAGGCGATCAGGCCGTCGTCGTTGACCGCGATGCCGCAGCTCTCCTGACCCCGGTGCTGCAGTGCGTACAGGCCGTAGTAGCAGGCGGAGGCGACGTTCATGCCGTCCTTCGCGTAGATTCCGAAGATGCCGCACTCCTCGTGGAGCTTTCCTTGCTCATAATTCTCCATATGAACCCCCAATATATGGTTTCCAGAAATGAAAACGGGGGAGAGTTGGTATACAGCTCTCCCCGGTGCGCTTATTCGCCCAGGATGCGGCGCATCATCTCCTGATATGCGCCCTCCACG
>JBJEJN010000202.1:0-5974 GCA_051878085.1 Aristaeellaceae bacterium | reverse complement strand
GACATGTCCTCCAACATCCTCTCCGAGGTCTACGACGTGACCCGCTTCGGCGTGATCTACGCGGGCGCGCAGAAGAACATCGGCCCCGCCGGCGTAACGCTGGTGATCGTGCGCAAGGACCTGCTGGGCCACGCCAGCCCCATCTGCCCGAAGGTGCTGGACTGGACGGAGATGACCGAGAAGGACTCCATGCTCAACACCCCGCCCACCTACGCCATCTACATGGCGGGCCTGTGCATGAAGTGGCTGAAGAAGCAGGGCGGCGTGGAAGGCATCGAGAAGGTCAACATCGAGAAATCCAAGCTGCTCTACGACCTGCTGGACGAGAGTTCGTTCTACATCCCCAAGGCCGACCCGGCCTCCCGCAGCCGCATGAACGTGACCTTCACCACCCCCGACCCGGACACCGACGCGCTGTTCGTGAAGGAGGCTGCCGCGAAGGGCCTTACGAACCTGAAGGGCCACCGCATGACCGGCGGCATCCGCGCCAGCATCTACAACGCCATGCCGGTGGAGGGCGTGCAGGCGCTCGTCCGCTTTATGAAAGAATTTGAAACGGAGCACAAGTAATATGTACAACATCAAGACGCTGAATTCCATCTCCCCCGTGTACCAGAGCATCCTGAGCGAGGGGGAATATACTGTTTCCGCAGATGTGGAGAAGCCCGACGCGATTCTGGTGCGCAGCGCCGACATGCATTCCTACGCGCGCAACGAGGAGCTGCTGTGCGTGGCCCGCGCGGGCGCCGGCGTGAACAACCTGCCGCTGGACGAGCTGGCCAAGGACGGCATCGTGGCCTTCAACACCCCCGGTGCCAACGCCAACGCCGTGAAGGAGCTGGTGGTGGCAGGCCTGCTGCTGGCCTCCCGCCGCATCTCCGACGGCATCGAGTGGTGCCGGAATCTGACCGAGGGCGAGACGAGCATCGAAAAGCAGGTCGAGGCCGGCAAGAAGCAGTTCGTCGGCCCCGAGCTGGCGGGCAAGACCCTGGGCGTGGTGGGCCTGGGCGCAATCGGCGTGGAGGTCGCAAACATCGGCGTGGCGCTGGGCATGAACGTGCTGGGCTACGACCCCTTCATCTCCATCGACCACGCATGGAAGCTCTCCCGCGCGGTGCATCACTCCACCACGCTGGAGGAGATTCTGGACAAGAGCGACTACATCACCGTGCATGTGCCGCTGATGGACTCCACACGCGACATGATCGACGCCGCCGCCATCGCCCGGATGAAGCCGGAGGCCGCGCTGCTGAACTTCTCCCGCGACGGTCTGGTGAACGTTCCCGCCGTTAAGGCCGCGCTGGAAGAGGAGCGCATCCGCGTGTACGTGACCGACTTCCCCTGCAAGGCGCTCATCGGCGCGAAGAACGTGCTGCTCACGCCCCATCTGGGCGCGTCCACCCCGGAGAGCGAGGACAACTGCGTGCGCATGGCCGCCCAGCAGGTGAACGACTACCTGAAGTACGGCTCCATCACCAATTCCGTGAACTTCCCGAACTGCAACCTTCGGGGCTTGCGCGTGCCGCGCATCTGCCTGCTGCACCAGAACGTGCCCAACGTCATTTCCTCCATCACCATGGTGCTCAGCGAGGAGGCCCTGAACATCGAGAACATGATCAACGTCTCCCGGGGCAGCTACGCCTACACCGTGGTGGACGTGGGCCGCGCGCCCAGCGAAAAGCTGGTGGCGAAGCTCAACAAGCTGGACACCATGTACCGCGCGCGCCTGCTGATGCCCTGACGGCAGGCAGGGCCTGCAGCCATATGCCTGTCGGCGTTTCAGCGAACGAGTCCCTATCCCCATAGATCAGAGGGATAGGGACTCTGTGTTTCTTTCCGTATGGTTCTGTATCTGTAGGCACGAAACCCGCCTCGGCGGCTATGAGGCGGGTTTCTTACGTCCAGTTAATAAATACTGTTCGGATTCGCACCCGCATCGTAGGGCAGAGTGCCCTGCGCTTATGCGGCAGGATGTGGTCATCCCGCCCTACACACCGC
Organism: Aristaeellaceae bacterium; assembly: GCA_051878085.1. Lineage (GTDB taxonomy): Bacteria > Bacillota > Clostridia > Christensenellales > Aristaeellaceae > SFTH01. The sequence continues at coordinate 3,976 of JBJEJN010000202.1, read as the reverse complement.
CGCACCGATGCCCTGCCTCCCCTGTGTAAGGGGAGGTGGCACGGCGCAGCCGTGACGGAGGGGTTGTCGCCCCCTGTGCATCAGAAGATGGAAATCACGATGATGATCGCGATGATGATCGGCAGCACCCAGGTCATGTAGGGGCGCAGCCAGCGGGGCAGCTTCACGCCGCGACCGGAGTTGACCTCGCCCTCGAAGTTCTGCCAGCCCCAGCCGTAGCGGGAGGTGCAGAACAGCACGTAGAACAGGCTGCCGAGGGGCAGAAGCAGGTTGGAGACGATGTAGTCCTCCAGATCCATGAAGGTCTTGCCGAAGATGCGCACGCCGTTCCAGAGGTTCTCGCTGAAGATGGCCGGGAGGGACAGAACCGCCAGCAGGGCGATGTTGATGAGGGCGATCTTCCGGCGGCTGAGCTTCGTCTGCTCCAGCCAGAAGGACATGATGTTTTCAAACACGGCGATGATGGTGGACAGCGCCGCGAAGGTCATGAACAGGAAGAACAGCGCGCCCACGATGCGCCCGGCTCCCATGGAATTGAAGATGGCGGACAGGGTGGTGAACAAAAAGCCCGCGCCCGCCTGATCTGCGGGGATGCCCTGCGCGCCGGCGTTGAAGGTGAAGTAGGCCGGGAACAGGATCAGGCCCGCCGCCAGCGCCACGAAGGTGTCCAGGGAGACGATGGTCACGGCCTCGCCGGTCAGGCTGCGGTTCTTGTCGATGTAGCTGCCGAAGATGGCGATGGAGCCGATACCGATGCTCAGGGTGAAGAAGGCCTGGCCCATGGCGGCGGAGATCACCGTCCACACGCCGCTCTGGCGGAGGTTCTCCAGCGAGGGCACCAGATAGAACTTCAGGCCCGCGCCCGCGCCGCTGAGGGTGCAGGAGTACACGCCCAGGCAGAGGATCAGCGCCAGCAGCAGGAGCATCATCACCTTGGTGATCTTCTCCACGCCCTTCTGCAGGCCCATCGAGCAGATGCCGAAGCACAGCAGGATCACGCCGAAGGTGACCGGCAGCACAAGGCCCGCGTTGCTGACCATCGAGCCGAACACCTTGCCCAGAGCCTCCACGCCCTGGTGCTGCATCATGGAGCCGCTGAGGTACTTCGCGAAGTAGATCACCATCCAGGCGGAGATGCAGGTGTAGAACATCATCAGCAGGTAGTTGCCCGCGATGCCCAGGTACTTCATCAGGTGCCACTTCTGGCCCTTCTTCTCCAGCACCTCGAAGGAGGTGGCGATGCTGCGCTGGCTGCCGCGCCCCACGGAGAGCTCACAGAGCATCACCGGCAGGCCGAGGATCGCAAGGAACAGCAGGTAGATCAGCACGAAGAACGCGCCGCCGTAGGCGCCCGTGATGATCGGGAAGCGGTAGACGTTGCCCAGGCCGATGGCACAGCCTGCGGAGATCAGTATGAAGCCCAGTCTGGAGGAGAACTTTTCGCGGTTCTGCATGGAATCACAAGCCTTTCCTGCATGCAGCGCTTTGGATCAGATGCATCCCCATCGCTGCAATGATCGTACATTTTATCATAACATGCCATTTCCCTTCCGTCAATGCATTCGGCCAAAAATGAAGGAACTTCCACACATTTTACGTGCAGAAGTTCCGATTTTTTGGATTTTACTTGAGAATCAGCGCGGTTTCACCGGAAACCTCGATGATCTTGCCGCCGTACTCGATCCAGCGGGACTCCCCGCTGCGGTTGACGGCCACGGCGCGAAGCTCGTTGGCGGCCGCCTTGCCGAACACGTCCTTACCGCCGCGAATGCTGCGCTCCACCAGCACAACGTCCTCGCCGACGGCGGTCAGGCGCATGTCGCCCGTGCGCAGCGCATGGGATTTCATGCGGCGCTTGTCGCACTCCCGGAAGGCCTCCAGCAGCTCCTGATCCTCCCGGCCCCAGGGGTAGGTTCCCCGGCAGTAGGGATCGCTCATGGCGTAGAGGCCGGCCTCGTCGCCGTAGTAGATGCAGGGCATGCCCGGCAGCGCGCAGATCAGGTTCCACGCGGCGATCAGGCGGCGCTTGCCGTGGTCGTAGTCCTTCTTGTCCAGCTCGATGGGATAGCGGTACTTGCGCTCCGGCTCCATGTTGCCCACGTCCGCCAGCACGGCCAGCGCACGGGGACGGTCGTGGCTGCCCAGCAGGTTCATCTGGGAATAGAAGAACTGCTTCGGCTGGTTCTCCCGCATGCTCTCCACCTGGCGCACGAAGTCGCGGGCGTTGATGCGGCAGCGCATGAAGTCCAGCACGGCCTCGCGCAGGGGATAGTTCATCACCGCGTCCACGGTGTCGCCGGTGCAGTAGCAGCGCAGCTCGCCGTAGGCCATCTTCTTGGTGGGATCCTCCCAGACCTCGCCGATCAGCGCGGAATCCGGGTCGATGCCCTTCTCCCGCTTGCGCAGCGCGCGCAGGAAGTCCATGGGAAGCTCGTCGGCCACGTCCAGCCGCCAGCCGCTTGCGCCCGCGCGCATCCAGTGGGCCAGCACGCTGTTGCGCCCGGTGATGATGAACTTCTTGTAGGTGGGATCCTCCTCGTTGACGTTGGGCAGGGTGTTGAAGCCCCACCAGGACTCGTAGTTGTCCGGCCAGTCGTTGAAGTTGTACCAGCTGCGGTAGGGGCTCTGGGGATCGCAGTACGCGCCCTTGCCGCCGTAGTTGCCGTAGCGGTCGAAGTACACGCTGTCCGAGCCGGTGTGGGAGAACACGCCGTCCAGAATGATGCGGATGCCCTTCTTCTTCGCTGCGGCGCAGAGCTCCTTGAAGTCCTGCTCCGTGCCGAAGGAGGGGTCGATCTTCATGTAGTCGCCGGTGTTGTACTTGTGGTTGCTGTTGGCCTCAAAGATGGGGTTGAAGTACAGCACCGTCACGCCCATGCTGCGGATGTAGTCCAGCTTCTCCTCGATGCCCTTCAGGTTGCCGCCGAAGAAGTCGTTGGCGGAGTTGCTGCCGCGCTTGTCGTTGATGACCAGCGCCGGGTCGTCGTCCCAGTGGGCGTGGTAGTAGGAGCCGCGGGGCAGATTCTTCATGTCGGTGCCGCCTGCATTGTTGAAGCGGTCCACCATGATCTGCATCATCAGGCCGTCGCGCATCCACTCCGGGGTGCGGTAGGCAGGGTCGTACACCGTGACCTGGAAGGCCGGGGGCTCGGACCGAGTCACGACGCCCTCTCCGCCCAGACCATCGTTGGCGTTGCCCAGATACCAGGTGTTGCCCTCCTTATCCTTGGCGATAAAGTAGTACCAGAGCAGGCCGGGCTGCTCCGGGATGGACATTTCGTATTCGTAGAATCCGCCCTCCACCCGGCGCATGAACCAGCGGTACTCCGCGTTGTTCCACCAGATGCGCAGCGTGACGGACGCAACCTGATCGGCGCGCACCCGAAGCCGCACCTTGCTTGCGCAGGGTGCGGCTCCCATGGGGCTGCGGTACTGTTCGGATCGGGAATCGTGATAAAACGTCATAAGCTTACAGATTCAGCGGCTTCAGATGCCAGATCTTGTCGTTGTACTCGTTGATGGTGCGGTCCGCAGCGAACACGCCGGAGCAGGCGGTGTTCATCACGGCCTTCTTCAGCCACAGATCCTTGTCGGTGTAGTCGTGGGAGATCTGCATCTGTGCGGCCATGTACATCGGCAGATCCTTCAGCACGAAGTAGGGATCGGGCATGCCGCCGTTGTCGCCGAAGAGCAGGCCGTGGTAGATCTCCTGGAACATGTGGGGATGCTCCGGGCAGAGCGTGCCGTCGATCAGCTGGTTCATCACCTTGCGGATGGCGGCGTTGGTCTCGTAGATCTCGAAGGAGCGGTAGCTGGCGTAGCCGCGCTCCACCTCGTCGGCGGTCAGGCCGAAGATGTAGATGTTGTCCGCGCCGACCGCGTCAAAGATTTCGCAGTTCGCGCCGTCCATGGTGCCGATGGTCAGCGCGCCGTTCATCATGAACTTCATGTTGCCGGTGCCGCTGGCCTCCTTGCC
>JBJEJN010000201.1:0-6004 GCA_051878085.1 Aristaeellaceae bacterium | reverse complement strand
CGGCGGCGATGGAGAGCTTGCTGCCCTTGTGAATGGTCTGCTGCAAATCATCACGAACCGTGGTCGTGACGTTGTCAATCATCTTCATGCGTACATCTCTCACGCCTTTTGCTTAAATATATCCACATTATATATTATAGCAAAAAACAACAGGTTTCGCAATCAGGCCAATGATTTGCAGCACCAAAATACGATGATTTAGTCACAACAATCCATATAATCCACGAGCTCGCCGTGTATCTCCTTTACATCATCAATTGCGATTCTATTTCCCGCAGATCGTCCGTTGTCAGCCAGGAAGACGATTGTTCTCTCGATCGGATCGATCTGGCGGACGCTGCCCGTGTGCTCCTGATACGAACCGCCGGTCTTGCGTGCATCGGGGGTGAAGTAGAGAAGCGTGATCTCCGGATGCTGTCCGGCGCGGATGGCTTCGTCAATGAGGTTGAGCTTCTGATCCAGCAGAACCTTCTCGCTCTCGGACAGTTCGATTTTATGGTCGGTCAGCCGGCCCGTCTCCGCGATGACGCCATCGAAGCCGGTGAGCGCGGCGAAGGGTGAAAACTGCGCGGCGCGGTCATGCATGCTCATGTGCCTGCGATCCGCCGCCTGATGATGTGGCAGATGGATGATGTCCGCATAGGGATTCCTCTCGCGCATCATTTGTCACCTGCCTTATGTCCGCCGATCTGTCCGTTGCGTTCGATGGTCGTGCCGCCCTCGACGAGGTTCATGCCCTTGAGGATTGCGTTCTTGCCGAACTTGTCCTGAAGCGCGAGTGTGACCCGCTGGAGCCTGCGCTCCCGATCCTCAGCCGCTTGCCTTTCCCGCGCCTTCCTATTGAGCGCCTCGTAATCGGTGAACATGTCCATCTGCACGGGCTTCTCCTCGGGGATTTCGCTCTCCGGGATGAGGTTGCAGGCGGCAATGTTCACCCGGCGGATCAGAAGCTCCCGGTTCACGACGCTGTCGTACACGTTGAGAACCGCCTCCATGATCGCGCGGGTGGAATTGGTGTAGTGGTCGATGTTCCCGGTGCCGTGGGCATGCCTGGGGATTTTGCGGCCATAGTGATCCATCACCACGGGGCCGTTGTACCGCTTGCCGCGCGCACCGTCGAGGCTCTCGCGGTCGTAGCCGATGTCCAGCACGATCTGTTTGGTGACGGCGTGCTTTCGAACCAGATCGAGCACCAGCAGCTCGGTCATCTCCTTGACGATCAGCCGTCCCTTGTCAAAATCATAGGGACAGTGCAGCACCTGCCCGGAGGACAGGCTGGTCGTGGAGGGCCTGTACTGCTTGATGACCTCCATCGTCACCGGCTCCCAGCCCCAGGCGTGATCGATGATCAGCTCCGCGTTGATTCCGAACGTCTTGTAGAGCTGCGCTTCCTTCAACGGATTGAGGGAGGCGCGGGCGACGTCGCCCATCGTGAACAGCTGCATGTCCTCCAGCTTCGTTGAGATGCCCCGCCCGATGCGCCAGAAATCCGTCAGCGGACGGTGCGTCCACAGCAGCTCCCGATACTTCATCTCGTCCAGCTCCGCGATGCGCACGCCGTCCTTGTCGGGCTTCGCCTTCTTCGCGACGATGTCCATGGCGACCTTGGCCAGGTACAGGTTCGTGCCGATGCCAGCCGTCGCCGTGATGCCTGTATTATACAGCACGTCGCGGATCATGGCCATGGTCAGCTCGTATGCGCTCATGCCGTAGGTGCGCAGATAGTCAGTCACGTCGATGAAGACCTCGTCGATGGAGTAGACGAGGATGTCCTCTGGCGCGACGTATTTGAGGTAGGTCGCGTAGATGCGGCTGCTGTATTCCTCGTACAGCCGCATCTGCGGCGGTGCGACGATGTAGGAGATTTCCAGCGAGGGATCGCTCCTCAGAGCTTCATCGTCGAAGGATGCGCCCGAAAACTGATACCTCAGGGTTTCGGGGTCGCGACGGATGGCACCCGAGCGAATGCCCTCGTTCAGTCGCTCCCGGTTGGCGCTGCGAACCTTCTGGATCACCTCGAACAGGCGGGGCCGCCCCGGCACGCCGCGTGCCTTCAGCGCGGGTGAGACCGCGAGGCAGATCGTCTTTTCCGTCCGGCTCTCATCCGCCACAACCAGATTGGTGGTCAGCGGATTCAGGTGGCGCTCCACGCACTCGACGCTGGCGTAGAAGCTCTTCGCGTCAATGCCCACGTACTGCCGCACGCGCTCTGCCATCTGTGCCGACCTCCTGCCTCAGTTTGACGGGTTTAGTTTGCTTCCGAGACCGCCGTCTCCACGTACCACCGGGCGACCCGGGTGGCAAAGGCGGAATTGATCCACTCGAAGAAGAGATGCTTTTCCTCTCCGCGAACCATGATCGTATAACATGCGCCCTCCGCACCCCGACGGTAGCATGCCGCCGGGCGGAAGTCCTTCACGGCTTCGATGGTGAAGGTTCTGCCGTCCGCCCATGTTATGGAGCGGGGCTGCATGTAGCCGGTGGCGTCAAAGTCCGAATTGACCTTTACGTACACCTTTTCCAGCCGGGGTGGTCGGGCGCCCTTCAGGGGACGCTGCTCATTCATGGGAACACCTCTCATTCATCCTTTCATCAAGCGCGGCATGGCCATGCCCTAATGCATTTTTCCCCTGACCGGCGGAATCAGACATACCCTGCACCCGGTATTCTTTGCGTACTCCACAGTGTTCTTTGTCCCACCTTCCTGCCCATCGTAGCAGGCTAGAAGGAGGTCTGCCTGCGTGACCAGATAGCGGTTTCTGGCATAAAGGCAGCCCTTTGTGTATTGGTGCGACAGCACTGTGATCACGTCGGCCCTGTCTATGCACTCCTGCCAGCGCTTCCGATAGTTCTCCGACCATTTCACGGCCTGTGTTTCAAACGGGACGGCGATCTCGAGGGTGACCTCGGGATAGTCCTTCTGCAAATTCAGAACCGTCTCGGCGGCCATGAGGTCCATGCCCTGCGCGCCTCCCGAGATCATGTGCTTGTAGCCCTGCAGGATCAGAATCTCAATCGTCTCGTGAAGCCTTTTCTTGAAATCCAGCGCCAGAGGGCAATCCTCATCGTAGCCGAAGGGCATCTTCATGGGACGATAGCCGGTGAACGCGCACCGACGCACGTCCTTTGCAATGGGTCTCCGAATCTCACTCTGCATCGTTCATCCCTGCCTTCCTTGTCGCCGTTGACTGCATGCGCAGAACCTCCACCTGTTCAGCCTTGACCGGCGTGAACTCCTTGTCGTCATCTGCGACCATGGCAATCACGCTCACCGGGTAGGTTCCATCCGGGAAGCGGAACTTGCAGTTCAGCACCGCGCTGCCATCATCGCAGGGATCGTCCTCCAGCCGTGGCCCCGGCACATGCAGACTGTGCGGCTTTCCGGGCGTCGATGCAATCAGACCCTTTTGACGCATTCGTGAAAGATAGTTGTACACAGTAGAACTGGACCTGAGCCCAGCGGCGTCGCCGATCTCACGAATGGTAGGGCCGAAACCATGCGCAGCAGCGTACACCCGAATGAAGTGCAGTATCTGTTCGGTTTTTCCTTGATCCACGATTCTTGACATGCGTACACCTCCGTTCATTCACGCATCGCTTCCTTCATTTTGGGTATAGGAAATACACCTGCCGTCAAAGCAGACTTTTCAATTCTATGGATTGCTTTAGTTGAGTTCGTCCGCGAAAACTTCCATGAGCTCCTGTGCCTCTGCGTCGGATGCAATGTCCTCGGGATCGACGAGACCAACCACGCGCCCGAACAGCCGCATATTATCGTCATCGGTAACAGGAATTACAGAATAATCCGGGTTGATCGAATGAAGGCCGTCCCTCTCGTAGATCTTGACGTAGGGCGTGCCGGCGACGATGCAGGCAATGACGTCGCCATACGCCAGCTCGGAGGCATCCACGCGCTCTACAAACACCATGGAACCATCCGGGTAATCCGGCTCCATGCTCTGACCATTGACCGGAAACACATCATCGGCGCGACGCGCATCTCTGCTGATACGCACGAACACAGGGTAAGCTTCTGGCTCGTCATCAAGCGGGCCGCCAAAGCCTGCCGCCAGTCCGGCATCGTGTCCGACGAGGTGGCAGTAGTTTTTCCTGTAGTTCTCCCGGCGGGTTTCCTCCTGACTGTCGACGATGGCTATGACAATGCTGCGCAGCTGGCGCTTGTTCGGGCTGGTCATGCAGCGATAGTCGGCAATCAGTGCCTTCTCATCCTCGGAATACGGATTCGGATTGGTCATGCCGAAAAAGTCGTACAGCGGGATATTGAGAAGATTGCACAGCGTGGGAACCAGCGAAACATCCGGGCGTGCGACGTCGCGTTCCCAGTTGCTGATCGCATTGCCGGTCACGCCGCAGGCCTTGCCGACCTGCTCCTGATCAAGGTGGGCCTTCAATCTGTATTCGCGCAGGATACTGCCAAAGCGAATGCGCGGTTTCCCGGATGCCTTCTGAACCGGGAACGCAATGACTCCGCTTTCTTTCTTTTTGTTTGCCATACCAAACTGCCCCTCTCCATGGACTCCTGTTCGTCTCTGCAATTATCATATCACAAGAATCTGCGCTTGTAAATACCCGTCACAAGAATATTTGGATATACAAGGCTGAAATCCCGATAATATCGGGAACACATTTATTTTTTATGGGAAGGATGTTCGCTTGTAATTCGCAGATTCTTGTGATAGCATATTGACATTGATTCCGGACGGTATGGAATCTGCACGTTGATATGAACAGCTTCTGCGCATCCGCAGAACCGATATTCTCAAGGAGGAGAGAAATGACCGAACACAAGCTTGTCTGCCCATTCTGTCACAAAGGCGAAGTCTACGTGGAAGGCAGCGGAAAAGTCGCGATAACCGTAATGTGCCCCAAATGCACGCGATGCTTCCGGATTCGCCTGGATACCTTTAAAGCTGAACGCGCAATGCCGCATAAGAAAATCAGCAGGATGAGAGGTACGTTCACACCATCTGAACGATCCCATCTGCAATCGCATTACTGACTGCCGCCGGGGCTGCGAGCCACCATTAGGGACGGAGTAATGTCTGGACACAGGTCTGCCTGTGCACAGCGTTATTCCGTCCCTTTTTATCGCAATTTCCCGCCTTGGGCGAAGAGATGGAATCAAAAAACTCAGGAATTTTTCACGCGGCGTTTTAACTCGGACAAAAGTTGTCCGGGTTAAGCGGTAGACTTCAATCACGGCGAACGGAAAGGGGGTGAACAAGCTGAGACCTACAGAACGCAGAGAGGCAATCTATACGGAATTGCGCGCAAAGCGTCATCTGACCATTGGCTACCTTGCTGAAAAGTATGGAGTCAATGAGCGCACGATCCGCAGGGATATCGAGGAGCTCACGCTTGTTTACCCCATCGAAACTGTTTGCGGCCGCTACGGTGGAGGCGTGAAGCTATCGGATTGGTACCAGCCGACGCGAAGCACGCTGAACCCGAAACAAGTGGCTCTCCTGAAAAAAATGGCACCTTCTATGGAGGGTGAAGATCTGGTGGTTCTGAACAGCATCATTTCCCAGTTTGCCGGGTAATGCGGAAACCCACCGAATGAAGAGAGGAGGATATGATATGAGTAATTTCAAGCCCCTGCCGCCGGTGAGATTCACCCGCCCCGGCTGGAAGCAGTTCACAAGGCTCAACCGTGCGCTGGGCGCAAGGTTCATCCGGGCCTTTGTCCTGCAAATGGAGCTTGCAGCTTACCTTGCGGAGCATGAGGCCAACGGCGTGCAGCTGGACACCGAATGCCAGGAGGTGTGTTATGAGGACGGCGTGTACCTGCTGCTCCGCAAGATGCAGGGCGTATGGTACATCATCGATGCCTTTGCCGCGGAGGAAGCGGTCGCCTACAAACCGGTATACATCTGGCAGCGCGTCAGGCGCGGCGCGGAGTATGTGCTGGCCCGTCTTCTGACCGGCTGGCGGCGGCTGAGTCGAAGGATGGTGGCAGGCGCATGAAGGCTTACCACTCAGA
>JBJEJN010000200.1:0-6126 GCA_051878085.1 Aristaeellaceae bacterium | reverse complement strand
ACACAGCAGTGTATCCTACTGTGTCTGTCAACTGTCTTATGAACACCCGCGTTTGCGGCGGGGGTTTTGTGTGCATATGGATTCAACGCCGGGCAGTCCTAATTTCCCCACGGCAATCATACGCTGGAACAAACGATGTTCTGGAGGGATTGCCATGCCGTTGAAGGTTTTTAGGAAGGAAATCGAGGCGGAGCGGGAGATCGGGCACAAGTATCTGCAGGTGCTCAGCCGCGCCGAGGCGCTGGTGCCCGGTGCGGGACGCGAGGCCATCGAGCCGCTGCTGTGGGACGCCAGCGCCGCCATCGTTCGCGCGGACGTGCAGAACGACCGCGTGGTGCTGGACGGCACGCTGAGCTGTCAGGCGGTCTACCGTCAGGGCGAGGACGTCACGCTGCGGGCGCTGTCGGCCAAGTCCACCGTCAGCCAGGTGGCGGAGCTCACCGGAGCGCAGCCGGGCATGCTGTGTCGGGTGCAGGCGGTGGTGGAGAACGTGGACGCGCGGTATGAGAACGGCCACATGGTGTTTCTGGTGAGCCTGGGCCTGCACGTGTGGGTGCTGAAGCTGGAGAACCTGGAGGTGATCGACCAGATCGAGGACGATGCGGAGGTGGAGGCGCGCTTCCGGGAGCTGCCGCTGGTGAAGCTGGCGGCGGAGGCCAACGAGACGGCGGTGCTCACCGAGCGCGTGGAGCTGCCCCGGGCGCTGGACGCGCGGGCGACGCTGATGGACTGGGGCAGCGTGCAGATCGACTCCAGCGAGCCGGATCTGGGCGGCGTGCGGGTGAAGGGCCGCGCCATGATCGAGACGCTGGTGGCCAGCGGCGTCGAGGGCAAGCCCGGCGTGGTGGTGAAGTACCCCATCGAGTTTGACAAGCTGATCGAGCTGCCAGAGTGGCTGTGCGGGGAGGTGAGCGTGCTGCCGTCGATCCGCAGCATCCGCACCCAGCTGGAACCCGGCGACGAGGAGGAGGATGGCACGCTGCTGTTGCAGGCGGATGTGTACTTTGAGATCGCCGCCAACCTGCGGGAGCGCACGCAGGCGCTGGAGGACGCGTACGCCACGTCTGGCGCGGAGCTGAAGCTGGAGACCCGGCGGATTGCGCTCTGCACCGACCGGAGGTGCGTGTGCAGCGCGGAGGTGGCCCGGGGCACCGCACCGCTGGGCGAGGGCGCGCCTGCGGTGGGCAGCGTGATCGCGGTGCGGGCGATCCCCAACATCGCGGAGATCTCCGCCCAGGGCGGCAAGGGTCGCATCAGCGGGCTGATCGAGGCCACGGTGCTCTACATGCCCGTGGGATCGGATCGCCCCGTGTCCACCTCCGCCGAGCTGCCCTTCACGCTGGACGTGCCGCAGGAGCTGGACGCAGACGATATGGTGTACATCGGCGTGACCAGCGCCGAGGCCAACGCCCTAATGAGCGACCGCCTGGAGATGAAGATCGGCCTGAACCTGTGCTGCGAGCGCCGCGTGTGCGAGGAGCTGACGCTGGTTGCCGCCGTGGAGGAGGGAGAGCGCGCGCCGCGCAGGCCGGGCTACATCGTCTGCTGGCCGGAGAGCGGCGAGGACGCCTGGGCCATCGGCAGGCGCTACGGCGTGCCGGAGAGCGCGGTGCTGGAGGGTGCGCCCGAGGGCAAGCTCCGCAGCGGTCAGCCGCTGGTGCTGCGCATCTGACGGAGCGGAAGGAGACATTGCAGGCATAAGGAAAGCCGGCAGCACTTGCGTGCCGCCGGCTTCGCTCCTGCGATCAGCCTTCAATCAGGATGGTCTTCTTCTCGGGAACCCTCCGGGCGTCCTTCTTCGGGACGATCAGGTGCAGAACGCCGTCCTCATACGAGGCCTTTACGTCCTCCTCCGTGATTGCGTCGCCCACGTAGAAGCTGCGCTGCATCGTGCCCGCATAGCGCTCCTGCCGGAGCATCCTGCCCGCCTTGTTCTTTTCGTCCTTCTCCAGCGTCTTCTGGGTGGAGATGGTCAGGTAGCCGTTGTTCAGCTCCAGGTGAATCTCATCCTTCTTGAAGCCCGGCAGATCCACGTCTACCTCGTAGTCCACGTCGGTTTCCTTCACGTCCGTCTTCATCATGTGCTGGGCGTTCTTGCCGTACAGCACGTGATCGACGTTGCCAAAGCCGCGGAAGAAGTTCCGGTCGAAGTCATCAAAAACGTCCATCAGGTTTTCACCGAAAATCGTGGGAAGATAAGTGCTCATAATGCAAACCTCCATTCGTTTGGCCTTGCACCGCTGGTAACATTGCCAGTACTGTAGGGTCGCATACTTGACCTTTTGCAGGTCGTGCAATTTGTGGCCGTCGGCCACATCGATCGTTCCCCGATCGACAAGTATTATTATACTCAAAGGTCAAAGAAAGTCAATACCTTTTTTTCAAAAAATCTGAAATTTTTTTCGGGCTTGACAGGCGATGAAACGCATGCTAGAATGGTTCAACCGACAGCCTGTCGGTTGAAGGAGGCCTGGACATGCGCGTGGTGAAGGACGCGGAGGTTCGCAGAAACGAGATACTGGATGCGGCGGAGGCGCTGTTCGGCAGCAAGGGCTTCGATCAGACCAGCACCAATGACATCCTGGATCGGGTGGGCATCGCGCGGGGCACGCTCTACTACCACTTCCGCTCGAAGGAGGAGATTCTGGACGCGATGATCGCGCGCATGGCGGATCGCCTGATCGCGGAGGCGGCGAAGGTGGCGGGGGATCGGAGCATGCCGCTGCTGGAGCGCCTGCCGAAGACGGTGCTGGCGCTGAACGTGGATTCCAGCCTCGGCGACGAGGTCATGCAGCAGGTGCACCGGCCGCAGAATGCGCTGCTGCACCAGAAGCTGGAGGATCGGTTGCTGCGGGGCGTGATTCCGCTGATCGCGCTGCTGGTGGAGGACGGGATCGGGCAGGGGATCTTCCGCACGGACTATCCCCGGGAGGCGGCGGAGATGATCATGATCTACGCCTACACCGCCTTCGATGGCCTCGCGGTGCAGACTGCGGAGCGGCGTAAGCGGCGCATCGAGGGCTTCATCTGCAACACCGAGCGCATCCTGGGCGCGCAGGAGGGCGCGCTGCGGGAGGCGATCCTGAAGATTTTCTGAGAGGCAAGGGGCTGTCTCGAAACAGGGAGATGCTCTCAGACAGCTTCGCATACCTGTAGGGCGGGGTGCCTACACCCCGCCGCATCGCAATTGTGGGGTCGTCTCGAAACAGGAAGATGTTTTGGGGAAACCCCTCTCTTGAGACAGTTTACCGACAGACTGACGGTCTGTATATGGAGGGGAAGAGAAATGAAGCGATCCGGATATGGAAAATTCCTGCTGCTCTGGGCGGGGCAGATGGTGTCCGCCATCGGCGGCGGCCTGACCAGCTTCGGTCTGGGCGTGTACGTCTTTGAACAGACGGGGAGCGCCGCGAGCATGGCGCTGGTGACGCTGCTGGCCTTTCTGCCGACGCTTGTGCTGAGCGTGCCCGCCGGGGTGTTGGCGGACCGCTGCGACCGGCGACTTTTGATGATGCTGGGGGACGGACTGTCCGCCATCGGCATCCTCTACATCCTGATCTGCATGCTGCGGGGCGGCGCGGCGCTGTGGCAGATCTGCGTGGGCGTGCTGGTGAGCTCGGTGTTTTCCGCGCTGCTGGAGCCCGCCTACCGGGCCACGGTGAGCGATCTTCTGAGCAAGGAGGAGTACTCCAGGGCCAGCGGCCTGGTCAGCCTTGCGGGCAGCGCGCGCTATCTGATCTCGCCGCTGCTGGCGGGACTGCTGCTGGCGGTCAGCGACATCAGGCTGCTGCTGGTCATCGATATCTGCACCTTCTTTTTGACGGTGATCGTCACGGGCGCGGTGAAGCGGGGCCTGGCGGCGAAGCCGCCGGAGCTGCGGGAGAGCTTCCTTTCGAGCCTGCGCGGCGGCTGGCGGGCGGTCACAGGGAAACGGGGCGTTCTGCTGCTGATCGCGGCGGCCTCGGTGCTGACCTGCTTCATGGGCGCGTTCCAGATTCTCGCGGAGCCGCTGCTGCTGGACTTCACCAGCAGCACGGTGCTGGGCGTGGCGGAGACCATCTGCGCCTGCGGCATGCTCGCCTCCAGCCTGCTGCTGGGAATCCGGGGCATTCGCAGGGGCTATGTGCGCGTGCTGTGCGTCTCGCTGCTGCTTGCGGGCGCGGCGATGGTCGTCTTCGGCCTGAAGGAGAACATCTACCTGATCTGCGTCTCGGGCTTCTGCTTCTTTGCCATGCTGCCCTTTGCGAACAACTGTCTGGACTATCTGGTGCGCACGAACATCCCCTCAGAGGTGCAGGGCAGGGCCTGGGGCCTGATCGGTTTCCTCTCGCAGATCGGCTACGTGGTGGCCTATGGCGCGGCGGGCTTGCTGGCGGACGGAATCGCGTCGGCGATGCACACGGGGGTCGGCCGGGGTGCGGCGGCGGTGATCGTGCTGGCGGGCGCGCTGCTGGCGATCTCCGCGATTGCATTGTACCGGATTCGCTCGGTTCGGGAACTGGAAGCGCAGACCTGATGAATACACGCGTGCGGCGGAGCAAAACGCAGGCTCCGCCGCCATTTTATGTCCCATAAAGGGTGGATTTGCAAAATACACGGCAAGTGTGTTATAATATGAAATGGAACCCAATAAACGATGAGTATGGGAGGACAAGCATGGATCCCAGAGTGCAGAAGCTTGCAGAGACGCTGATTCGCTTTTCCGTTCGCCTGCAGCCGGGCGAGAACATTCTGATTCAGGCCCGGAACGAGGACAGGGAGCTGGTGCGGGCGCTGGTGCGCGAGGCCTATGCGGCGGGCGGACGGCCCTTCGTGTGGCTGGACCGCACGGGCGTGGAGCGGGAGCTGGCGCTGGGCTACACCGAGGAGCAGCTGAAGCTGCGCGCCGAGGTGGATGCGCAGCTGATGTCGAAAATGCAGGCCTACATCGGCTACACGGCCGTGGAGAACGATTCGGAGATGAGCGACGTTCCGCCGGAGAAGATGGAGCTGTATTCGCGCATCTACGGTGCGGCGGTGCACGGAAAGATTCGCGTGCCGAACACCCGCTGGTGCGTGCTGCGCTATCCCACGCCGGCGATGGCCCAGGCGGCGACCATGAGCATGGCCGGCTTCGAGGACTTCTTCTTCGACGTCTGCACGATGGATTATTCCCGCATGGACCGGGCGATGGATCCGCTGAAGGCGCTGATGGAGCGCACCGACCGGGTGCGCATCACCGGCCCGGACACGGATCTGCGCTTCTCCATCAAGGGCCTGCCTGCGATCAAATGCGCGGGCGAGGCCAACATCCCGGACGGGGAGATCTACTCCGCGCCGGTGCGGGACAGCGTAAACGGCGTGATTCACTACAACACGCCTTCCATTCAGGACGGCTTCACCTTTGAGGACGTTCGCCTGACCTTTGAAAACGGCAGGATTGTGAGGGCCGAGGCCAACGACAGCGCGCGCATCAACCGCATCTTCGACATCGATGACGGCGCGCGTTACGTGGGTGAATTTGCCATCGGCGTGAACCCCTACATCACCAGGCCGATGAAGAACACGCTGTTTGATGAAAAGATCATGGGCTCCT
Source organism: Aristaeellaceae bacterium (assembly GCA_051878085.1). Lineage (GTDB taxonomy): Bacteria > Bacillota > Clostridia > Christensenellales > Aristaeellaceae > SFTH01. The sequence continues at coordinate 551 of JBJEJN010000200.1, read as the reverse complement.
TCCATTTCACCCCCGGCGCGAGCTACGAGGACTGCTACAACGGCAACGAGTCCGCGCTGCACTGGGATCTGGTCTGCATCCAGACGCCGGAGTGGGGCGGCGGCGAGATGTACTTCGACGATGTGCTCGTGCGCAAGGACGGCCGCTTCGTGCTGCCGGAGCTCGAGTGCCTCAATCCGGAAAATCTGAAGTGAACTGAAGGAGAATACAAGTGGGAAAATCCAATTTCGCGGTCTTTGTGGACCTGGAAAACGCAGGCGGCAAGGCCAGCATGCTGCTCTCGATCATTGAAAAGGTCAAGATCCGGGGCGACATCCTGCTGGGCAAGGTCTACGGCTACACCGACCGCTATTCCGATCTGAAGCAGGTGCTGCTGTCCAACACCTTCCTGGTGGAGCCGTCCCTGCGCTACGGAAAGAATCAGAAGAACAACCTGGACATCAAGCTGGTCATCGACGCCATGGAGGTGGCCTACACCAATCCGCTGATCGACAGCTTCTGCATCGTCTCCGGCGACAGCGACTACACGCCCCTGGTGGGCAAGCTCAAGA
>JBJEJN010000199.1:0-6145 GCA_051878085.1 Aristaeellaceae bacterium | reverse complement strand
CTGGTGGGCGACGCCGACCAGCTGCCCTCCGTGGGCGCGGGCAACGTGCTGCGGGACCTGATCGCCTCCGGCGCGCTGCCGGTGGCGCGGCTGGATCAGATCTTTCGTCAGGGACAGGAGAGCCGGATCATCGTCAACGCCCACCGCATCAATCGCGGCGAGTATCCGCTGATCCAGAACCGGGACAGCGACTTCTTCCTGGAGAGCCGCGAGAGCGCGGCCCAGGCAGCGGAGTCGGTGGTGGCGCTGGTCAAGACCCGTCTGCCCAGATACCTGGGCGTGGACAGCCTGCGGGGCATCCAGGTGATGGCCCCGATGAAGAAGGGCGGTCTGGGCGTGCATGCGCTGAACGCGGCGCTTCAGGCAGCGCTGAACCCGCCGGGGCGCGACAAGCCGGAGCTGACCCGGGGCGATTGCAGCTTCCGCCTGGGCGACAAGGTGATGCAGATTCGCAACAACTACGATCTGGAGTGGACGCGGGGCAGCGAGCGCGGCGAGGGCGTGTTCAACGGCGACATCGGCTACATCGTGTCCCTCAGCCGCAGCGACCGGGAGATGACCGTGGAATTCGACGACGGCCGCCGCGCGGACTACGACGACTCCATGCTGGACGAGCTGGAGCTGTCCTACTGCATCTCGGTGCACAAGAGCCAGGGCAGCGAGTTCGACGCGGTGGTGCTGCCGCTGATCTCCGGGCCGCAGATGCTGATGACCCGCAACCTGCTCTACACCGCCGTGACCCGGGCGCGCCGCCTGGTGGTGGTGGTGGGCCGTGAGGCCTGCATGCGGCAGATGGTGGACAACAACCGCATTGTGCGCCGCTACAGCGCGCTGAAGCAGCGGCTGCAGGCGCTGGATGGAGGCAGGGCATGAGGCCGCTGCTTCGCCGGGCGCTTGACTTTGCGGTGGGGCTGCTCTGGCCCCGGCGCGCGACCTGCATGGGCTGCGGCAGCATGCTCGGCTGCGACCGGGACGATCTCTGCGAGGAATGCCGGGAGCAGCTCGCAAAACACTGGCTGGGCGTGCGTGAGGTCAATCCCGATCTGCACCTGAGCGGCGCGGCCTTCGCCCATCCCTACGCAGGGCCTGCGGGCGGACTGGTGCGCAGGCTGAAGTATACCGGCGTGGGCGTGCTGGCGGAGCGCATGAGCGTGGAGCTTGCCCGGGCGGCAAGGCTTTTGCATATCGGGAACGGCGTGATTGTCACCTGCGTGCCCATGCATCCCAAGCGGCTGCGCAAGCGCGGCGTGAACCACGCAGAGCTGCTGGCACAGGGCGTGGCAGGGGAGATGCAGCTGGAATACGGCGACGTGCTGATGCGCACCCGCAACGCGCCCCAGCAGGCGCGGCTCTCGGGCAAGGCGCGTGAGCACAATCTGAAGGGCGGCTTCGCGGTGCAGCCGGAGTGGCGTGCGCGGGTGTGCGGCGCAAAAATTCTGTTGATCGACGATGTATTTACCACCGGCTCCACCGCGCGGAACTGCGCGGAGGCGCTGCTGGAGGCCGGCGCGGCGAAGGTCTACTTCGCGGCCTACACATTGGGAGGGGGAAGCAAGCATGGACAGAATCACCAGCGCGAAGAATCCGGCGGTGCAGCGGCTGCGCGCGCTGAAGGACGCGAAGGCGCGGCGTGAAGCGGGCCTGTTTCTGGTGGAGGGCGAGGTGATGATCCGCGAGGCTTTGGGCTGCGGTCTGAAGCTTCGGGAGCTGGCGGCGGAGGAGAGCCACGCGGACTTCGCCCGGGAGATCTGCGGCGGCGCGCGGGGCTTCATCGTGACCCGCAGCCTGCTGGAGACGATCTGCGACACCCGCACGCCCCAGGGCGTGTGCGCGGCGTTCGAGCAGCCGGAGCCGGTGGCGCTGGAGAAGCTGCCGGAGCGCATCGTGGCGCTGGACGGCGTGCAGGACCCGGGCAACCTGGGAACCATCTGGCGCACGGCGGACGCGGCGGGCTTTCAGGCGCTGCTGCTGGGCGCGGGCGGCGCGGATCCGCTGTCGCCCAAGGTGCAGCGCGCGGCCATGGGCTCCGGCTTCCGCGTGCCCTTCTGCCACGCGCCGGAGCTGGCGGAGAGCCTGATCGCGCTGCGGCAGCGGGGCTACCGGGTGTTTGCGTCGGATTTGAGCGGCGCGGACTTCTACGCACGCCCGGATGCGGGGGAGAAATTCGTGCTGGTGATCGGCAACGAGGCGCACGGCATCTCCGACGCGGTGCGGGAGGCGGCGGACTGCCGGGTGAAGCTGCCCATGCGCGGCGGCGCGGAGTCGCTGAACGCGGCGGTGGCGGCAGGCATCATGATGTACGAGCTGATGCGGGGCCGCTGACAATTCAGGCACGATTGTGCGGTTTTGGAACTTTATGGCTTGTACTGCGGATGTACAGGCGCTATACTGAACGCAGAAACAACCCGAGGGAGGGAAAATGTATGCGAAAAATGATTGCGATGCTGCTGGCGCTTACGCTGCTGGCGGCTGGGTTTGCCTTTGCAGAGAGCGATCTGAAGGCACAGGCGGAGGCGGACTGCGACGCGCTGCTGGCGGGGGACTTCGCTGCGGTGGCGGCGCGCTTTGACGAGAACATGGCGGCGGTGCTGGACGCGGACGGGCTGGAACAGAGCTGGAGCGCCGTTGCGCCGCTGCTGGGCGAATACTTGGGCCGGGGCGAGGCCGAGCTGGTCGCGCAGGACGGTTACACCGTCGCGGTGCTTCAGGCGCGCTTCGCCAACAGCAACCTGAAGGTGCAGATCGCCTACGACGGCGCGGGGAACATCGGCGGCATGCAGATGCAGCCCGTCGCGCCGGAGACGAGCGATGCTGCGGAGGAAACGGGCGCGTGGACGGAGGTCGAGCTGACCGTCGAGGCCGATCCGGCCTATCCGCTGGGTGCGACGCTGTGCCTGCCCGAGGGCGGCGACGCTGCGCTGCCGCCGGTGGTGGTGCTGGTGCAGGGCTCCGGCTCCTCCGACCGCAACGAGGCGATTTTGCAGAACGCGCCGTTCAGGGACATCGCCCACGGCCTTGCGGAGCTGGGCGTGGCCACGCTGCGCTACGACAAGCGCACCTTCATCTACCCCGAGTGCGCCGGGGACACGGGCCTGGACATCGACATCCGGGGCGAGATGCTGGACGACGTGAACGCCGCCATCGAGCTGCTGCGCGCGGATGAACGCGTGGATGGGAACCGCATCTTCGTGCTGGGCCACTCGCTGGGCGGCATGATGGTTCCGGCCATCGCCGCAGAGAACCCCGATCTGGCGGGCGCGATCTCCATGGCGGGCTCGCTGCGCAGGCTGTGGGAGATCGTGTACGACCAGAACCAGGAGGCCATCGCGGCCTACGACGCGGTGGAGCTGCCCGAGGCCCAGCGCGCGGTGCTGGATGAACAGGTTGCCCAGATCGAGGCCGACATGGACACCTTCCGCGCGGGCATTGACGGCCTTTCGGACGATGCAACGCTGCTGGGCGTTCCGGCGCGCTACTGGAGGTCGCTGGAGCAGTACGCGGGCGATCACTTCATCGATGAACTCGAGCTGCCGCTGCTGATTTTGCAGGGCGACGCGGACTTCCAGGTCTACGCCGACGTGGACTATCCCCTGTGGCAGGAGGTGCTGGCGGGTCGCGACAACGTGACCTTCTGCCTCTACGAGGGCCTGAACCACCTGATGATGCCCACCCAGGGCCTGCGCGACACCACCGAGTACGTCACGCCGTCCCACGTGCGGGAGGACGTGATCGCGGACATCGCGGATTTCGTGAACGGAATTGCATAAATTATAGGGCAGTATCACATGACCGTAGGGCGGGGTGCCTTCACCCCGCCGCAGACAATCGTGGGGCTGTATCAAAACGAAAAACAGTTTTGATACAGCCCCTTTCTGTATAATCCCCCTCAGCTCTTCGCGTGCGGCTTGAAGATCAGCGCATTGAGCAGGCCGAAGAGGATGGCGGCGGCGATGCCCGCGGCGTTGCGGGTGATGCCGCCGGTGAACGCGCCCCAGAAGCCGTACTTCTGCACGCCCTCGAACGCACCCACGGCCAGGTTGTAGCCGAAGCCCGTCAGCGGCACCGTGGCTCCGGCCCCGGCGAAGTCCACCAGCGGCTTGTAGATGCCCAGCGCACCCAGAAACACGCCCAGCACCACGAACAGCACCAGGATGCGCGCGCTGGTCAGCTTGGTCAGCGACATCAGCAGCTGGCCCACCACGCAGATCAGCCCGCCCACGACAAAGGCCTTCACAAACATCAGAAGGGTATCCACTTACGCACCTCCTTCGATGCAGACGGCGTAGGAAATGGAGGGAATGGTCTCCCCCTGAAGCGTACTGGTGGGGCTGAGCATCGCGCCGGAGCCTGCGATGAGGATGCGCCTCAGCTCGCCGCTCTCCACCCGCCGCATCAGCCACCCGCAGCTCACCGCCGCCACGCAGCCGCAGCCGCTGCCGCCGGCGTGGGGATCCTGCTCCTGGGAGAACAGGGAATTGCCGCAGTCGATCAGCTTGCCGTCGGGCATCTCCACGCCGCCTCGCTTGAACAGCTCCATCAGCAGGTTGCGGCCGATCCAGCCCAGGTCGCCGGTGGCGATCAGGTCGTAATCGTTGGCGCTGCGGCCCGTGTCCTCCAGGTGTGCCACGATGGTGTCGTACACCGCCGGGGCCATGGCCGCGCCCATGTGGTTCGCATCCTTGATCTGCTGGTCCACCACGCGCCCCACCGTGCCGCTGCACACCTTCAGATCCTGTGGCTGGGCGTTCGGAGTCAGCAGCACGCAGCCGCAGGCGGTGGACGTCCACGACGCCTGAGGCGGGCGCTGGGTGCCCATCTCCAGCGGCATGCGGAACTGGCGCTCGGCGGTGCAGAAGTGGCTGGAGGCGCAGCAGATGGCGTTGTTCAGGAAACCGCCGGAGAGCAGCGCGCCGCCCAGCACCAGCGACTGTACAAATGTGGAACACGCGCCGTACTGGCCGAAGAAGGGGATGCCCAGCGCCCGTGCGGCGAAGCTCGACGCGATGATCTGGTTGTTCAGGTCGCCGGAGATCATCACTTCTACGTCCTCCGGACGGAGGCTTGCCTGCTTCAGCGTGTGATCCACCGCCCGGCGCACCATCTCGCCCTCCGCCAGCTCCCAGCTCTTCATGCCCAGCAAGTCGTCGTCCAGCAGGATGTCAAACTGATCCGCAAGCGGCCCCTTGCCCTCCTTGGGGCCGACGATGCTCGTGCGCGCGGCGATGCGCGGCGGGTGGTCGTACACGAAGGTCTGTCTGCCCACTCTGCTCACAGAAACCACATCCTTGCGATCCAGTAGAGCACGCCCACCAGCATGGAGCTGGTGATGCCGTAGGCCAGCACCGGCCCGGCCAGCTGGAAGATGCGCGCGCCCACGCCCATCACCATGCCCTCCCGGCGGTACTCAATGGCCGGGGCCGCCACGGAGTTGGCAAAGCCGGTGATGGGCACGATGGAGCCTGCGCCGGCGTAGCGTCCGATCTGGTCGTACACGCCGATGCCGGTGAGGGTGGTGCCCAGGAAGATCAGAACCACCGAGGTGAACATCGGCGCGGTCAGCTCGGTCAGGCGCAGCGCCTCGCCCAGCAGGTTCAGCGCCTGCCCGACGCAGCAGATCACGCCGCCCACCCAGAATGCCCGCACGCAGCCCCGCAGGTGGCGCGAGGGCGGGGTCATCTTCGAGACGAGCTTGGAGTAGCCCTCAGGGGAGATTGGCTGTCGGTCCATCTTGCTTGTCCTCCTTGTTGCGGATACGTTCGCTGCCGCCGGGGAAGCGGGCTTCGTCCAGCGTGTAGCGGCCGGGGAATTCGATGTCGGTGATGCGGGGGTCAGGCCGTCGCATGGCGCAGCACCTCCCGAACGAAGTGCGCGCCCTCGAGCAGCCGGGCCTCCGCCGCCGGGGGACGCAGCAGCATCCAGGCGATCATGCCCAGACAGATCAGGATGCCCGCGATCAGCGCGGCAAAGATCCACGCGCTGGGAAACAGGTGCTTTTGCATGGCGCAAAACCTCCGTTGATGGAGTTTTTCCCGGCGGATTTCTCCGGGAATTGCAGTTATTTTGCACAGATTTGCGCCGAATTATGATGCTACAGACAAAAAAAGACGCCGCGTGGATGATTCTTCCATGCGGCGGCTGTAAGTTG
>JBJEJN010000198.1:0-6181 GCA_051878085.1 Aristaeellaceae bacterium | reverse complement strand
TTGCGGCACTCCACGCGCACGCCGATGTCCACGGTGCCCGGCTGATGGGCGATGTTGTGCTCGGCGCAGATGCGCTCCAGCCAGTCCGCGCCGCGACGGCCCGTGGCGACCACGGTGCGCTCGGCGAAGATTTCAAGCTCCTCGCCCTTGCGCACCACCTGCACGCCCCTGCACACGCCGTCCTCCAGAATCAGGTTCTGGCACTCGCAGCCGAAGAGGATCTCCACGCCGTTGTTCAGCAGGTACTGCTCGATGGCGTAGTAGATGGTCTGGGCCTTCTCGGTGCCCAGATGGCGGATCGGGCAGTCCACCAGCTTCAGGCCCGCCTGAATCGCCCGCGCGCGAATCTGCTTGACCTCCTCGCTGTTGCCCACGCCCTCCACATGGGTGTCCGCGCCGAACTCCAGATAGATGGAATCGGCGTAATTGATGGTCTCCTGGGCAAGATCCTCGCCGATCAGGCTGGGCAGATCGCCGCCCACCTCGCAGGACAGCGACAGCTTGCCGTCGGAGAACGCGCCCGCGCCGGAGAAGCCGGTGGTGATGTGGCAGTAGGGCTTGCAGTTCACGCACTGGCGGGTCTTGGACTTGGGGCAGCGGCGGTTCTCGATGGCCGCGCCCTTCTCACAGATGGTGATCTTCTTTTTGCTGCCCTTGCGGATCAGCTCCAGTGCGGTGAAGATGCCGGCCGGGCCGGCGCCGATGATGACAACGTCGGTTTTCATGAATATTTCTCCTTGATTTCAACGCATAAAACGGGCCGTCAGTCTCCTGACGACCCATCTGCGCATTGTATTATGGCCACGGACCTCGTCAAGGCCCATACCTCATTATACAATTTGTTCACGTTTTTGTCAATGCGTGGAAACGTCCTCCCCTGCGGCCATGCTTTCCGCATACCTTTGCAGAATCAGCGTGCAGTTTTCCCCGATTTCGGCTGCGTCGGGGCCTGTGGACAGCAGGAGCTCGCATTCCAGCAGAACCTGCCCCCAGCCCTCGCCCACGCGCGCATCGATTCGATGCGCGATGTTGCGTTCGCTTCCCTCAACAAGGTCAAGGAGCAGCATGGGATCCGCCTGCAAAGCCTGTTCGCCGTAAATCCGCACTTCATCATACCCGGAAAAATCCTCATAGTCAGAACCGCAGCTTTCCAGGATGCGCTTTGTGGCCGCTTCCGTCAGGCCCTCGAAGAAGCCGTTGGAGAGCATGCCGTTTTCATCCGCGTAGAAATCTACGCCCAGCGCATGGAGCATTTCATGGGTGAGGATGTGCAGCATGCGCTCGGGCACGCGCTCGATTTCGCCGCGATTGAAGTAGACATGGTTTTCACCGTCACTGAAGCCATCAACGACCTCCGGAAGGTTCTCCGAAGCATATACTTCGATTCCCGCCGTCCTCCGGGAAATATCCAACCCATACGCATCCATGAAATAGCGGTTCAGCAGTTCGCGGGCCTCGCCGATCCAGCCATACTCCGCTTCGTCCAGCAAAACCGCTCCCGCCTTCCAGCCGTCGCTCTCGGCGTAGGTCTCCTGGAAGTAGGTCAGTTCCTCCTGTACCCTGTCCGCATATGCGGACATATCGTTGAGCTGCACTTCCTCGGAAAGGCCGCAGGCCAGACACAGGAGTGCGATCAGCAGGAGCAGGGCGCTCCTGCGCAGCTTCCGAATCATTCCGTTCATCTCAGCTTTCCTCCGAATTTACGGTCGGGACAGATCCACCGGAACGCTTTTGTCGATCTCCACGGTTCCGGGAACCACCCGGCAGTCCAGCGCAACGATCTCCACGCCTGCGTCCCGGGCCTCGATCAGTGCCTCGCCGAACTCCGGCTGGGTCTTCCAGTTGGGCTGGAACACGCGCACGCCCTTCATCTGGATCACGATCAGCACCGCGCAGCGGCAGCCCGCCCTTGCCAGCGCGGTCAGGCCCCGCAGGTGCTTCACGCCCCGCAGCGTGGGCGCGTCGGGAAAGCGTGCCACGCCGTTCTCCTCCAGCGTGCAGCCCTTGACCTCGATCACCACCCGGCGGCCGTCCTGCTCCCCGGCAAAGTCGAAGCGGGAGTCGCCGATGGTCGCCTCGGCGCGCAGGTTCTCAATCTCACCCAGTCCGCCAGCCGCCAGCCACTCCCCCGCCGCCCGGTTCGGGGCCATGGAGTCCATGTTGACGAGCCGCGTGCCCTCCGGCGTGCGCTTCTCCACCGCAATCAGATCGTAGGCGGTCTTGCGTTTCGGGTTCGCGCTCTTTTCCAGATAGACCGTGTTGCCCGGAACCAGCAGCTCGGCGCAGCGCCCGGTGTTCTTCACATGGACGCGCTGTTGAACGCCGTCGATCTCCACCACGGCGATGAAGCGGTTCGGGCGGGAGATGAAGCTTCCCCGGCAGATGTTATTGTAATGCATGTTATGCTGTAAGCAGCAAGTAGAGATAGAAAGCTACAATGACACCCACAGCCCCTACCAATACTCCAATAATCATCTTTTTCAAATTGATCCCTCTCTTGTATCCTTATACAAATCGCACAGTATAATTCTGCATATCGAAGAATGATGCAACGAATCCCCGAAGCAAGAACTCCGCATTTTCTCTCGCACTTTCTAACAGACCGTTGTTGATCGCACTTTTCTCTGCTTCTTCCTTCATCTTTTTTGATGCTTCGTTTACATCGTCTATTTCAAGCGGTGTAAAAACGTTGTTTCTGGAATCATACACCTGTAGACTATCCAAATCAACTTCATTGCTCAGTATCTTAATATCCGGCAGTTTCATAACAATCTCATGTTTCAGATCGTCAACCGTGACACTTACTAAGCTAAAATCCACACCCGCTTTTATGATTCCATCATAACTGTAAACATACTTGCTTTGGGTAAATGGAACCTGCCAGCCGAATACTTCTCTCCAATCCTCAATCACCTGAACGTTGGTATAATAGCCTGACTGAGTAACCAACTCCCCAATATTCTCCAAACCGAATTTGACCGGACGGCTTCTGATCACTCTTGCTGTTGTAATCCCCACGGCGACCATCAGGCCCAGAATTACAATAACAGCGATCAGAATCATTATCAGTGTTGCTTTCCTATTTCTCCGTCTGCGTCGATGCCCATTCTTCTTGGTGTTTCGAGCATTGAAATCAACAATTCTCCTATCGTCTCTCGCGCCCTCCATCTGCCAACCCTCCCATTTGTATCATCTGCATTAAGATGTACTGTTGTTTATTGGAAGTCCCCCGATTTCTATCATATCACAACTGCTCAGTGTTTTCAACGCTCCCCATATTTGGAGTAAAGATTTTGTTCCATCCTTCCCTCCTATATCATCAAAAAACCGCTACCGATTTCTCGATAGCGGTATACGGGTATGAATTTTCTTTAGCGCAGCTCCGCGCCGTACTCGGCCTCGACGGCCTTGAGAATCTTCGCCATGGAACCGGCAATCTCCTCGTCGGTGAGGGTGCGGTCGGACGCGCGGAAGGACAGGGCGTAGGCCACGGACTTCTTGTTCGCGCCCAGCTTCTCACCGCGATAGATGTCGAACAGCTGCACGCTCTCCAGCGTCTTGCCGCCGGACTTCTGGATGGTCTCCAGCATGGTGCCAACGCCCACCTTCTCGTCCACCACCAGCGCGATGTCGCGGGTGACGGCGGGGTACTTCGGCAGGGGCTTCACGCCGTAGAGGGGGGCCTCCAGCGGGCGCAGCGCGTCCAGATCGATCTCCGCCACGTACGCGCGGGCCTCGATACCAAAGCGCTCGGCCACGTCGGGATGGATCTCGCCCAGCTGGGCCAGCTGCACGTCGCCTGCGGTCAGTACCGCCTTGCGGCCCGGATGATAGTAGCTGTCGCCGCCGGCAGCGATGGCCGGAGTCACGCCGAAGGTCTGCATCAGCCACATGCAGGCGTTCTTCACGGTGTAGAAGTCCACATCACCGCCGAACATGCCCAGCACCAGCACGTGCTTCTCCACCGGAAGCTCGCCTGCGGCGGCGGGCTGGAAGGTCTTGGACAGCTCGAACAGCCTGCCCGCAGCGTTGCCGCGATTGAGGTTGTTTGCGATGGTGTTCAGCATGGAGGGAACCATGCTGGTGCGCATCACGGAGGTGTCCTCGCCCAGGGGATTGCGCAGCACCACGGCGCTGCGGCGCGGATCATCTTCCGCAATGCCCAGGTTCTCGATCCACTTGGGGCTGATGAAGGAGTAGTTCAGGATCTCGTAGAGGCCCATGCCCACCAGCGCGTTCTTCACGCGGTCGTTGAAGGCCATGCTCTCGCTGCGGCGGCCCGCCATGGTCACGCCGTTCATCAGCGTGGACGGGATGTGGTCGTAGCCGTACATGCGCAGCACTTCCTCGGCGATGTCGGCCTCGCGATCCATGTCCTGACGGAAGGCGGGAACCTCGCAGGTCAGGGTGTCGCCGCAGAGCTCGGTGTCGATGTAGAGGCGGTTGAGGATGTCCTCCATGGTCTCGCCGGGAACCTGCACGCCGTTCAGGCGGCAGATGCGGCTGACACTGGCCTCGATGGTCTTGCCCTCAGAGGGGTTCGGATAGTTGTCGTATGCGCCGGGCACCACGTCGCCGCACTCCAGCATGTTCACCAGCATGCAGGCGCGCTCCAGGGCTTCCATGGCGGTCGCCGGGCACACGCCCTTCTCGAAGCGGCCGGAGGCCTCGGTGCGCACGCCCAGCTTGCGGGCGGTCACGCGGTTGTTGGCGCGTTCGAAGGCGGCGCACTCGAAGAGCACGGAGGCGGTATCATTCTCAATCTCGGACTCCTCGCCGCCCATGATGCCGGCAAGGCCGGTGGCGTTCTCGTTGTCCGCGATGACCAGCATGCTCTCGTCCAGGATGTGCTCCTTGCCATCCAGCGTGGTCAGCTTCTCGCCGGGATGGGCGCGGCGCACCACGATGGTCTGATCCTTCACCCGGGAGAGGTCGAAGGCGTGCATCGGATGGCCGGTCTCCAGCATGACGAAGTTGGTGATGTCCACGATGTTGTTGATCGGACGCACGCCCGCGCCGTAGAGGTACTCGCGCATCCACTTGGGGGACGGGCCGATCTTGACGTTGGTGATCACGCGGGCGCAGTAGCGCGGGCAGGTCACGGGATCGAGCACCTTGACGGTGGCGTAGTCCTCGAACTTGCCCTTGCCGTTTTCCTCCACGGCGATCTCCGGCATCACGAAGTGCTCGTTCAGAACTGCGGAACTCTCGCGGGCCAGGCCCCACACGCTCAGGCAGTCCGGGCGGTTGGCCAGGATCTCGAAATCCACGATGTCGTCGCCCAGGCCGAAGACCTCCTTCACGTCGGTGCCGGGGGCAACGTCCTCGGTGATCTCGATGATGCCCGCGTCGCCGATGTGGGGATACAGGCCTGCGGGCACGTCCAGCTCCGGGCCGGAGCAGAGCATGCCGTTGGAGACCTCGCCGCGCATCTTGCTCTTCTTGATCTTGACGCCGCCGGGCAGGTGCGCGCCGTCCAGCGCCGCCGCCACGCGCATGCCCGCGTGGACGTTGGGCGCGCCGCAGACGATCTGGATCGGCTCCTCGCCGCCCACATCCACCATGCAGATGTGCAAATGATCGGAGTTGGGATGATCCACGCAGGAGACGACGTAGCCCACGACGACCTTGTCAAACTGCTCGCCAGTCTTGTCCACGCTCTCGACGGCGGTGCCGGTCATGATCATCCGGGAGGCATATTCCTCGGCGTTCATCGGAATCTCCACGTATTCCTTCAGCCATTTCATCGGAACCTTCATGCTTTGTCGCCCTCCTTATCGGTACTGCGTCAGGAAGCGCAGGTCGTTTTCGTACAGGTAGCGCAGGTTCGGAATGTTGTACTTGAGCAGCGAAATGCGCTCCACACCCATGCCGAAGGCGAAGCCGGAGTACTTCTGGGGATCGATGCCGCACATCTCCAGCACGTGGGGGTTGACCATGCCCGCGCCCAGAACCTCGATCCAGCCGGTACCCTTGCACATGCGGCAGCCCGCGCCGCGACAGCTGGCGCAGGTGAGGTCGACCTCGGCGGACGGCTCGGTGAAGGGGAAGAAGGACGGGCGGAAGCGGGTGGAGATGCCCTCGCCGTACATCTGGCGGGCGAACTCGTCCAGCGTGCCCTTCAGATCGCCCATGGTGATGTTTTCATCGATGACCAGGCCCTCCATCTGATGGAACACCG
>JBJEJN010000197.1:0-30660 GCA_051878085.1 Aristaeellaceae bacterium | reverse complement strand
CCGCCGGAGAATTCGTGGGGATAGCGGTTGGCGTGCTCCGGCAGCAGGCCCACCTTGCCCAGCACGTCCATCACCATTCGGTCGATCTGCTTCTCATCCTTCATGCCGCGGATGCGCAGGCCCTCGGCGATGATCTCCTTGATGGTCATGCGGGGGTTCAGCGAGGCCATGGGATCCTGAAAGATCATCTGAATCTGGGTCACGGAGGGGTACTTCCTCCGCAGCTCCCTCGACTCGGCCTCCGCCTTTCGGCACTCCGACCGGGCTTGCGCAAGGGCCGTGCGGGCCGCCTGCTTCTGCTCCGGGGAGGCCTGCTTAAGTTTCTGCTTCGCCTGACGCACCGCCTCCTGCTGCTCCCAGGGGCCGGAGGAGATCAGCTGTCCATCGAACCACACCCTGCCGCCGGTGGGCTGGTAGAGCTTGATGATGGAGCGCGCCGTGGTGGTCTTGCCGCAGCCGGACTCCCCCACCAGGCCCAGAATCTCGCCGCGATTCAGCGTGAGGCTCACGTCGTCCACCGCCCTGGTGACGGCCCTGCCGGAGGCAAAGTACTGCCGCAGATGCTCCACCCGGAGCAGCTCGTTATTCTCAGCGGACATCACGCTTCACCTCCCAGCGCGCGCATTCTTTTGATGCGCTCTGTGACGATTCTCGGCGGCTCCACCTTCGGCGCATTGGGATGCAGCAGCCAGGTGGCCGCATAGTGGGTGGGTGAAAGCTGGAACAGCGGCGGCTCCTCCTCGAAGTCGATGGCCATGGCGTAGGCGTTTCGGGGCGCAAAAGCGTCGCCCTTGGGCGGGAAGAGCATGTTCGGCGGCGTTCCCGGGATGGACTCCAGCTTCTCCTTGGTATCCAGATCGGGGATGGAGGCCAGCAGCGCCCAGGTGTACGGGTGGGCGGGCTGATAGAAAATCTCGTCCGCCGTACCGTACTCCACGATCTTGCCCGCGTACATCACGGCGATGCGGTCGGCCATGTTGGCCACCACGCCCATGTCGTGGGTGATGAAGATGACGGAGAGCTTCCGTTCCTCCTTGATGGCGTTGATCAACTCCAGAATCTGCGCCTGAATGGTCACGTCCAGCGCGGTGGTCGGCTCGTCGCAGATCAGAATCTCCGGGTTGGCGGACAGGGCGATGGCGATGACCACGCGCTGCCGCATGCCGCCGGACAGCTCGAAGGGGTACTGGTTGAAGCGGCGCTCCGGGTCGGAGATGCCCACGCCCGCCAGCAGCTTCAGCGCCCGCTCCTTCGCGTCCTTCTTGGAAATCTTCTCGTTCAGCAGCATGGACTCGGTCAGCTGCTTGCCGATCTTCATGATGGGGTTCAGGCTGGACAGCGGGTCCTGGAAGATCATGCCCAGCTTGTTGCCGCGGTACCTGTGGAACTGATCCTCCTTCAGTTTCAGCAGATCCACGCCCTCATAGAGGATGGAGCCCGCGTCCACCACGGCGTTGGGGGCCAGGATGCCCATCAGCGACCGGGCCGTGACCGACTTGCCGGAGCCGGATTCGCCCACGATGGCCAGCGTCTCGCCCTTGTACAGGTCGAAGTCAACGCCGCGCACCGCGCGCACCATGCCCTCGTTGGTGCGGAAGGAAACCGTCATGTTCTGCGCCTGAAGGATCTTTTCTCTCTCGTCCATATTATTCCTCCGCTCCTCTCAACGTGGGATTGAGCGCATCGCGCAGGCCGTTACCAAACAGGTTGAAGGAAATCATCATCAGGGAAATGAACAGCGCTGGGAAGAAGATCGCATGGGGATAGGTCGACAGCGCCGTCTGTCCGTTGGAAAGCATGGTACCCACGCTGGTCAGCGTGGAGGAGTCCAGGTTCAGAACGCCCAGATAGGACAGGGACGATTCCGTGAAGATCACGCTGGGCACCATCAGCACGCATGCTGTGATGATCGTTCCCAAAGAGTTGGGCAGGATGCTGCGCGCGATGATGCGCGCGTCGCTTGCACCCAGGGTTCTGGCAGCCAGCACGTACTCCTGACCCTTGAAGCGGTAGAACTGGGTGCGCACGGTGCTCGCCACGCCGATCCAGCCAGTGAGCACGAAGGCCAGCAGCAGTGCGCCCACCACGCCGATCTCCTTGCCCCAGCGCAGCTGCAGCAGGGAGAACAGCACCATGTACGGAACGGAGTAGAGCACGTCCACGATGCGCTCCATGACCATGTCCGCCTTGCCGCCGTAGTAGCCCTCGATCGCGCCGTAGATCGTGCCGATGAGGAAGTTCAGGGCGGAGACGATGACGCTGAGCATCAGCGAGAAGCGTGCGCCGGAGGCCAGGCGGGACAGGATGTCGTGGCCCAGGTTGTCCGTGCCGAAGAGGAAGCAGGGCTCCTGACCGTTGATGTAGGTGAACCAGTCGTAGTAATTCACGCGCACCTGATATTGCGCGCCGCCCATCTTGGTGGCGGCGTAGGCCAGGCCGTCCGGGCTGGTCTCGTCCTTTTTGTAGATCGGAATCACGTTGCCGTCCGCGTCGCGCTTCGCGATGCCCTTCGCATCGTGCTCGTACCAGTAGTTGGCGTTGTCCTTGTTCATCTCCTGCACCACCTTAGAGGTGTTGACCAGGGGATAGAACAGCTGAACGCCGGTTTCATTTTGATAGTCCAGCGCCGCCTGATACTCGGAGGGGGTCAGGTTGATGTAGACGTAGCCCACGGCCTTGTAGGAGTCGAGCACCACGTCGTAATAGGTGTTGGTGCGGCCGTTGACGGTGGATTCGTAGCAGTCCTTGACCTCCACGATTGCGCCCATGCCCTCGTAGTAGTCGTAGGTCTGCTGGTTCACGGTCTTGCTGCTGCATCCGTCCCAGAAGCCGAAGCGGCTCAGAAAATTGCTCTTGGGCAGCGCGTAGGTGTAGTAGACGTCCGTGAAGGCCATGTTGTAGGTGGAGAAGATGGGTGTGAGCACCGCAAACAGGATCAGCAGCACGATGATGATGGCCGCAACCACCGAGCCCTTGTTCTTCTTGAAGCGACTCCACGCATCGCCGAAGTAGCCCACGGCCTTGGTCTCAAACTTCGCGTCGTGAATGTCCTCCGTGCGCTGTACGAAGACGAATTTCTCCGGCGCGCGCTCCGGGAAAGCTTGATTAGTCATTGCTCTTGCCACCTCCCATGCGAATGCGGGGATCCACCAGTCCATAGCTCACGTCGATCACCAGCGTGGCCACCAGACTGATGACCGTGTAGAACATGCTGACCGCGAGGAACAGGGAATAGTCGCGCTCCAGGATCGACGAGATGTAGGTACTGCCGATGCCGGGGATGCCGAAGATCTTTTCAATAATGAGCGAACCGGACAGCACCGCCACGAACTGGCCGACGATCATGGGCATGATGGGCACCATGGAATTGCGCAGGGCGTGGCGCAGGGTGGCCTGACGGCGGGTCAGACCCTTGGTGCGGGCCAGGAGCATGTAGTCGCTGGTCAGCGTCTCCGTCAGCTCCGCGCGCACCGCGCGCATCAGGCTGGCGATGGTGCCGAAGGACATGGCCATGATGGGCAGCACCATGGATTTGAGCATGGCTGGATCCAGATAATTGGTTCCGGCGTTGACGACGATGGGGAACCAGCCCAGCTTGAAGCCCAGGAAGTACTGCACCACGAAGGCGTAGACGTAGGCCGGAACCGAGATGAACAGCATGATGACCACGGAAATGACGTGATCCTGCCACTTGTTCTTCTTCAGCGCCGCGTAGATGCCGAAGAGCAGGCCCAGCGGGATGCTGACGATCATGGCGCAGAGGTTGACCGCAATGGTCGGCGGCAGCTTCTGCGCGATGTGGGAGGTCACGGGATTCAGGAAGGTGCCCACGTTGGTGCAGAAGCCCCAGTCCCACTTGGTCAGCACGTTCTTCAGGAAGATGACATACTGGGTGAGGATCGGCTCGTCGTAGCCCCAAGCCTTGCGCATCGCTAGCACGGCGGCAGCCTGGTCGCCGTTCCCGCGCGGCAGCTGGTCGGGAAGCATTCGGATCATCACAAAGCAGATCGTCATGATGATGAAGCAGACGAACAGCATCAGCGCGATTCTCTTTGCGATGTACTTACACATGTGTTTCATGGCGATCGCCCTTTCATTTGCGCCATCCTACTACTCTTTGATAAAAAGCTCCCGAT
Organism: Aristaeellaceae bacterium; assembly: GCA_051878085.1. GTDB lineage: Bacteria > Bacillota > Clostridia > Christensenellales > Aristaeellaceae > SFTH01. The sequence goes on along the minus strand of JBJEJN010000197.1, from coordinate 26,524 downwards.
ATCAGCGCAAGTTTTCTATCAAAGAGCAGTATTTGGGCATGAATACGCACGGCAGGCCCGCGCCGGAAATCTCCGGCGCGGGCCGCGCAATGCAGCCTTTGAACGCTTAATTGTAGTTCAGCTGGTAGTTGTTCTGCGCGCAGAAGGCCTCCCACTCCGCGTCGGTGAAGTTGTAGGTCATGCGGCGGATGCCACCGAAGCCGACCTCGAACACCTCGGTATAGGTGGGATAGTTGACCTTCATGCTCAGCAGCTGGGCGGTGCTGGGGCTGTACAGCGGGCAGTCGCGGTACTTCAGAAGCAGGTTCAGCTCCATCGTTGCCATGATCTGGTTCTTGATCTCCACGTCCGCGATGGCGTACTCGCCGTAGTAGAGCGCCTGATACCAGTCGTAGTAGGTCTTGGTCACGACGCTGCCGTCGATCTCGATATCCAGCGTCTCGCTCTGACCGTCGAAGCCGAAGTAGGGCTGCGGGGAGCCGGAGTCGTCGGTGGTCACGAAGAAGCACATCAGCTTGTAGGGATCGGACGCGCTGCCGTTCCAGGCGTTGTTGCAGATGTCGTAATTGCCGCTGTCCAGCAGGTCGTAGTAGGCCTCGCTGACCACCATGTTGATGGTGATGCGGCCCTCCAGCGCAGTGCCCTTGGTGGCAGCGTCCAGCGCGTTCTGGATGAAGTTGACCTCGCGGGTGCAGGCGTCGTTGTTGCTGTAGGTGGGATAATCAAAGACGAACTTGTCGGTCTCGCTAACCACGCCGTCGGCCAGGGCCTGCTCGTAGCCGGACACCAGGCAGGCGCGCGCTGCGTCCAGATCGTAGCCGGTGATCTCGTCCAGATCCTCCACGCCGTAGAAGGTCTTCAGAGTCTCGATGGCAGCCTCGCTGTCGCGGTAGCGCGCGCCGGTCTCCACATCGTAGACGAAGTAGTCGCTGATCAGGCCGTACATCGGCTTGCCGTAGCCCTGCTGGGACACGAAGTCCGCTCGGTTGATGGACAGGGAGATGCCCTTGCGGAAGTCGTCGTAGGTCAGGATGGTCTTGTTGACGCCCGGCTCCTCGCGCTGCGTCAGCAGCTCCGGATCGTTGTTGATGTTGATGTAGTAGAGGTAGGGATTGCCCACGTAGACGATGTAGTCGCTGCCCTGATAGGTGCGCAGGGTGTCCGCGTTCAGGCCCAGGGAGTCCAGCTTGCCCTGCAGGAACAGCTGCTCCTGGGTCGCGCCCTCCTCCACCACCGCAACCACGATGTCGGTGGTCTGGAACTCGCCCTCGTGCTTGCCGTCCGTCCAGCCGTACCAGTTCTCGTTGCGGGTCAGGCGGTACTCCTTGTCCGCCTGGAAGCTTGCGAGCTTGTAGGGGCCGAAGGACATGTAGGTGCTGGCGGAGGTGCCGTAGTTGGTCTTGATCATGTCGCCGGAGGGCTGCTTTCCGGCCTCATAGAGCGCCTCGTTGACCAGGCCGTAGGCGTAGCTGTTGTACTTAAAGAAGTAGGGGGTCAGCGGGTTCTTCAGGATGACGGTCAGCTCGTAGTCGCCGGTCTTGAGGAAGCCAACATCGTCCCACGGGGCCGCCTCCAGCTCCTGCTCGTAGAAGGCCATGTACAGGTAGTTGCTCGGGTCCTCGCCCCACTCCCAGCCGTAGGCCAGCATGTAGTTCACGTCGGCGATGACCTCGTCGGTGACGGGCACGTAGTCCTCGCCGCCATATTTCTCCATGAGATCCTCGCCCGCTTCGTTCACGTAGCAGGCCTCGCTGCCGGGATAGTAGTCCGCGGCGGAGTAGCCCCAGAAGGCGCTGGTGGGCTGGGTGAAGCTGATGTACAGCGGCGCGTCGCCATAGTCGGCGAACTCGTAGGTATCGATGTCCGCCAGCAGGTACATGGCGGAGCCCTGACCGGCCTTGGCGTAGTTCTCCGCATTGTAGATCGGCAGGGAGGAGTAGTACACGGAGGCCTGATAGTTGTTCATCTGGGGATTCAGGCACTGCTGCATGGAGTAGATGTAGCTGTCGGCGTTGATGGGTGTGCCGTCCTCCCAGCGCGCCTCGGGGTTCAGCGTCACGCGCCAGGCGTAGCCCTCGGTCGCGCCCTCGGGAATGCCCCACTTGGGATCGCCCGCGTACTGCGCGGTCACGTCCTCCGGCTCCTCGGAGGCCATCTCGCAGGCCCACTCGTAGCCGTCCGCGGTCTCGTTCAGCACCAGCTCCCACATGTTGATCTCGGTATAGTCGGTGATGAACTCCACCACGGAGGAGTCATGGCTGTTCCAGGTGGTGGGGGTGGTGCCCGCGTAGCTGTTGAAGGTGTAGGTATCGCCCTCCGCCTGTGCGGTCGCCGCGAGGCAGATGCAAAGCGCCAGCGTCAGTACCAGCGCAAGAAACCGTTTCGCTCTCATGGATCGTCCTCTTTTCTTTCATAATGATTGTCACGCGAACCGCTGGGGCGGTTCACAGGGGGTACAGCTTCATCCGGTGCTCACAGAAAGCGCCGCAGCCAGTCCACCAGCGAGGACAGCGTGTCCTCTTGGAAGGGATCCCTCAGCCCCGCCTGACGCACCAGCTCCGGAAAGCTCAGGCTGCCGGTGCTGCGGCAGAAGCCCAGGTAGCTCTGCCAGGCGGCGGAGAAGTCCGCATGCATCCACTGGCAGTACTGCAGGGCGCAGACCTGGGCCAGGGCGTAGTCCACGGCGTAGAACGGCCACTGGAACACGTGGGGAATGCGCTGCCAGCCGCAGCCCTGCTCCAGATTCGGGTTGCCGCTGTGGTCATCGCAGGGAACGTACTCCCGCTCCAGGCGCTGCCAGAGAAGGTTCCTCTCCTCCGGGGACATGCCCGGCTGCTCGTAGACATGCTGCTCAAACTCGTCCTGAAGGCACTCCCGGGCAACCAGCCGCACGGCGCGCTCCAGGTGCATCCGACGGTAGTCCTCCGCCCGATCGCCGAAGAACAGCTCCATGTAGGGCCAGGTGAAGAACTCCATGGACATGGCGTGGGTCTCGGCGGCCTCCGAGGTGTAGCCGCAGCGCAGCCGCACGTCCTCGTCCCGCTTGAGCCAGGTCTGGAAGGCGTGACCGCCCTCGTGACACATGATGTAGGCGTTTTCGCTGGTGCCGTCGAAGTTGGCGAAGATGAACGGCGCGCGGTACTTCTCGAAGGTCATCATGTAGCCGCCGCCGCGCTTGCCGTCGCGGATCTCCACGTCGTAGAGATGGTTGTCCAGCATGTAAGCGATGAACTCCGCCGTCTCCGGCGACAGGCGGGTGTACATCTCCCGGGTCGCCGCAAGGCACGCCTCTGTGTCGCCCTGGGGCACGGGATTTCCGTTGGGGAAGCTGACGGAGCAGTCGTAGCTGTAGAGATGCGTAAGCCCCAGTCTCTCCCGGCGCTTTTCATCCAGCTCCCTTAGCAGGGGAACCAGATGTTGCTTCACCTGATCGCGGAACAAACCGACCTCCTGCGGGCCGTAGCCAATGCGGTACATGCGGTGGTAGCTCAGCTCCACGTAGCTCTTCAGGCCCAGAACCTGCGCCTGACGGCTGCGGTTGTCCACCAGCTGCCCGTAGAGCGCCTCCAGCTCCCCGCGCTGCGCCTCCCAGGACTCGGACACCGCCAAAGCGGCGCGCCTGCGAACCTGACGATCCTCGGACTGGGTCCACGCGGTCATCAGGTTGCGCTTGACCGCCCTCCCCTCCCACTGCACCGCGGCATTGGAAGTGAGGTGGTTGTAGCGGCTGAGAATTTCGTTCTCCTCCGTCGCCAGGGGGATGAGCCGGCCGTCGGAGCCCCGCAGGCCCTCCTCCATCAGGATCATGGCCAGACTGCCGGTGATCTTCTCCAATTCCCCCCGGAAGGGTGAGGCAACGATCAGCGCGTCCAGCTGGCTGGACAGGTCGCTCACGCGGGGGCCGATCTCGTCGTAGTAGGCCTGCTCCGCCGCATAGAACGGGTCGTTTACGTCCATATCGTGGCGGACGTAACACAGCTCCATGGGGGTCATGTCCGCGTGGAGCGCATCGCGCCTGCACAGCACGTCCATGCATGCCGCCGCGTCCGTCGCCGCCTGAAAATCCTGTATCAGCTCCCGATACCGCCGCTCGATCTCCTCGAAGGTGATGCGGCGGTAGGGCATCTCCTGAAAGCGAATGTGGCTCTCCCCCTTCCCTGTCCCGACTTGAAAAAGCGAGGTCAAACAATACTTTGCCAAACCTTTGCCCTATTCTATATTATATATATCAAATCACGGGAATTGTCAATTGCCATTCTGCAATTTATTGGGAAAGAAATGCATATTCCATCGTTTTCAAGGGAATCCGGTCCGTTCAGGCGGTATTTTTGCCTTAGCAAATTCTTAGGATTGCAAATCCAGCCGGAATGTCCGCAAAGTTACCTATTTAGTATCACAATTCCCGCCAAAGCGCGCCGCCGTCCTCTTGCGAAAACAGGCGAAATTTGGTATAATGGCCTTGGGTGCGTGTTCGCTAACGCAACCAAGAACTGTGCAGAAGTGAGCGTGATTCCTTCATGATAAATACGATCACATTGAACCCGGCCATCGACCACATCATCTATCTGAACAGATTTGAACGGGACATCACCAATCGCATCCGCGCGACGCGGATCACCATGGGCGGCAAGGGCACACACGTCTCGCTGAACCTGAAGCTGATGGGCTCCCCGTCCCGGGCGTTCGGCTTCAGCTTCGGCGCAACCGGCAAAAAAATCATCGACATGCTCCGGGAGGGCGGCGTCGAGCCCTACTTCATCTACGACGAAAACGGCGAGAGCCGCACAAACTACCTCCTCGTGGAGGAGGAAACCAAGCATGCGACGCTGATTTCCGACAAGGGGCCGCTGCCCAGCGACGAACAGGTGGAGGATTTCTGCCGGATGATGTCGGAAACGGTGCAGCCCGACGACTATCTCGTCTTTTCCGGCGACACCTCCAATTTCCCCGACCCGGGCATCTACAACAAGCTGATCGACCTGCTCTCCGACCGCAAGCTGCGCATCTTTCTCGACGCCAGCGGCAAGACCTTCGAGAGCACCATCGCCCGGAGTCCCTTCCTGATCAAGCCCAACACCGACGAGCTCTCCACCCTGCTCGGCCGCAAGCTGGTCAGCGACGCGGAGGTCATCGGGGCCATCAACGAATTGGACAGGTATCACATTGAGATCATCGCTGTTTCCCTCGGCGGAGACGGCTCCATCGTCCGCGCAGGCGACGCGCTCTACCGCGTCCATCCGCCGAAGGTCAATGTCTACAACACCGTCGGCTGCGGCGATTGCTATCTGGGCGGACTGCTGCACGGCTTCGAGTGCGGAATGTCCATCGAGGACACGCTGCGCTATGCCACGGCCGTGTCCGCCGCGACCGCCGAATCCGCGCTCTCCGTGTTCTTTGATGTGCCCCGCTCCGAGGAGCTCATGAATGCTGTCAGGATCAAGCGGCTTTAATTGATTACGATCGGGAGGTAATTGTCATGTCCAATCTTTCCTATTATGAAATGCGCGTTGAAATGAGCAAGGTTGCCAAGCTGATGTGGGAGCGTCGCCTGACCAACGCTGCGGGCGGCAACTTCGCCGTGCGCGTGGACGAGAACCGCATTCTGATTTCCCCCTCCATGATGTCCGAGCACCGGCACTGCGAGATGAATCCCGAGGACTTCCTGCTCATCGACTACGACGAGAACATCCTCGAGGGCACCGGCAAGCTCTCCCGCGAGGGCAAGATGCACGTTCTGATCCTGTCCAACTTCAAGAACATCGGCGCGACCATCCACGCCCATCCCTTCTATTGCATGCCCTTCGTCGCGTTCTCCCAGCCCATTCCGAACGTGACCGAGGCCACGATGGGCCGCGGCTACGTGGAGTGCATCCCGTGGACCAAGGCGTACTCCGAGGATCTGGCCAACAACGTGTATCAGTACTTCGAGGATCGCCGCGAGCTGGCCGAGCGCAAGCCCATCGGCATGATCATGCCCAAGCACGGCGTGGTCGTCTCCGGCCCCACCATCTACGGCGCGTACTCCATGCTGGAGCGCATCGAGGCAGACGCCTTCTGCAACCTCGCCAAGAGCGTGATGTGGCCCGACATGCCCCTGCCGGACAACGGCTGATATCCAACAAAACCAAAGCCCTCAAATCTGCGTTTGTGGGCTTTCAATTTTTCACAGGAGGTTTTCCCGCATGAAATATGTGGCATTTGACCTTGGCGCCAGCAGCGGCAAGCTGTTTGAAGGCCAATTGCGCGGCAATTCCCTGCAAATCGCGCCGGTTTACAGCTTTCCAAACGGAGTGGTCTGCCTGCGGGACGGCATGTACTGGGATTTTCTGCGCATCTTCAGCGAGCTGGTCACCGGCCTGCGCCGCGCGGAGGCCAGCGGGCAGGTGGATTCCCTGGGCGTGGACAGCTACAACAATGATTTTTCGCTGATCGACGCAAACGGCGAGATGCTGATCCCGGTCCGCTCCTATCGCGATTCGCGCACGCAGAAGCACTGGGACGCCATCTTCGGGATCATGCCCATGCGCGAGGTCTACATGCATTCGGGCAACCAGATCGCGCCCTTCAACACCCTGATGCAGCTCGCCGCCATGAATCTGAACGGCCAGCACTTCCTGCTGGAAAACGCGCACCGGCTGCTGATGCTGCCCGACCTGCTGGGCTACTACATCACGGGACGCATCGGCATCGAATACACCGTAGCCGCCGAGACGGAGCTTCTGAACCTCGCCACGAAGCAGTGGATCGAGCCCATCTTTGCCGCCTACGACATTCCCCGCCGCCTGATGCCGGAGCTGCGCATGCCGGGAACCATACTGGGCCCCTCCACGCCGGAGTTCAACGCCCAGCACCACCTGCGCGGCTTCGATTTCGTCAACGTCTGTGAGCACGACACCGCCTCCGCCTTCCTGGCCTCGCCGTTGGATCGGGACGCGATCCTGATCTCCAGCGGCACCTGGGCGCTGGTCGGCCTTGAGACCGGCGCACCCGTGGTGAACGACTTCACCTATCGCTCCAACATCGCCAACGAGGGCGGTCTGGACGGCCATCACCGCCTGCTGCGCAACGTCATGGGCTCCTGGCTGATTCAGGAGCTGCGCAGGGATTATGCCCTCGACGGCCTGGAGCTGGACTTCCCCACCATCCAGAAGCTCGCCCTCGAGGCCGCGCCCTTCCGCTTCCCGCTCGACCCCGACGCGCCGGAGTTCTACCTGCCCAACGACATGCGCCGGAAGATTCGCGACGTGAGTCTGCGCTTGAACGGCTCCGCGCCCGAAACGCCCGGCGAATACTTCCGCTGCGTGTACGAGGCGCTGGTGATGAAGTACCGCTACTGCATCGAGCTGCTGGAGAGCGCCGTCGGCCGCAGCTACGGCACGGTCAACATCTTCGGCGGCGGCTGCCAGGATCAGCTCTGCAATCAGTTCGTCGCGGACGCCTGCGGCAGAAGAGTCGTCGCCGGCCCCATCGACGCGTCGTCAATCGGCAACATCGTGGTACAGATGCTGGCGCACGGTGAGCTGAGCAACATGGAGGAAGCCAAGGCCGTCATTCGCAACAGCTTCGATTTCATGGAATTCGTCCCGAAGGCCTACGACGAATGGAACCGCCACTACCCCGATTTCCTGCGCCTGTTCGAGGAGAACAGCCCGGCGTAGGGTTCCCGAAGCGGCGCTGATTCCGCCTGCCGGACGAGACAAGCCCTGTCCCCCATCGCGGGAGACAGGGCTTTCCTCTGTCAGGAAGTCTTTTTGACAAGCCGGACTCCATAGTACAGATTAAGCTGTCGCGTCTCTTTAGGCTCCCTTGTGTAAAGGGAGCTGTCAGCGATAGCAGTTGCAACCCGCGAAGCGGGTTGCAACCAGTGCGTAAAGCTGACTGAGGGATTGTTTCCCACAACTTCAACGATTGCAGCTATGGCTTCGTTGTGTCCAGACAGACAATCCCACCGTCACGGCTGCGCCGTGCCACCTCCCTTTACACAAGGGAGGCAGAATATCAGTGCGGCAGCTATGCCGACTACGATTAAATGCGAAACGGCTGCGGCTCTCTCACACTCTCCCAGGGCTTTCCTCTGTCAGAGAACACACCGTCAGTCGAACTTGTAGTCGATGCCCAGCAGGGTCTTCATGATCCTGCCGATGTCCTCCTGGCTGCCGAAGAAGAACCAGAGCGAGCTGGTGCTGTGGGATTCCGAGCGGTTCGCGTCGAGGCCGATGGTCGCGCCGCCCTGCTCAAACTCGCCGAAGCCGCCGTTGGACAGATCGTCGTTGTAATAATAGGTGGAGCAGCCGCGATTCCCGAGGTCGCCCCAGGGCTCGGAGCAATAGGGAATCGAGGGATCGTTGTAATAGTTGCGGATCATCAGATGCCAGCCGTCGCCCCAGCGCTGCACGAAGCCCATGCGGCCGAAGGTCTGCGCGGAGCGGTAGCAGACCTTGTACTTGCGGTCTCCGGTCACGCGCAGCTCGGCATAGCCGTCGCAGACCTTCTGCATCTCCTCCACGGGCGTGTAGTAGTCCACAAAATCAAACTCGCCGAAGAAGGGCGTGACGAACTTGCCGTCCGGATTGACCTGCGTCACCGTCCAGGGCTCAAGATACATCTCGGTTCCCGGCGTTTGATCCTTCAGATCCACGTCCTGCACAAATCCGCAGTAATCCACCTTCAGATCCCTGCAGGACTTGATGTAGCGCAGCGGATTCATTGCGCGCGCATAGCGGCGGTGGATGGAAAAGCCCTTCTCATTTCCGTTGTTCAGGTCGTCGAGCTGCACGTCCATGGACAGATGCACGCCGTCCTCCCGGGCCTCCAGCGCGTAGTGGCCGGGGTCGATGTCCTCCTGCACGGTGTAGGTCTCGTCGAAGAGCTCCGGGGCCTTGCAGAAGAAGCGCAGCTCCGGATTCACCCAGAAGCGTTCGCCGCCGAGGCACCACGTCCTGTTCTCCACAAAGCTCTTGAACGCCGCCTCCGACTTCATCGCCTCCGTGACCCAGAGCACGCTCTCCGCTTCATCGCCGGCAAACGGGCCGATCAGACGGCCGCCGTACTGGGTGATGATCGCCCTCCAGTTTCCGTCCAGCTGCAATACCTCATAAGCAATATTCTGCGATTCTAGCATCCGCTTTGCCTGATTGAATGTGATGTGGTTGTTCATATTGTCCCTCCAGTATGCCTGTCCTTCCAAAAATGGCTCCGACCTTCGCCGGAGCCCGTTGTGATTTCCCTGGTCTAACGGATTTCACCCTTGTAGTTCATGCTGTCGACCATGACCGCAATGAAGATGATCACGCCGCGGACGATGGTGTAGACGTAGGGATTGGCCGCCATCATCGTCAGGCCGTTCACGATGGTGTTGATCAGCAGGATGCCGATGATTGCGCCGGGGAAGATGGTGCCCTTGCCGCCGAACAGGGAGATGCCGCCCAGAACCGCCGCAGGGATGATGATGAACTCGTTGCCGTCCGCGAAGGAGCTGGGAACGGAGCCGCCCTCGCCCGCCGACATGATGCCGGCAAGTCCGCACAGCGCGCCGCAGATGATGTAGGCGATCAGCGTGTTGCGGCGGGTATTGATGCCCAGCTTCGCAGCGGCGTCATGGTTGTTGCCCTGCGCCTTCAACTGGCAGCCGTAGGCGCTGTAGCGCATCACCAGATGGAAGATCACGATCATGATGAGCGCGATGTACACCAGCAGGGATACGCCGAGGAAGGACTTGTCGTTGAACTTGAAGCCCATGGTGTTGATGATGATGAGCTTGACGTCGGTGATGTACATGCCGATGCCGCGCGCCAGGCTCGTGGTAATCAGCGTGACGATGAAGGGAACGATGTGGAAGCGGGAGATCATCGCGCCGTTGAACAGGCCGATCAGCAGACCCACGAGGGTCGCCACTGCGACGACCAGCAGGTACTCGCCCAGCGTATCGATCATGTTTCCATTCTCGGTCATCTTCTTCATCAGCAGCGCCGCCGTGGCAGCGGAGAGGTACATGTTGCTGCCTGCGGAGATGTCGATGCCGCCGTCCATCATGACGAACGCCATGCCGATGACGCCGATCATGATCGGAGCGCTCTGCTCCAGCAGCAGCATGATGTTGCGGATGGTCAGGAAGTTCTTGTTGCTGAAGGAAAACACGACGAACATGACCAGGAAGATGGAGTACACGCCGTATTTCACAATGAATTCCAGCGAGGATTTGCGCACGGCTGCGGAGCTATGCCTTTCAGTGTTCTTCGCCATTTTCTTCTCCCCCCTGCAATGCATATTCCATAATGCGCTTCTGATTGAAATCCTTCATCTCCACTTCGCCGGTGATGCGTCCGTTTGCCATGACCAGGATGCGGTCGCAGATGCCGATCAGCTCCTCCATCTCCGAGGAGATGCACAGCACGCCGGAGCCGTTCTTCGCCAGATCCAGGATCAGGCTGTAGATTTCGTACTTCGCTCCAACGTCCACGCCGCGCGTGGGCTCGTCCATAATCAGCATCTTCGGGGTCTTCATCAGCCACTTGCCCACGACAACCTTCTGCTGGTTGCCGCCGGACAGGTTGGTCGCCAGCTGCAGGCGCTTGTCGCTGACCTTGATGCTCAGGTCGCCGATGGAATGGTTGGTCAGCTCGTCCACCTTCTTCTCGGGGATCTTGCCGAACATGCCCGCGATGTCGTCCAGCTTGACGAGGATCAGGTTGTCCTCAACCGGCTTGGGCATCAGCAGGCCCTCGCCACGCCTGTCCTCGGAGATGAACGCCATGCCCTCGTCGATGCAGAGCTTGGGGTTCGGCTTTGAAATCGTCTTGCCGTTGATGGTGATCTCGCCGCTGGTCATGGGATCCAGACCGTACAGCGCGCGCACGAATTCGGTTCTGCCCGCGCCCATCAGGCCGAAGATGCCCAGCACCTCCCCGTGCCGCAGCTCGAGGGAGCAGCCCTTCACGCCCTGCGCCACCACGTTCTTGGCCGTGAACATGACCTCACCGATGCCCTTCTCCACCACCGGATAGGCATTCTCCAGCTTGCGGCCGACCATCATGCTGACGATGTCGTCGTTGTTCAGCTCCGCCTTCAGGCGCTTGCCGATGATCGCGCCGTCGCGCAGCACGGCAACCTCGTCGCAGAGCTCGAACACGTCCTCCAGGATGTGGGAGATGTAGACGATGGCAACGCCCTTCTGCTTCAGCGCGCGGATCGTGTTGAACAGGTATTCCTTCTCCTTCTGGGAGAGGGAGGTGGTCGGCTCGTCAAAGAGGATGATCTGCGCGTCCATCAGCAGCGCCTTCGCGATCTCCACCGTCTGCCGCACGCCCATGGGCAGGTCGCTGACCATGGCGCGGGGGCTGATCTCCAGGCCCAGCTCCTTCAGGCGCTTGCCCGCCTCGGAGCGCATGTAGCGGTAGTCCACCAGGCCCGCCTTGTTCCTCGGCAGCTCGTCGATGAACAGATTCTCCGCCACGGACAGGTTGGAGAACAGGTTCAGCTCCTGATGAATGAACGCGATGCGCGCGCTCTTTGCGTCGCGGGGCGTTTGGGGGGCATAGGGCTTGCCGTTGAGCAGCATCTCGCCGCCATCCGCCGGAAAGACGCCGCCGATGATGTTCATCATCGTCGATTTTCCCGCGCCGTTCTCGCCCACGAGGCCGTAGACCTCGCCGGGCCTGAACTGCAGGTTCACGCCATGCAGAACCTCGACGCCGAAGAATCCCTTGCGAATATCCTTCAACTCAAGAATGTATTCACTCATGTTCCGGCATCCCCCTTTCACATCTTTGCCGCTTTGGCCGCGGCACGGACGTTCATCTCGCGCGTGACCAGCTCCAGACCGGCCGCGATCAGCACGAACACGCCCTTGACCACATCGTAGAGCGTATACGGCACGCCGAGCAGGTTCAGCATCGTGGACAGCAGGCTGAGGAACAGCACGCCGTAGAGCGTCTTTTTCATGCTGCCGAAGCCGCCGGCCGGGCTCGTGCCGCCGATCACGACGGCGCCGACGATGTTGATGAACATCTCATCGCCCATCGTGGTGATGCCCGCGCGGTTTTTCGCGGTATACATGATGCCGGCGAAGCTCGCCAGAAGGCCGGAGATCAGAAACTCCATGAAGATCGTCTTGCGCACCGGCATGCCGCTCACCTTCGCGGCGTTCGGGTTGACGCCAATCGCATAAACCCTGCGTCCGAACAGGGTCTTGCTCAGCATGAAATCGACGATCAGGAACACCAGCGCCGCCAGAACCAGCGGAATCCAGAAGGGGCCGCCCTTTCCGCCGATGGCCGTGAAGCCCTTCGCGCTGATGCTCAGAGAGGTTTTATCATAATAGACGCTGCCGAACCACACTGCAACGCCGGAAAAAATCAACTTTGTGGACAGGGTCGCGACGAAGGACGGCATCTTCAGCTTCGCGACCGCAAAGCCGTTGATGCTGCCGATCAGCGCGCCGATGGCGAAGCTGGCCAGAATCGCGACGATGATGCCCCACACCGTATCCACCAGCGGCGTGGACATCAGGATGTAGGCGCTGATGGTGCTGACCAGGGAGATGACGGAGGTCGTTGAGAAGTCAATGCCGCCGTTCAGGGTCACGATCGTCAGGCCCGCGGCCACCACCAGCAGCGGCGCGCAGTTGCCCAGGTAATTCTTGATGTTGTATGCGGATGCAAATCCCTCGACAAAAATCAGCGAATAAGCGAAGAAGATTACCCATATCACAAGGATCGCATTATCGGAAAGGAACCGCTTCAGCTTGATGGACCGCAGGTTCTTTTCGTAATTCGATTTGTTGCTCAAAGCCCTCACTCCTATCCAGTTCAGGATTGGCCGGATCTCTCCGACCAATCCTGAAATTCGTCCATTAAGAATCTAAATTGCTCTCCGAAATAGATTACTTAACGCCGGCCCAGCCCCAGACGAGGTCGCGAACCTCTTCGAAGTTCTCCAGGTTGCAGACGATGCCGGGATCGATCATGTCCGCGTCGCCGACTTCCTCGCCGTTGAGGTATGCGACGGCGATGTCGATGCACATGTAGCCCTCTTCGATGGCGCCCTGCGCAGCGTTGGCCCAGTTGTAGCCGTCCTTCATCATCTGCATGCCGTTGACGTCGCCGTCGAAGGAGATCACTGCAACGTGGTTCTCTTCGCCGATCTTGGCCCACTTGCCGGCCTGCTCCAGAGCAGACTGGATGGGAGTCCACAGGAAGTCAGAGGGGGTGATGATCAGGTCGATGTCGCTGTTGGACTGCAGCGCATTCTGCAGGCCGGCCAGGGCAACCTCCTGGTTCCACTCGGTGGGGATCTCAACGCAGACGTTGACCACGCCCGGATTCTCCTCGATGGCCTTGGTGAAGCCGTTGTAGCGCAGAACCGCGTTCTCATCGCCCAGGTTGCCAATCAGCATGATGGCGTTCTCGAAGGTGATGTCGTTGCGCTTGGCGTAGTCGATCAGCCAGCACATCTCGTCGTAGGCCATCTTCTCGTTGTCGGCGACGACGGTGGCGTCGGGATTGCCGTCCGGGCAGGAGCGGTTGTCCATGATGGTCTTCACGCCGGCCTCAGCGCACTCCTCGATCGCGGAGATGATGGAAGCGCTGTCCACAGCGGCGATGATGATGACCTTGCAGCCCTTTGCAATCAGGTCGGAAATCTGCTCGTTCTGCTTGGAAGCGTCGCCGCCGGCGATCACTTCGACGATTTCAACGCCCAGCTCTTCGGCTCTCTCGTGCATTGCCTTGTAGTTGCCGAGCCAGAATTCAGTGTTCAGGTCGTCCATGGAGAGGCCAACCTTCAGGCCTTCTGCCGTGGCGGGGATCATGGTGAGAACCATGACCAGAGCGATCACCAGAGTAAGGATTTTTTTCATTGTGGGTTCCTCCTTCTTATTCTATTGCCACATCGCCGTGGCAAAATCGAAGCAAAGCAGACGGGCCGTTGCGCGTTGCACCTCACTTGGCGTGTGCGCACACGCATTCGTGCAAAAAAAGCACGCTCCCCCATTTCACGTCAAACAAATTCCGCACAGATTCACACGCGCCTTTGCGTGTGCGTACACGCACCTGTCAAAATAAAAAACAACAAGGCTATGCCATTTCTCGTCGCATCCAACAACAGACTGAATCATTGCAAACCATTTCCTGTTCACATCGCTGTAATGATGATACAACATCCATCGCGCCTTGTCAATAATTTTTGCATATTTTAGTTCTTTTGCATAATAATTTTTATATCAATATGTTGCTTTTCAACGTACGCGCCATGGAATGCTCCTCCGCATTGTAACGCATCACCATATTGACCCGAATCACGTATTCGCTGGCCTCGGGCTGCCAGTGCTCGGTAAGGTAGCGGTACATCAGCATGATGGCATAGTAGCTCTGCCGGCGCGGCTGCTGATCGATGGCCATGTCGAAGTAGCCGTTCTTGAGATAGTATTCCACCGATTCCGTCACGTCGTAGCCGATCAGAACCGGGTGTGCCTCCGGGGCAAACTGCTCATAGGCATACTTGCCGCAGGCATAGGAGCCCGTGGCGCTGTTGGAGAAGATGCCGTTCAGGTCGGGATAGGTGCGCATGATGTCGCAGACCACCTTGAACGCCTTGTCCTCGTCGTCGCTGTATTCGTATTCGCCCACGATTTCGATGCCCGGGTAGCGCTTCAGGGCGTCCTTGAAGCCGTCCCTGCGATCCATCGCCGCGCCGGGATGAAAGAAGCTGGTCATGATCGCGACCCTTCCCTTACCGCCCAGCAGCCTGCCCATCATTTCACCGGCGAGCTGGCCCGAGAGGAGGGGATTCTCTCCGACGAAGATCAGGCGCTTGCTGTTCTTTGCATCGGAATTGAAGGTCACCACCGGCACGCCGCCCTCGACGAAGCGGTTGATGTAGGGGGTGAGCGCGTCGCCGCCCGCGTTCAGCACGATGCCGTCGTATTCACTGTAATCCAGCGCCTCCAAAACCTTCTTCTGATCCTCCACGCCCAGCGATTCGCACAGGATCTGGTCCACCGACACGCCGTAATCCAGGGTCTCCTTGATCGCATCCTCAAAGCCGTCGCGGATGTGCTCATAGAAAAAAAACGGCTTGCAGGGCGTGATTGCGGCAATGCGAAGCTCGCGCTGACGTCCCAGCGCGCTCGCGATCTTGTTCGGATGATAGCCCAGCCGCTCCGCGGTCTCCAGCACCCTGCGGCGGGTTGCCTCGCTGATGCGCGCGCGGTTGTTCAGCGCCCGGTCGACGGTTCCGACCGAGACGTTCGCTTCCTTCGCAATCGTCTGAATTGTCACTCTGCCCATCCGTATCTTCCTTCCCCAGCCTGTTTTACCGTATATTATA
This sequence comes from Aristaeellaceae bacterium, assembly GCA_051878085.1. Lineage (GTDB taxonomy): Bacteria > Bacillota > Clostridia > Christensenellales > Aristaeellaceae > SFTH01. The sequence continues at coordinate 11,200 of JBJEJN010000197.1, read as the reverse complement.
CCAGATTCGACGCAGGAATTCCACACCAAATTGCGCCGCCAATGCATGAAAAAACGACGGAACGGGCCCCCGGAACGCACTCCGGGGGCCCAGAATATGTACGCTTCTCAGTCGCAGACGAAGATGTCCGACAGCTGCTTCACCTCGCCCGGCAGGCCCGGCATCGGCAGGTTGCGCACCTTGATGACGCCCGCGTCCAGCTCGTTGATGCTGTCCTTCCCCAGCGATTTCAGGTTGCCCATGAGCTTCGCAACGATCATGCTCTTGCCCTGCGCCTCCATCATCTCCATCATCTCCAGGCAGCGCTTCAGGCCCTCGGGGCTGACCATCACCGCGCCGTGGTTCTCCATCAGGAAGCCGTTGGACTTGTGAATCACCGCGTCGAAGTTCTCCGCCAGCTGGTCGCTCAGCGGCACGGCGTAGGGAACCATCATCATCGGGCCGACCTCCGTCACAGGCTCCGGCAGATAGGCGCGCTGCATCACGTCGCCGCCCGCGATGGCGAAGCCGGTCAGGATCGGCGGATGGGCATGGATGATGCCCTTCACGTCCGGCCGCTTCTGCATGATGCGCAGGTGGAACGGCCACTCGCCGGTGGGCTTGCGCCCCTCCTTGGCGTGCAGCACCTTTCCGGTCATGTCGATGGCGCAGATGTCCTCAAATCGCACGTCGGCCTTCGCAACCTTGGTGGGAGTGATGAGAATCACGTTCTCATCCGCGCGCAGCGACAGGTTGCCGCCCTGGCTGGTGACGAAGCCCAGCTCCGCCAGCCGGTTGGCCGCCGCAGCCAGCTCCTCGATCTGGCTCTGATACTTCCTCTGAAGCTCGTTCATGCTCACATTCCTCATTTCCTCTGTTATTGTTGTTCCAGATTTCTCCGGATCTCGCTCAGATACATCCCGTCGCGCGGTATCCACTTCCGCCAGTATGCGACGGATTCCCTCAGGTCGTCCATGAGGTCGAAGGTGTTGCCGGCGGTGCTGATGAACGGCTCCAGCGTCAGCACGACCTCGCCGCACTTCGGCGGCATCGTGGGATCGTCCTCCTGCGCATAGGCCGCAACCAGCGCGCGCAGCACCTCCTCCGCACGCACCACGCCCTTCGCATTGAATTCCGCGCTGAACGGCCAGTGGGGCGAGGATTTTCCGTCGCTCTGCTGCAGGTGCACGATGGGCGAATAGCAGCCGAGCCGCCGCACCCATGCGTCGATGCTCCAGTCCTCCGGCCGGGAGAAGATGTGCGGATGGGCCTGCGCATCCTCGAGGATGGCGCCGACGGCAGCGTCCGCGTCGATTTCACCCGCAATCGCCCTCTGATAGATCTCGTGCGCCTTCTCCGTGCCGACCCAGAACCGGCGCGCGCGCACGCCCCTGCGTCCCTCTTCAATCTTCTCCCGGAGCGCGTCCGCATCGGGCATGGCGAAGAACTGCTGGCCGTTCATGTGGCCCAGATCCTCGGTGATGTAGAACGGCGCGCCGCTGCGCCTGAACACCTCTCGCATCAGCTTCTCCGCGCCATCAATCGTCCACGGCGGCTGGTGTGGGCTGTACATCTGCTCCACGCCCACGTAATTCATGCCCGTCTGCGCGGCATATGCGGCGATGTCCGCCAGCGTGTCGTAAAGCTGCTCCAGCTTCCCGGAATACAGCGCATCGTCCTGCAAAAGCAGCTCCTCAAAGCCATGGGCAAAGAAGCCGAAGCCCGCGCCCAGCGCGTTGGCCGTATCGATCTGCTTCTTCATCCACCCGTCGCGGAAGCGGACGATCACCCGCTCGTCATAGTGCGAAAGCCCGCTGGTAGCGTAGGTTCCGTGGCCGGAATAGACGTTCTTCACGCACATGTCCTGCGCCTCGCATTCCCTGCGCACCTCCTCGATCCAGTCCCTCGTGAACGCCTCGCCCATGTACATCGGGTCGCATTCCGTGTCCGCGCTGGCCTCTATGTAGCGCAGGCCGAGGCTGCGGATGTTCTTCAGCCACTCCGCCGGGCGTATCCACCGCTTCGACGCATAGCAATTGTCAATGGCCAGATAAACCTTTGGATCCATAACGCTCCTCCACTTCCTCTCAAATCTGAATGCCCCCGGCATCCCGCTTTGATTCACGCCGCGTTGCGTGTCCGTCCACGCACTTCTTTCTGCATCCGAGGGGCAATTCCTCCTTCGAAACAAGATTTCCACATATTTATGTATTTTCAGCGCATTATTTTATTTATACTGACTGCATTTCTATTTTTCCGTAAAATGCTGTACATCTCCCGCATTTTGTGATAGACTGATATGAGAAAAGCATTTGTCGTATGCATATTCGCGTGTGCGTTAACGCTGCATCAAATTCACTTTCAGGAGGTTATCACTATGAAAATTGTCGACAATCCCAACATGAAGACCATCAAGGACAAGAAGCTCGTCGTCGGTGCGGACTTCGCCGGTTACCCGCTGAAGGAGGCCATCTGCAAGCATCTGCGCGCAAAGGGCTGGGAGATCGAGGATCTGGGCGTCAAGAACGAGAACGACAACGGCCCCGAGAACATGTTCCACCGCGTCGGTCTGCGCGTCGGCGCGAAGATTTCCGAGGGCGAGTACGAGCGCGCGCTGATCTTCTGCGGCACCGGCATGGGCATTCACATCGCTGCCAGCAAGTGCCCGCATGTGCACGCCGCCGTCGTCGAATCCGTTCCGGCGGGCCTGCGCGCCATCACCGGCAACAACTGCAACGTCCTCGCCATGGGCGGCTTCTATGTCGCGCCGCAGATGGGCATCGAAATCGCCGAGGCGTACCTGAACAACGACTTCGGCACCGGCTACGAGTGGTGGCCGAACTTCTTCGAGTTCCACGATCTCGCCGTCAAGGAGCTGGAGGCCTTCGATTACGAGGCGTTCAAGGCCAACGGCTTCCAGACCGAGACCACCGAGGTTCCGCTGCCGGACGTCATGAATGACCGTCCCGACTGGAGAAAGTAAAGCAATACAAGCTTCATCGCGCGCCCTTTCCTATGGATTGGGCGCCTTTGATGTCTATTGTACGATGAAAGGAAAACCCTATGTGTAAATATCGTTTTGCGATCGCCGATTGGTGCGTGCCGGTCTCCGGCCCCGACGTCTGCCGCATGGCCGCCGAGGCGGGTCTGGATGGCGTCGAGCTGAACCTGGGCGAATTTGAGCACAACCTTCCGCTCACGGATCCCCACGTCCGCAGGTATTACCTGGACGCGCAGCAGCGCTACGGCGTGGATTTCTGCGGCATCGCCGTCAACGCTCTGGACAAGAGCTTCGTCATGCCGCCGGAAAACCCGCAGCGCGCCGCCGAGCGCAGCTTCATCATGAAGGCCGCCGTCGATACCGCCGCCGCCCTGAAGATTCCGATCATTCAGGTGCCGAACTTCTGGCAGAATGCCATCAAGACCCCGGAGGAGCTGGAAATCGCCGCCGGGTACTTCCGCGAGGCCTGCGACGAGGCCGAGAAGCACGGCATCATCGTCAGCAGCGAGAATCCCATGAGCGTGGAGGACAACCTCGCCCTGTGCGATCTGGTCGACCGCCCGAACTTCCGCCTGTACTTCGACAACGAGAACCCGGTGTACTTCAACGGCGCGAATTCCGCCGAGATGCTCCGCGCGCTGGGCTCCCGGGTGTGCCAGATTCACGTCAAGGACGGCACGGACGCGCAGATGTCCAGCTGCCACCTCGGCCAAGGCCACGCCTACTTCCACGAGTGCGTCCAGGTCATTCATGAAATCGGCTACACCGGCTGGATTGTCAGCGAGAACAACTATGACATGCCGCCCTTCAACACCTTTGAAAATGACCGCTTCGAGCTGCTCGTCGAGGACGTGCGGATCATGAAGCAGGCGTTTTTGCAGCCCTGATGAACAAAGCATGCCGCGCCGGATCGTCCGCCGCCCGACCAGCGTCGGGCCGCTTCCATCCCGGCGCAGCAGAATCAGACGATTGGAACGGCTGCGGAGCGGGAAACCCCCATCCGCAGCCGTTCTCCGTTTCCACTGCGCCGAATAGAATCCGAAAGTGCTCCTTACCTGCCTCAGCGCGAGCTCGCCCGCTTCAGAAAAGTGGATTTCGCTAGAAAAGACTTGTTATAGGAATTGTCCACTTCAATCTTGTGAATCAGAATTGACATCGCCTCGTTGGCGATCTGATCCACGGGCTGCGCGATGGTGGAGAGCGCCGGAGAGAGCATGGAGCTGAGGTGGATGTTGTCGTAGCCAACCACGGAGACCCGCTCCGGCACGGCAATTCCCACCTCATTCAGATATTTCAGCGCGCCAATCGCCAGCATGTCCGTGGCGGCGACGATGGCGTCCGGTCCTTCCTCCAGCGACATGAGATGCCTGGCGGCCTCATAGCCGAGCTGAAAGTGCGATTTGACGATGGCCTCGTCGAAGGGGATGCGGTAGACCAGCCTGGAATCGTATTCGTAACCGCAGGCCGTCAGACCCGCGCGATAGCCCATGAAGCGGTAGGTGTTGTTGCAGATATCGTTGATCCCGATGAACGCGATGGCGCGCGCGCCGTTGGTGTGCAGGTCGCGGATCACCTCCGCAATGTCCGTCAGCCCGTCCGCGCCCACGTAGGAGGTGTTCGTGTGGCTGCCCAGCGGATTGTCCAGAAAGACGATGGGCACCGTCGAGGACAGGCTGTACAGGCGATCCGTCACCTCGTTGTCGCGGTAAAAGCAGTAGAGCAGGCCGTCCACGTTGCGCTGCTGGAGCCAGGAGATGTACTTCTCCCCCAGTTGGGAATCGGTTCCGCTGTTGCACAGCATGACCATGTAGTCGTGCTCGCGCGCAATGGCCTCGATATGGTACAGCAGCTCGTTGTAGTACAGGTTCGAGGTCTCCGAAACCATCAGCGCAATCGTATGGGTCCTACCGGTCCGGATTCCCCGCGCGAGCTGATTCGGAACAAAGTGCAGGGCGGCCATGGCCTCCTCCACCCTCTTCCGGGTCTCGGGCCGTATGCTGCCTTTTCCACTGATGACGCGCGACACCGTGGACTTGCTCACGCCCGCCAGCTTCGCCACATCGATGATCGTATTCATTGAAAACCCTCTCCCGCGCAAAGCGTCAATTTGATACGAATCCATTGTAGCACAGTATGAGATAGGTTTCAAGATAATGGGAACGTTCCCATTTTTGTTTCACCGCCTCATTTCATGCGCATTTCATTTCACATCCCGTTATATTGCGATATATTAAACAAATTATTCTATCTATTTTGATAAATTTTTGTGTGAATCCAAAATTCATATTGACAATGCATGTAAATTTGTGTATTCTTGAATCAGCGGTTATCGGGAACGGTTTCTAGAGATACGCATTCCCGAAACCAGGGGCGTCGCACTGCGATGCAAGCGTCACGCAACCAAAAGAAATGGAGGAGATCCCATGAAGAAAGTCATTGCCCTGCTGCTTTCCCTCGTTCTGGCCCTCTGTGCATGCGGCTTCACCGCGCTTGCGGAGGAGCCGATCACCATCGGCTTCTGCAACTATACGGATACCGACCAGTTCTTCATCACCGTGAAGGAGAGCATGAACCGCGTGTGCGAGGAGCGCGGCTACAAGCTGCTCTACGCCGTCTCCGAGGCAGATCCCACCAAGATGCGCACCGCATGGGAATCCTTCGTGACCCAGGGCGCGGACATCATCGTCGACTTCTCCCTGCTGGAGGACTCCGGCAGCACCATGGCCAAGAACTTCAAGGAGCAGTACGGCATCAGCGTCATCTGCGTGGACAACGTCTACGACAACGCCTTCTTCTTCGGCGTGAACAACGTGGAGGCCGGCAAGACCGCGGGCTACTACGTCGCCGAAAAGGTTCAGGAGAAGTGGGACGGCCAGGTGGACTGCATGCTGCAGTTCTACCGCGAGGCGAACGGCCCCACCGTCAAGCTGCGCAACAGCGGCATCTATGACGGCATGATCGAGTCCGGCATCGAGCTAGCCGAGGAGAACGTCTACTGGGTGGATTCCTCCGGCACCAACGCCGCGGCTGTTGATCCGGCCATCATGAAGAGCCTGGTCACCGACTTCCTGACCGCCCATCCTGACGAGCATCACATCGTCATCGGCTGCTTCAACGACGACGGCGGCAACGCTGCCTACAACGCCGCCAAGGCTTCCGGACGCGAGGAAGACGTGATGATCATCTCCCACAACGCGGATCCCGTGGCCCTGGACACCATGGCCGCAGGCGAGAGCTGCTGGATCGGCACCGTGTGCTACTCTCCCGCCACCTACGGCGATCAGATCGTCGATCTGGCCGAGCGCCTGCTGGCCGGCGAGGACGTGCCCACCGAAAACTATGCCAACACCTTCGTCATCAACCCCGACAACGTGGCGGAGTTCATCGGCTGAACCTTCATCTGACGCAAACCGGCGCCCGGGGCAGCAAATGCTTCCGGGCGCATATTCAATCATCCGAAGCCGTCGCCCGGCAGATGCGGCGGCCATTCATAAGGAGGGATCGTACATGACGCCGCTTTTGAAAATGGAGGGGATCTACAAGGAATTCCCCGGCGTAGTGGCTGTGGATCATGTGGATCTGGAGTTGGAGCACGCCGAGGTTCTGGCGCTGATCGGCGAAAACGGCGCGGGCAAGTCTACCATGATGAAGATCCTCGGCGGCGCCTATGTTCCGGAGGGCGGAAGGATTCTGATCGACGGAAAGGAGACCGACGTCTCCTCGCCGCAGAAGGCGCTGGACAGCGGCATCTCCGTAATCTATCAGGAGCTCAACTATCTGAATTACATGTCCATCGCGGAAAACCTGTTTCTGGGCCGCCTGCCCGTGAAGGGCGGCAAGGGGAACCGTGTGGATCACAAGAAGCTGCGCGAGGAGAGCATGCGCATCCAGAAGATCATCGGCCTGGACGCCTGGGATCCGATGACCACGCTGGAGGAGCTCTCCGTAGGCGAAAAGCAGTTGGTCGAGATCGGCAAGGCCTACGCGCGCAACGTGCGCGTGCTGGTGATGGATGAGCCCACCTCGGCGCTGAACGACAAGGAGACCGAGCGGCTGTTCGAGCTGATTCGCATGGTGAAGGCGGACGGCATCTCGGTGATCTACATCTCGCACAAGCTGGATGAGATCATGGCGGTGAGCGATCGGGTACAGGTCATGCGTGACGGCAAGTCCGTGGGCGTGCGCAAGACCAGCGAGATCACCAAGGACGACATGGTGACGATGATGGTCGGCCGCCAGATCAGCGACATGTATCCCATCACGCCCCTGGAGCCCGGCGCGCCGGTGCTCGAGGTCAAGGGCCTGTGCTCCGGCTTCGTGCGCGACGTCAACTTCACGCTGCACGCGGGCGAGGTGCTGGGGCTGTACGGCCTGATGGGCGCGGGCTGCGAGGAGATTCTGCAGTGCATCTTCGGCGCGAAGCCCGTTGAGTCCGGTGAGATCCTCGTCGAGGGTGAAAAGAAGGAGATCCGCAATCCCCGCGCCGCCGTCGCTGCGGGCATGGCCTACGTGCCCAGCGAGCGCAAGACCGAGGGCCTCGTGCTCCCCCAGAGCGTGCGCGAGAACATCACCCTGTCCGTCATCGACAGCTTCCAGCGGCCCCTGCACCTGGACACCAAGGGCGAGGTGGAACTCGCCGGACAGTGGGCGCAGCGGCTGAACGTGAAGACCCCCAGCCTGGAAACCCCCGTCGAATCCCTGTCGGGCGGCAACCAGCAGAAGGTGATCCTGGCCAAGTGGATGATGACCCATCCGAAGATTCTGCTCCTGAACGAGCCCACCAAGGGCATCGACGTGGGCGCGAAGGTGGAGATCTACAAGCTGATCGAACAGTTCTGCCGGGAGGGACTGGGCGTGATCCTGCTCTCCAGCGAGATGGCAGAGGTGATGTACACCACAAACCGCATCCTTGTGGTGCATGACGGCAGAATCACCGGCGAATACAGCCGCGCGGAAGTGACACAGGACAAGATCATGCGCAGCGCGATAGGAGAATGACTATGAAAAAGCGGTTCAACTGGAAACACATCTACAAACAGTATGGCACCCAGATCACCATGGCGGCAGTGCTGATCGTGCTCTGCATCGCGCTGACCATCGCCTCGCCGTTCTTTCTGAAGAAGTCGAACATCCTGAACATCTTCGTATCCTTCTCGGTGTCGGGCACCATGGCCGCAGGCCTGACCGTGGTCATGCTGATGGGCTGCATGGATCTGTCCCAGTACGCCGTGATGGCACTGGTCGGCATGGTGGTGGCGCTCTCGCTGCAGGCGGGACTGAACGCCTGGCTGGCGATCCTGCTGGGCGTCGTTCTCGGCACGGGCATCGGCGCCATCAACGCCTTCATCGTCACGAAAATGCACATCGTGCCCATGATCGCCACCATCTCCACCCAGCTGATGTGCCGCGCAGGCGCGTATCTGGTGAACAACGGCCAGTACGTGCGCGTAACCGACAAGCTGTTCGACACCATCGGCTTCGGCCGCCTGTTCGGCGTCAACTATCTGGTCTACATCGTGCTGATTGTGTTCCTCATCATCGGCTATGTGCTGAAGAACACCACCTTCGGCCGCAAGGTCTACGCGGTGGGCGGCAACCCGGTCGCCAGCGAGCTGAGCGGCATCAACGTCAACCGCTTGAAATTCATGGGCTTCATGATCAGCGGTGCGACGGCCGGTCTGGCTGCGACGCTGATCACCGCACAGGTTGCCGCCGCAATGCCCACCGCAGGTACCGGCAGCGAAATGGACGGCATCGCGGCGGTCTTCCTGGGCGGCGTGGCCTTCGACGGCGGCAAGGGTCGCGTGGGCGGAACCCTGATCGGCGTGCTGCTGCTGACCGTGCTGGCCAACGGCATGACGCTTTTGAACATTCCTCCCTACTACCAGCAGTTTACCAAGGGCGCCGTGCTGCTGCTGTCGGTGTACATGGACGCCGTGCGCACCAACCGCAACAAGTTCGCCCGCGCACACAAGAGCTGAGCGACGGCATCCGATGAACGACAGGAGGCATAATCATGCTGCACCAACGCATTGAACTCTCCGCCGCCGGCGGATATATGACGACCTACCTTCTGGAGCCCTCCACGCAGATTCAGATCGGCAAAAGGCACCCGCTGGTTCTGGTGTGTCCCGGAGGCGCATACCTGCGCACCTCCGATCAGGAGGCCGAGCAGGTTGCCCTGCACTTCGCCACCCTGGGCTGCCACGCCGCGGTTCTGCGCTACTCCTGCGGCGAAGCCATCCTCGACGGCGTTGAAGCTGGCGGACTGCCGAATCCCCTCGTGGAGATTGCGCGCGCCATCGCGTTGCTGCGCGACCGTGCGGAGGAATGGCGCATCGATCGCCACCGCATCATCGTAAACGGCTACTCCGCCGGAGGACATCTGTGCGCCCTGGCGTGCACTGCTTATGCAGAGCTGGCTGCCGCCATCGGCCGGAAGCCGGAGGATGTGCGTCCCGACGCGGCTGTGCTGGGCTATCCCTGCATCGATCTGGAGATGCGGATGCCCCTCGTGCCGCTGAACGGCTTCACCGTGGGAGAGATCGACCCCGCGAACCCCCGCGCCGCAGTGCATCCGCTGTTCCTGCCCGCCTATCGCGAGGTGGACGGCGCGCCGCGCATGGACTTCCGTCAGGCGATGCTCAAGGTGTTCTTTGGCACAGCGGAGCCACCCGCCGAACAGCTGCGCGCATACAGCCCGTACCTCCGCGTGAACGCCGATACCCCGCCCAGCTTCGTCTGGGCGACCAGCAACGACAACCTCGTTCCGGCGGTGAATTCCATCAAATATGTGCAGGCGCTGTGGGATCAGGGCGTTCCCTGCGAGTTCCACCTGTTCAGCGACGGGCCCCACGGCCTCTCGCTGGCGGATGAAACCGTCGCCGATGGCCCCGAGGGCGTCAATCCCGAGGTTGCGGCCTGGTTCAGTCTCGCAAAGGCGTGGCTGAAGCACAGGGGCTTGCTCGATTGAGCAGGCTCCCGCTGCTCCGTTGTCGGACTTTCCCGAGGTGCACGTTTCCCTCAGAATCTCATCAACACACCTGTCCGGATTTGTTTATGCAAATCCGGACTTTTCTCTCACCATCCGGCATCGATAACTCCACAGGGGCATATTTCAAGCTTGCGCCGCGCCGCAGGTCGTGGTAAAATTTAAGAAAACAAATTGGGAGATGGATTTGATGCGTCCGGAATGGGAAGGCCGACTGAACAACTGGCTCGCAACTCTGGAGAAGGAATTCTATGAGCCGCTGGGCGAGCTTGCCCTGGAGGGCTTTTGCACCTATGAGCTGCTCGACCCCGCCGAGGCGGAGCGGCAGGCCTTCGCGCCCATGCCCGTGGGCACAGCCTGGGGCCGCACCTGGGAGTACTGCTGGCTGCGGGGCGATATTGTGCTTGACGAGCGCGCCCGTGGGCAGAAAACCGTGATGGATCTGCGCGCCGGCGGCGAGGCCACGCTGTTTGTGGACGGCGAGGTCTTCGGAACCCGCCGCGCGGAGTGGGTGCACGTGCCCCACCACTACGTCTGCGATCAGATTCTGACCCTCGACGGCCAGCCGGGCCAGCGCTTCCACCTGCTGATGGAGGCCTACGCGGGCCACGACTACCCGGAGCGCAGCTTCAATACCTGCGCCACAGGCCCCGTGCGCGAGGGCGACTACGAACCCCGGGACGAGCAGGAGCTGCGCCAGATGATCGGCAAAAGCAGCTGGGGCATCTGGCACGAGGAGGCCTACCAGCTGTGGCTGGACGCGACCACCCTGCGCGACCTGCTCTCCGTGACGGATGACACCTCCCTGCGCGCCGCGCGCATCGAGGAGGCGCTGGAGGCCTTCACGCTGGCGGTGGACTTCGAGCAGCCCCGTGAAGCCCGCCTGCGGGACTACGTGCGCGCCCGGGAGCTGCTTCAGCCCGCGCTGGAGGCCCACAACGGCTCCACCATGCCCCGCTTCGCCGCCGTCGGCAACGCGCACATCGACGTCTGCTGGCTGTGGCCCTACCGGGAGACCCAGCGCAAGGTTGCCCGCACCTTCGCCCAGCAGCTTCGCCTGATGGAGCTCTACCCCGACTACAAATTCATCCAGAGCCAGCCGCAGACCTACCTGATCTGCAAGCATCTCTATCCCCGGCTCTATGAGCGGGTGAAGGAGAAGATTCGCGCCGGACAGTGGATCGCCGACGGCAGCATGTGGGTCGAGCCGGACACCAACATGACCTCCG
>JBJEJN010000196.1:0-6244 GCA_051878085.1 Aristaeellaceae bacterium | reverse complement strand
AGTCTCTTGGTCAGAGAGGGCTGGGTGATGTAGAGGATATTGGCCACCTTCGTCATGTTTGGATTCTTGTACAGCTCATGCAGCAGCTCCCAGTCAAAATCCTTCATTGCATCACGCCCTTTCCACATTTTATGTTAGCATATTGGGATAAAAAACACAAGGAAAACCGATCCGGCAAGGAGGTGGGCCGGATCGGTTTTCCTGTTCTGGTATGCGAACGCTTGCCGCTTTACAGGGCCCTGATGGTTTCGATCAGATAATCCGTGAACTCGGCAGCGCTGTGCATACCTTCCTTGATGCCCACCTCCATGGCGCCCTCGCCGGTGGTGCATTTCTCCAGCGCCTTTTCAAGACGGGCGTTGGCTGCGCCGTAGCCCATGTGAATCAGCATCTGGCCCATCGCGCGGATCAGGCTGCAGGGATTGGCATAGCCGGCCTTTCCCAGGCCGCACAGGTAAGGGGCCGTGCCATGGATCGCCTCAAACAGGGCATAGCGGTCGCCGATGTTGGAGGAGGAAGCGGTACCCAGGCCGCCCTGATGCTCCGCCGCGACGTCCGTCACGATGTCGCCGTAGAGGTTGGGCAGCACCACAACCTCGATGCCCGCGTTGAAATCGGGGTCCAGCATCTTGGCGCACATCGCGTCCACCAGACGCTCCTGAATTTCGATATCCGGATAGGACTTGCCCACCTCGCGCACGGCCTTGATGAAGTTGCCGTCCGCCAGCTTGACGATATTGGCCTTGGTGACAATCGTCACATTGTGCTTGCCGTTCTTGCGGGCGAATTCGAAGGCCGCCCGCGCGATGCGCTCGCTGCCCCTGCGGGTCTGCACCTTGAAGTCCACGGCCAGATCCTCGTCCACCTGGATGCCCTTGTTGCCCCAGATGTACTCGCCCTCGATGTTCTCGCGGAAGAACGTCCAGTGAATACCCTTATCGGCAATGTCGATGGGGCGCACCGCCGCGTACAGATCCAGGCTGCGGCGCAGCAGGGAATTGGCGCTGACCAGATTGGGCAGGCCGTCGCCGGCGCGCGGCGTGACCATGGGCCCCTTGAGCAGCACGTGGCACTGCCTGATCTCCTCCAGGCATTCTTCCGGGAGGCTGTTCAGCTTTGCCACGCGGTTTTCAATGGTCATGCCCTCGATATGGCGCAGCTCGATCCTGCCGGAGGCGATATCCTCGCCCACCAGCGCTTCCATCACGCGCAGCGCCAGCGGCATGATGACCGGGCCGATGCCGTCGCCGGGGAGAATGCCGACGATGATCCTGTCCAGCTTGTCAAAGTCAATCGGCTCCTGAGCCTGATTCATGCGGTCGATACGCTTATAGTCCTCTTCGATGAGGGCGCCAAACTTTTCCTTTGCAATCGCAACGCTTTCTGCCCGTGTCATTTTGCTTCCTCCATTGCTTTGAGCTGGTTCTTGAGGTACCTGAGCTGGCCGCCGGCCAGCACGACGTCGATTTCATTGTCGGTCAGGTCGAGGCTGACGGTAAAGCTGAAATGCTTGGTGTTGTTGTGCACCGTCACATGGCGGGTCGGGATCTGGCCTGTCAGGTTGCTGATCTCCAGCTCGTCCATCTGATCGATGCTGTCATAGGCGGCAGGATCGTCAAAGAGCATGGGAATGATGCCGTGGTTCACGAGGTTGCCCTTGTGGATGCGGGCAATGCTCTTGGCAATGACGCATTTAACGCCCAGATACATGGGGTTGATCGCGGCATGCTCGCGGGAAGAGCCCTGGCCGTAGTTCTCGCTGCCCACGATGATGCTCCTGCCCATCTGACGGGCGCGCTCAGCGAATGTGGGATCGTAGCGGTGATAGCAGTACTGGCTCATCAGCGGGATATTGGAGCGCATGGAGGAGAACTCTGCACTAGCGGGCGTGATGTCGTCCGTGGACACGTTGTCGCGGACCTTCAGGCTCACCGCCGCAGTCAGGCACTGCTGCGGCACATCCGGCACCGGCAGGTACTTGATGTTGGGGCCGCGCACGACCTCCACCCTGACCGCCTGCTCCGGCGGCAGCGGCAGGAGGATCATGGAATCATCCACGATGTAGTTTTCCGGCTCGTGAATGCGGCCGAGCGCACGTACATCCTCGCCCATGATGTCCTCCGCCGTGGCGAAGGTGCCCATGATCGCCGTCGCAGCGGCGGTCTCCGGGCTGGCCAGGTAGATCTTTGCGGAGCTGCTGCCGGCACGGCCCTTGAAATTGCGGTTGGAGGTGCGCACCGCCACGCCGTCCGTGGGCGGGGTCTGGCCGATGGCGCAGCAGGGGCCGCAGGCGATTTCCAGCAGACGGACGCCGGACTCGAGCAGGATGTCGATGTAGCCGTCGCGCAGCAGCTCCCGGTAGGTCTGCCTGGATGAGATGCCGCAGGTGCAGCTCACGTTCTCGTGGACGTGATGGCCCTGCAGCACGGTGGCCGCCTTGGCGATGTCGGCATAGCTGGCGTTGGTGCAGCTGCCGATGAACACCTGGCGAACGGGCAGCTTCTCCACCTCGGAAACAGGCTTCACGTTGTCCGGCAGATGCGGGCAGGCCAGCATGGGGACAAGCTCGCTGAGGTTCAGCTCCATCTCCTCGTCGTATTCTGCGTCCTCGTCAGGCAGAAGCGCCACATAGTCGTCCTCGCGACCCTGTGCCTTCAGGAAGCGATATACCTGCGCGTCTGCGGGGAAGATCGAGGTGGTCGCGCCCATCTCTGCGCCCATGTTGGCGATGGTCGCGCGCTGCGGGATCTCCAGCGTGGCCGCGCCCGGGCCGACATACTCATACACCTTGCCCAGACCGCCTTTGACAGACTCGCGGCGGAGCATCTCCAAAATGATCTCCTTGGCGTTGACGCCGGGCTTCAGGCTGCCGGTGAGATTCACCTTGACCACCTTCGGCATTTTCAGGCGCATGGGCACGCCGGTCATGGCTGTGGCCACGTCCATGCCGCCCACGCCAATGCACAGCATGCCGATCGCGCCGCCGTGGGGCGTATGGCTGTCGCCGCCCATGCTCACCTTGCCGGGCGCGCCGAAGCGGGCGACGTGTACCGCGTGGCAAATGCCGTTGCCGGGACGGGAGACGTGCACGCCGTACTTCTGCGCGACGGTCTGCAGGTAGATGTGGTCGTCCGGCGTCATGGTGTTGACGTAGAGCAGGTTGTGATCCAGATAGCTGACGGAGCATTCCGTGCGGATGCGGTCTATCCCCACCGCCTCAAAGGCGAGGTAGGTCATGACGGCGTTGATGTCGTGGGTCAGGGTCTGGTCGATCTTCAGGAAGATCTCCTCGCCCGGCGTCAGGCTGCCCGATACAAAATGGCTTTCGATGATTTTCCTCGTTAAGGATTTACCCATGCTGCTGCCTCCTTTGTTGGCTTCTGCCCTCATTATAGAGGGACTTTTCCCGTTTTTCCAATACCGAAACGGAATGACCTCATTCCCATTCGATATTGGAAAATGGAAGAAAAAGCCGATATGATTGATACAGAAACAACAGGTATTCTCCCCACGATTCAAACAGGCGAGGCTATGACCTGCGCATGTGCCTTCGGTGACTGCAGCCGCATCGAGTGGCCCGTGCATCGAAATCCCGTCTGTGTTGGATAAACCGTCCTTGGGAAGCCGGTGCTCTTCCCGGATGCGGTGGCTTCCCCGGCACCCGCCGGCCGTGCGCAGCGGCACAAATCCTTTCATCAGAAAAAACATGGAGGTACTTCAAATGGAAAACAAGCAGCTCAGATTCTTTGGACTTCCCTGGTATCAAACCTTGATCGCCGTGGTGCTGTGTGCGCTGCCCATGTATCTGGGCATCCAGTCCGGCTCCATGACCGGAACGCTGTGCTCCTGCTTTGCGCTGGCTGTCGTGCTCAAGGAATTCGGCGACCGTCTCCCCATCTGGAATGACTACATCGGCGGCGGCCTTCTGATGGTGTTCTTCGGCGTCGCCGTGCTCAAGCAATTCGGCCTGATTCCGCAGGCAACCGTGGACAGCATCAACTGGCTGATTTCCGATGACGTGAATCTGCTGGAGCTGTACATCATCGCACTGATCGTCGGCTCCGTTCTTGCGCTGGATCGTGACATCCTGCTGCGCTCCTTTGCCGGCTACATCCCCGCCATTCTGGGCGGCCTGGCTGTAGCCGCCCTGTTTGGCATTGTGGGCGGCATGGCCTTCGGCGTGAAGCCGGCGGATGCCGTGATCAAGTACGTGCTGCCGATCATGGGCGGCGGCAACGGCGCGGGTGCTGTGCCGCTTTCTCAAATCTACGAGCAGGTGACCGGCGATGCGGCTGCCAACTACTATACCTTTGCCATCATCATCCTGACCATCGCCAACATCTTTGCGATTATCGCCTGCGCGCTGCTCAATGCCGCGGGCAAAAAGTTCCCCGCCCTCACGGGCGACGGTAAGACCCTGGTTCGCAAGGGCAGCAACATTGCCAGGCATGACGCGAAGGTCGCTTCAACCACCACGGACATGGCAGCCGGTATGCTGATCATGTTTGCCGCCTTCTCCGTCGGCCGCATCATGAGCAAGCTGATCCTGCCCACGATCTTCGGCGCCGCAATCCATGCCTACGCCTATGTGATCATCTTCACGGTCATCCTGGCCGCGACGGGTCTGATTCCCGACAGTGTCCGCGCTGGCGCCAAGCGGATTCAGGGATTCATGACCGGCGTTCTGAGCACCATCATCATGGTGGGCATGGGCACCGACTTCAACATTGCGGAGCTTTTCAGCGCGCTCAGTTTCTCCAATGTCATCATGGCGCTGCTGATCGTCGTCGGCGCCGTGATTGGCGCAGGCGGGGTCGGCTATCTGGTCGGCTTCTATCCGATCGACTCGGCCATCACCGCCGGCATGTGCATGGCCAACCGCGGCGGCACAGGCGATATCGCCTGCCTGGGCGCTGCTGACCGCATGGAGCTGATCGCCTATGCGCAGCTTTCCTCCCGTCTGGGCGGTGGCATTGTGCTGATCATCGCCTCGTTCGTCTTCTCCTTCCTCATGTAAACGGCGCAGCAGACAAGGACGGATGACATATGGTTGCGTATTTTAGGGTTCAGAACAATCTGTTCATGCTTCTGGGCGGTATGCTGGGGCTGATCGCGGCGCTGCTGACGCAGGGGTCTCTTGCAGTGCCCGGATACATCAGGATGTTCTTCCTGCTGCTGCCCGTCATGCTGGGCGTCGCCGTCGGGCGGATTGCCGCAGGCTTCTGGGCAAACGGGAAGCTCCGTCAGCTTCAGGCGATCCTCTACGAGCAGGTCAGGCCGGAGGAATTCCTGAATACGTTTGGCCCCATTGTGGAGAAGACGCCCAGGGAAACCATCGCCTATATGGATGGCTGCGTCAAGCTGGCCTACGCCTATGAGGCGCTGGGCCAGTTTGATGAGGCGATGGCCTGCCTTGCGCCGCTGGAGCCGGATAAGCTCAAAAGCCACCGGCTCGGTGGCATGGCGATCACCTGCAATCAGAAAATGCGGCTGCTGCTCCTGCAGGAAAAGGCGGATGAGGCTGCCGTATGTCTTGATTCCCTGCGCGCCATCGCTGACACTGCGATGGAACGCGCTCCTGCACTGGGGCGCAGCACACGGGAGTGCGTCCGTCTGTATGAAAACTGGCTGTCCGTTCTGCGCGGACAGCCGGCAGATGAGGAATACCTTGCCGAGGAAGTGCGTCTTGCGAAAAACCGGATCCATCGGTCTGAAATCCAGCTCGTTCTGGCGCAGGCCGCCGTCCATCGCGGCGATACAGCGCAAGCCCGAAAGCTGCTTGCCGATGCTCAGGATGCCGGAAACGGATTGTTCGCCGCACGGCGTGCCGGTGAATTGCTGTCCGACATGCAGCAGATGAGCAGGCGGCCTGACTGAACAAGAATGATACACCGAAGGAGGATCTTTATGAGACAGTTCAAGACGGTATTCATGCGCGGTGGTACGTCCAAGGGCCTCATGTTCCTGGAGCAGGATCTGCCGGCGCGCGAGGCGTGGGACGACATCTTTGTGCAGGCCATGGGCAGCCCGGATCCCAAGCAGATCGACGGCATGGGCGGCTGCGTGTCCAGCAACAACAAGATCGTGGTCGTTCGCCCGAGCGAGCGTCCGGGCGTCGATGTGGACTACATCGTGGGCCAGTCCATCGTGGGCCGCGCCGTGATCGACTACAAGTCCAACTGCGGCAACATGACGGCGGCCACCGCGCCCTATGCGATTGAGATGGGGCTGGTCAGGAACCTGA
>JBJEJN010000195.1:0-31016 GCA_051878085.1 Aristaeellaceae bacterium | reverse complement strand
GCCGATGCTGATTCTGGACGAGGCCACCTCCTCCATCGACACCCGCACCGAGCTGAAGATTCAGAACGCCTTCGCAACGATGATGCAGGGCCGCACCAGCTTCATCGTCGCCCACCGCCTGAGCACCATCGAAAACGCGGACCAGATTCTGGTGATGCGCGAGGGCCGGATCGTGGAAAAGGGCACCCACGCCCAGCTTCTGAAGGAGGGCGGCTTCTACGCCGAGCTCTACAACAGTCAGTTCGCCCACTGACGCATTGCGGGCGGAGCATGGCGCTCCGCCCGCATTCGCGCAATGATGGTTCCCGTGTGGTTCATCCGCATGCGCGCAATTCCAGTTCCTGCGCGCCCTGTCCTGCGATTCCGGCATGGCCCTCCCCGTCCGACGGAGAGCCGCAGTTTCGCCCTTCGGCAAAAAAATTGTATGAATTCCGCATTTGGGTATTGACTTTGTGGCAATTCCTGTGCTATAATATCATCTGTTGACAGCACAGGGCCTGACCCGTCCGGTGTGAACAAATGAATATTGTGGAGAAGTCGCCTAGCTTGGTCGAGGGCGCACGACTGGAAATCGTGTAGGCGTCAAAAGCGTCTCGAGGGTTCGAATCCCTCCTTCTCCGCCACCTCTGGACACGAACTTTGATACGAAGTTGGTGTCCAGTTTTTTATTTCAACTTGAAAAATTTGCCCCTGAAACGCCCTGTAAGCCCTCGATCTTGCAGTTTGGTCGTGAACCCCACCCGCTTTTACAAAACGCCACGTGAGGCCGCTGTGAGCCGAACGTGGCGTTTGCTGTTTGTTGGGCTGTAAATTAACGATACTCCAGCCCGGTTTCATTTTTCGATGCCCGGTTTCACTTTTTTGGTACGCGGTTTCAAAATTCAGGTGCCGGTTTCAAATTGCATTTTCCTAGCAAAATGATCGTCTGCTCATCATGCTGTTCATGCGATAAGCAGTCAACTTCCTTCCGGGATCGCTTCACTTTCATCTGCTGCACCCGCTCAAAGTCTCCCCTACTGATGATGGCAGGATGACTCTCGACGATCTTCTCTGTTTTTCGTCTAGCGATCTTCACATTCATCCTCTGCAGTCGAGGCTACTTGGGCGCAAGCGATTCTTTCATCCCATCCTACTTGTTGTTTGTCCGCATCAATGATGCCTACAGAATTCCATACCACTGCAGCACATTCACTATATTCTTTGTCTGTCAGTATGGCTTTACATATCCTTCCTTTGTGCATATCGTGTACCGCAAATACCACTTGCTCTTTTTTCTTTCTGTGCTACAATGCCAGGGCTATTGAGTAATTTCTTTGATTTAAGTTTTGTAGCTTATTTTTTGTCCTCAATCGCTGTCTCTACCTTTTAGTCTCACATCTATTGCAGAGCGGCAAATAGAACAAATTCTTGTATGTTGTATTGTTGCGATTATGAGAAGCTTGGAGTATAATATCTATAATAGCTTTTATGATGCTCTGAAAGGTGATATATATGTCAGCATACTGTACCAAACTATAGGGACTGCTTGTTTTGATAAGAGCATGAGATCAAATATCTACAAGCTGCAACCGGCATCAGTTCAGGGGAGAAATCACAAGGATGTGTAATGGTGAAGATATCACCGCAACTGTACTTGCGAACATAGTCAAACTATACCGGAAGCAAGAAGAAACATTATCGACGAACGCAATACAAGTATATTGAGCGTCTTTATTCCCATGAGAGCTCACCTGATAATTGATGAGGAGACATCCTATGGCACAGTTTATCAATCTTGACTCTGTTGATAACTATGGCGAACGTCTTTTTATTGAGAAAGTCCAAGCGTATCTTGATGACACAAACATCATTTACTGGAATCGTCAGGTTTTCGGAAGAGAATTTGATGTTTGTATTCTTATGCCTGGAAAAGGTATTCTCGTAGTCGAACTGAAAGGATGGCGCGAGGAAAATATTCTGCGCGTAGAGAACAATGATTCCGTTATTATTCGCACAGCTGAAGGCAAAGTATCTGAATCTCCGCAAAAGCAGGCGCGAGGATACCGCTTCTCTATTGAACGCCTAATTCGTCAGAACATTGGTAAATTCCCTCTCGTATACCAAATGGTCTGCTTGCCTCAGGTCTCTAAAGCATTCTTCAGATCTCGCCGTCTGGATGTAGTCATGGAAGAGAAGTTTACCATTCTCAAAGAGGACTTGGTGGATAATACAGCATTTTTCAACAAACTAGATCAATCGCTCCGTGAGGTATGCCATTGGAACCGAGATCCCCTCGATCGGAGAACTATGTTGGAGATCCGTAATCTGTTCGAGACAGACATTAATCTTGATGAAGATGGCGAATCTGAAGTTGAGAAAGAACTCGCTGCGTCTTACCATCAGCACGATTATTCTCGCTTCTATTATTTCAGCGAAGCCGATCAGCTTACCGGCAATACCGTCAGCGACATTACCACACAGTATCTGCATGGATGTAAATTGTACTGTGTCTTCTCCAGAAGAGCACAGATGATTGCTGTCATCAAAGCCCTTGATGCTGCCCTCACGCAAAGGGGTTTAGTGCGCAGTCGGGATAATATTGAAATTGCATTTGACGAACAGAAAAACCATGATCCTCTGGCTGATTCTATTGGAGATATGTTCTTGGGTTTTCATTGTTCCATGAGTGTGTTGAGTGTGCCCTTCGATAAGAAAACATCCTCCTTTACAATCCGGAATGGCAAATACAGTTCTACTCAAGAACGTATACTCAAGATGCTTAGTGAGCAGAGCCAGTTCAACTTTGAGCAGTATCAAGTTGAACATGCCACCCCTGAAAAGAACATTGTCATTCGTGCTGGTGCTGGCACTGGTAAAACATATACGATGATTTCCCGAATTGGCTTCATCTGCTATACTCAGGCACCAGGTTTCAAAATGCTGCGTGGTATCATAGTAAGGGTGCAGTGCCACACATCCGGCAGGATTTGATACAATCCTATCGGATGTTCTTTTTACTCCGCAACGTGACAGAGGCGCTGGAATCAGGCGCTTTTGCCATTCTTTTCATCAGATCGTATGAAAGCGGCCATTCAGTTTTCGATGCTGAATGGCCGGACTTTGTGTTTATGGGTTTTTCGGAGCTGATTCCTCCCCCGCAACTCGGCGGTGGGATGGCCCCGTATATTTCTCCAGATCGCTGGGCTTTCCCCGAAGCGTTCCTTTGGCGGTCATATTTTGCTTCCCGCGTATTCAAAACTGGCGCAAAGATCCGTGTGTTCAAAAAGCAGCTCTCTTCCGATCCAGAAACGATAGCGCACCTCAGCGCAGAGGCTTTCGTGTATGGTGCGCTGCATTGCGCCCGCCACGGGTGCCCTGAGCGGTTGACCCTGTCCTTTCGGCACATCTGCCTCCAGGCGATATTTGCCCTGCCGGACGACGGCGCCGCTCTGCGACCATTTTTCCACCCTGGCCCCGCGATAGGTCGCCAGACGATACGCCCGTCCCTCATAAAAGATCGCGCAGATGCATCCTGTAAACCGGATTCCCGACAGGGGAACCGTCGCAATGGACAGCATCAGGCTGGCGAGCTGATCCTTCTGCCATGCGCACTGTGTCCACAGGTATGTTTCCGGAAAGGAGCGGCCCCGATCCGTTTCGATGTACCCCGTGCCTCCCGAAAAATCGAAGCTTTCACCATTCAGAGTCAATGTGCCATCCAACGCATGCCCCATGCTGACGACGCCGTGGGAGCATTCCATGGCTGGAATGAAGCGGAACGGCCCCATGATGTCCGATTGAAGCTGCGCAAAAGGCCCGAACCGCAAAGCGCCGTGCAGAGAACATCCGGGCCGTTCAATATGGATCCTCGCGCCCTGATCGCTGAAGCTGCTCTCCCCCAAGCCAACACAAAAGCGCGCTTCAGACGCCCTGAAATCTGCGGCCCCATATTCCAGCCACCAGGATTGATTGTCTGAAATCAGCTGCATGGAGGCGCTGCGGCGGCCTTCCGCATCGATGTGCAGCGCGGGAATCAGCGCAAGCGCCCTCCCGTTCCGCGTCTGAAATTTCAGATACCAACCTTCAAAATAGGGACCTTTCCGGGCTGTGCCGCGATAATACCTGTTCATTCATTGTGCTCCAGTCCGCGCATCCCCCTCAGAATGTGCGCCGTTTTGACTATTCTGACCCGTATGACGGCGAACATACCCGAAAGATCAAATCGATTTCTTTCACTTTTGATCTCGCTATCCCCCGGAAACAGATTTATCGTCTCTCTCGTCTGGGCGCTTGGCGGGAGCGCATTTGGCAATGATCTCAAAAATAGTCCGTTGTCAACGCAGCTCCGGCGACAGAACCTGCTTGAGCAGATGGATGACCTTCTCCATCTGGATCGGCTTCGCCAGGAAACCGTCCATGTCGTTCTCCTCCGCCGCCCTGCGATCCTCGTCGAAGGCGTTTGCCGTCATCGCAAGGATGGGAATTTCCGCCAGCTTCCGGTTCTCCAGCGCCCGGATTCTCCGGGTCGCTTCATAGCCGTCCATCACCGGCATCTGAATGTCCATCAGGATCAGATCGTACGTGCCGGGCGCGGAGCCCGCGACCTTTTCCACCGCAACTGCGCCATTCTCCGCCGCATCGAGGATGAAACCGTACTCGCCCAGAATCTCCATTGCGATTTCGCGGTTCAGCTCATTGTCCTCGACCAGCAGCAGGCGCCTGCCCTCGAAAAGCGGGACTTCCTGTGCAGCGGGGAGCGTCTGCTCCGCCACCGTCGCCCTGTCCGCCTTTGCGAGCAGCGCCTTCCTCAGATCCGACAGGAACAGGGGTCTGGCGCAGCAGGCGTTCGCGCCGGCGGCGCGGGCCGCCTCCTCCAGCTCCGTGCCGTCGTCGGCAGAGAAGATGACGAACGGGCGCTCGCCGCTCAGGCGGGAAATCTTCCGAATGAAATCGACGCCGTCCATGTCAGACAGGCGGACGTCGACGATGCAGGCGCAGAAGGCGTCCCCCTGCTCGACGGATTTTCGAATGCAGAGGAGCGCCTCCGCGCCGGAGCGCGCCTGCTCCGCGCGCATGCCCAGCTTGTGCAGCATTCTGGCGACGCTGTCGCAGCCGGCGGGATCCTCCGCCGCCACCAGCGCCTTCTTCCCCGTCAGTTCGGGGATGCGCGCAGCGTTGCGCTGCTGAAGCCGCAGGGTGATGCAGATCACGAATTCCGTGCCCCTGTCCTTTTCCGTGTGCACCTCGATGGTTCCGCCCATCATGTCGATGATGCTCTTGGCGATGGCCATGCCCAGGCCGGTGCCCTGAATCCGGCTGACCGTCGAGGTGCGCTCGCGCTCAAAGGGATCGAAGATCCTCTTCGCAAATTCCGACGTCATGCCGATGCCGCTGTCCTTCACCCGAATCTCGTAGCGTCCCTTGCCCTCCGGCGCGTCGGGAAGCTGCGCGATGCGCAGGTCAATCCTGCCGCCCTCGGGCGTGAACTTCACCGCGTTGGACACGAGGTTCAGCAGCACCTGATTCAGGCGGGTCTTGTCGCAGTACACGTCCTCGTCCATCACATTCCGGACGTCCATGCAAAGCTCCAGATGCTTTGCGTGAATCTGACTGCCGATGATGGTCTTGAGGTCGTGGAGCACCTCGGCGAGGTTGACCTCCGTCTCCTCCAGATGGGCCTTTCCGCTCTCAATGCGGCTCATGTCCAGCACATCGTTGATCAGGGACAGCAGGTGGTTGCTGGAGGAGAGGATCTTGTCCAGATAGTCGTTCAGCTTGTCCCGCCTGTCGAGGTTCGCCTTGGCGAGGGTCGTAAAGCCGATGACCGCGTTCATGGGCGTGCGGATGTCGTGGGACATGTTGGAGAGGAACGCACTCTTGGCGCGGCTGGCGTTCTGCGCCGCGTGCGCAGCCTCCTCCAGCGCGAGGTTGATGCGCCTGTCGCTGGTGCGGTCGGACAGGTCGAGGATGTACTTCTTTTCGCCCTGAATGTCGCTGCAGAACGCGATCACGTGGAACCAGCGCACCTCGCCGGTCTTGAGGTGAATGTACTCCCGATCCCACTCCTTCTGCTGGCCGGGGAGGATGTCCGAGAGGTGATCCAGCACGAAGCCGGCCTCCTCTCCGCGAACGACGTTTTCGATGCTGTGGATGTTCTCGCGCACCTGCTGCCCGGATATGCCCAGCAGCCGCTCGGTATTGGGGCTGACATAGCCCACCTGGAGGTTCCGCGCGTCCATCATCAGGAACACGTCGTCCACATTGCGCGAGAGCTTGGAGAACAGCTCGTCGCGGGCGAGCAGCTCGTTGTCCTTCTGCTTCAGCTTCAGCCGGTTCTGCTGAACGACGACGAGCAGGATCATCACGGCCAGGCTGACAGCGATGGCCGAGACCACGATGATGGTGGTGGACTGGAGCTGACTCATGCTGGCGTTGACCACGCCCGTGGGCACCACGCCCAGAACCGTCCAGTCCTGAAAGCCTGCGGATTCGTAGACCAGATAGTAGGACTGGCCGTCCACGTTGAACACCAGCGCACCGGACTTGCCCGCGAGGAAGTCCTGCTGCAGGCCGTCGAGCGCAGCGTCGTCGAAGCCCTCGCTCCGCCCCAGCAGTGCGAGCACGTTGTGCACGCCCTGCAGCTCCTCGCTGGCGTTGTTCACCACCACGCGGCCGTCGGGCAGTATGGCGAAGGTGCTGGCGCGGCCGTTGAAGGCGGAGATCTTCAGGGTATCCACCAGATCGCTGTTGTTGAAGCTGATGGCGATGGCCTCGTATTCAAAGCCGTGGTAGGTGCTCCTGGCCGAGGGGACGGCAAACACCATGATCTCCGGCTGATCCGGCACGACGGAGTTGATGACCACCGGCTGCCGGTCCAGAATGAGCGTCGACAGCTTCTCGCGCAGGTCCAGATAGCCGCGCCTGCCCTCCAGCGTGATGTAGTTGCCGTTGCGGGAGATGAAGAAGAAGTCGGTGAATTTGATCTCCTGTCGGGCCAGATTCGCATACTCCGCCATGCCCTCGTCGCTGTCCAGGTGCTCCAGGAAGGGCACCCACATGCGCATCTGGCTCCAGTTGGTGGAAACCAGATTGTTCAGCGCCTGGTTGGCCTGATGGAAGATTTCTGTCAGGTGGGCAACGCTCTCCGCATAGATCGTCTCCGAGACGAAGCTGTAATAGGCAAAGCCGGCCCACATCAGTCCTGCGATCAGCACAAGGACGAGCGGCACGGTGATCCAGCGCTTTTTCATGACGTTATCCTCCTGACGGAATCCGATGGGTCCGATTTCCGCTTCCTCAGTATTCCTGAATGATGGTCACATACTCGCTGGGCGCGAGGAACTGCTGCGAGTTGTTCAGCGCCTGCGCGATGAACTCCTGGCTGGTATAATCGTTCACAATGTAGTCCTCCCGCTTGGCCTTGATGTCCTCGGGCATGGGACAGTTGCAGAAGGCGGGATGCTCCAGATAGGTGTCCGCGCCGATCAGCATCACGCTGTAGGTCGCATCCTCATCCAGCGGCTTTCCGTCCACGCTGATGTCCTCCAGGCGGAATTTGCCCCGCTCCGTCTCGGTGACGGTGAAGGCCAGGCCGCTTGTTACAGGCATCTGGTTGCGATGGTGGATGGGATTGGAGCCGTCCTCCTTCACATTGACCAGCCAATCCATGATGCGGCGAACCTCCTCGCCGGTGTACTCGCCGCGATAGATGGCGTTGCGGAAGGTCATGATCCACTTCACCTGCTGCAGGGTGTAGTCCCCGGCGTAGATGGAGGAGCTGGCCACGCTGGCGTAGCCGATGGCGATCTGGTCGCCGCTCTCGGCCCGCAGGGTGTTCATCAGCGAGGATGCGGCGGCGCTTCCGTGGACGCCAAAGTCGTTGGAATAGGCGGTCTTCTGGGTGAAGAGCACCTCCTGCGCCTCGGGATTCTTGTAATCGGTGATCTGGGCGTTGAAGTCCTCGTAGGCGCCCTTTGCGTCGTACTCGCCCCGCATCATCTTGTGGCTCACGTCCTGGGAGATGGCGAACACCTCGGTGGAGGCCAGGCGCATGTACAGGTGGTTGCTGTCGATGCAGTCCTGCACGTACTCCATGCACGCCGTGGGCGTGATCTTGACTTCCTTATTATAGGAAAGCACGGAGGTGCCGGCGGCGACGTGCTTCTGGCCCTCCTCGCTGAAGATGGCGGAGAGAACCTCCAGCACGGCGTCCTTCTTGGCCTCGTCCTCCTCCACGCTCCTCGCGACCGCCAGCTGGCACATCGGATAGGTCAGCAGCCAGTTGTCCTCGCTGGTCTCGCCAAAGTAGGGCAGCATCACGCAGGTTGTGCCGTCCTCCACCATGATGCTGTCTGCCAGCGCCGCCGTATTGCGGAACATGGCCGTCTGCCCGTTGCGAAAGGGCACCGTCACTTCGGTGAACTGAAGCTCGTCATCGCCGGGCTGTACGCGCACGTCCTTGAGGAACTGCTCGTACTTCTCAAACACCCTCGGCCAGACCACGTCGTCCAGGCCGACCTGCTCATCCTCCGTCTCACTCTCGTACTCCATGCGCCAGCGCGTGCCCTCCAGACTCATCAGCTCCGGAATGGCGCAGCCCTGCATGGTCTCAAGTCCCGTGTAGTCGTAATACCAGTCGGTCTGGTAGCCCTTGATGCCCAGCGCTTCAAAGGCGTCGATGGCCGCCACGAACTCGGCATAGTTGGTGGGCAGCGGGATGCCGTACTGGTCGAACAGATCCTTGTTCGCCACGGTGCAGTCCACCTCGGCGCACATGGGCAGCCAGCGGATCGCGCCGCCGGTCTCGCGGTTGACCTCCAGGTAGCTGGAATAGAAGGTGCCCGCCACCTCGGTCTTGCTCAGATCCATCAGGTACTCCGACAGCGGCGCCGCATCGTTCAGCGAGAAGCGGCGGCAGGTGATGATGTCCGGCATCGCCTCGCCACGAGCCATCAGATCCTTATAATACTCCATGCTGTTGTAGCTCTGCACAAAGGTGAAATCGATGTCCGGAAACTTCTGCTCCAGCCAGGGCGAGAGCTGCTTGAACATGGAGCGGTCCCACATGTACATGGAAATGGAGATTCTGTCGCTCTGCGCAGCCCGTTCCGCAGGCTTCTTCCCACCCGCACAGCCGGTCAGCATCGCAGCAACCAGGATCGCGGTCAGCAGCAGGCCAAAAATTCTTCTCTTATTCATGCAAATTCTCCTTCTGTATCTTGACTTTCCCTGAAAGGACAGGCAGGATCACGCAGCGCGCCGTTTCGTCGTCTCTGCTTGCTTCCGGATGCAGTACAAAGAACCGGCGCTGAATATCACAGAAATCATCATTTTATGATGCTGGATATACACATGATTCGTATAAGTATATTCAAGGTCACGATGGAATAGAACGCAGTTTCCAGGAAATCGGAAAAAATTTATAAAATATTCCCTGCGAACATCGATCCCGTGAAAAGCGCTTCCGCAATGTAAGAATTTGATAAAAGGAGGTTGACAATCCTCCGAAGCTCTGGTATAATAGATTTCGCTGGTTCGATCAGGAGAGATGGCCGAGTGGTTTAAGGCGCTGGTCTTGAAAACCAGTGATGTCGCAAGGCACCGGGGGTTCGAATCCCTCTCTCTCCGCCAAATATCATATCGTAGGCCGTGGAGAAGTACCCAAGAGGCCGAAGGGGCTCCCCTGCTAAGGGAGTAGGGTGGGATAACTGCCGCGAGGGTTCAAATCCCTCCTTCTCCGCCAGACCGGAAGATTTTTCTTCCGGTTTTTTGTTTGGAGGGATTTGAAGGGCCGGGAGTGAATGACGCTCCAGTGGAGCGTCAGAGCCGGCCCCGACCGAGCCCGCAGGCGAGAATCAAATCCCTCCTTCTCCGCCAGACCGGAAGATTTTTCTTCCGGTTTTTTGTTTGGAGGGATTTGAAGGGCCGGGAGTGAATGACGCTCCAGTGGAGCGTCAGAGCCGGCCCCGACCGAGCCCGCAGGCGAGAATCAAATCCCTCCTTTATTTCGCATCTCATGGAGCGGTATTTTTGCATTTTCAATCAGAGGCCGAAGGCGAACGGGATCAGATGCAATGACTTGGACGCGAAGAATCACAATTCGGCTTTACTCCAGGGGCCGGAAGGAGTATAATAGAAGGGGGTTTATGGGGACTGACGTGCGCCGAAGCGCGTTGCGCAGCATCGTAAATCCAAGAATACATGAACAGACACATTCTGCAAAGGGTCTTGCAATGAAAAAGGACAAGTTGGTTTCGTTGATCATTCCCTGTTATCTTGAAGAGGCCGCCGTCCCGCTTTTTTATCAGGCGACAGCGAAAGTGATGGACAGCCTGCCGCAATATGATTTTGAGCTGATCTTTGTGGACGACGGCTCCCGCGACAACACGCTGGCGGAGATCAAAAGGCTCTCTGCGGAGGACAAGCGGGTGAAATATCTCTCTTTCTCCAGGAACTTCGGCAAGGAATCCGCGATGTATGCCGGTTTGGAACACGCAAAAGGGGACTATGTTGCCACCATGGACGTGGACCTGCAGGATCCGCCGGAGCTGCTGCCGGAAATGCTCTGCCTGCTGGAGACCGGGGAATATGACTGCGTGGCGACCAAGCGCGTCAGCAGAAAGGGCGAACCGCCAATCCGCTCCCTTTTTGCCCGCGCGTTCTACAAAATCATCAACAAAATCTCCCAGACCGAGATCGTGGACGGTGCGCGGGATTACCGGCTGATGACCCGGCAGATGGTGAACTCGGTGCTGCAGGTCAAGGAATACAGCCGGTTTTCCAAGGGAATTTTCAGCTGGGTGGGTTATCGCACCAAATGGCTGGAGTTCCAGAATACGGAGCGGATCGCAGGTGAAACCAAGTGGTCCTTCTGGAAGCTGTTTTTGTATTCCATTGACTGCATCATTGCGTTTTCCACCGTTCCGCTGTCGCTGGCCTCGGTGCTTGGCGTTGTATTCTGTCTGTTTTCCTTCCTGGCGATCGTCGTAATCATCATCCGGGAACTGATCTGGCAGGGCTCCGCCTACGGCTGGCCTTCCCTTGTCTGCATCATTTTTCTCTTGAGCGGCATTCAGCTGTTCTGCATGGGCATACAGGGACAATACATCTCCAAAACCTACATGGAGACCAAAAACAGGCCGAAATATCTCATAAAGGAGCAGAGTGAGGACAATGACGAATAAAGCGACAGCGCTTCGGCGCTATCTGTTACACTTCATGGCATTTTTGCTGCCCGCCGTTGTGCTGCTCGTCATGTTCCGGGCGCTTGGCTTTTATCCCTTTGGGGAAAAATCCCTGCTGATTATGGACATGAACGGCCAGTATATTCATTTTTTTGCATCCCTGAAGGATCTGGTTTCCGGCGACAGCAGCCTGTTCTTTTCCTGGTCAAAGGGGATGGGTCAGAACTATATCGGACTGTTCGCCTATTATCTGGCGAGTCCGCTTTCATTTATCACGCTGTTTTTTGACAATGAAGCTCTTCCCCTCGGCATCCTGGTGCTGACCATTTTAAAGCTCTCCCTCTGTGGGCTGAGTTTTTCGGTCTATCTCAGCAGGGCTTTTGACGAAAACCGCACTTTCAAGCTGTTCTTTACCACCTGCTATGCCCTGATGAGCTATAACCTGGTCTATTCCCTCTCGCTGATGTGGCTGGATGCGGTGATCTATCTTCCCATCATCCTGCTCGGCATCGAATCCATCATCAAGGGAAAAAAGCCGCTTCTGTTCATCGTCAGCATCGCGCTGATGTTTCTGTCCAACTATTATATCTCCTTTGCGGTTGCGCTCTTCTGCGTGCTGTATTATTTCTACCGCTGGTTCTCCCTGAACCGGATGAAGGACGGCAGGGCGCTTGTCAGAAATCTGCTGAAAATGGCGTTCTCTGCCCTTGCGGGGATCGGTCTTTCTGCGTGGCTGCTCATCCCCACGGTCCTTGACCTGTCCACGCGGGGAAGAGGATACCAAAGCACCAATACTTTTAATTTTTCCTTTTGGGATATCCTCAAAAAATTCATTCCCAGGTATTACGACAGCATTACCAACAGCGGTTTGCCTGCAATTTTCTGCGGCATCGGCATTCTGCTGCTTGCTATTGCGTTCTTCTTCAACAAAGAAATCCGGCCCAAGGTGCGGCTGATGGCCGGCGGTATTTTTGCCGTCTTTTTCCTCAGCTTTTGGATCGTTCCCTTGGATGAATTCTGGCATGGGATGCAGGCCCCGAACTGGTTTCCCTACCGGTATGCATTTTTGTTCAGCTTCTTTCTGATTCTGACCGCCTATTTTCAGTTCAGGACGATGGAATTCCGCCTCAGGCCATTTCTCAGAGAGGGATTTTCTGTTTCTTTGATTCTGTTGGTCTGTGCGAATCTGTATTTCAACGCAGAGGCGATGATTCAGGGGCTTGACGGGCAGTTTGGCTATAAAGACGTCTCGGAGTACCAGGAATTCTATCGGCAGACCGAAACCGCATTATCGAATGTACCAGTGGATCAGGAGATGTGTCGGATCGAAAAAGACTATGAGTATTCCAAAAATGACGCCCTGCTGTTCGGCTACAACGGCATTACCCATTATTCCTCAACGCACATCAGTCAAATCAATGTCTTTACCAAGGAATTGGGGTTTACGCAAAGCCATTTCTGGAATTCCTATTTTGGTTCAACGCCCATCACCGACAGCCTGTTCAACGTCAAATACATCCTGTCAAAAAATACGATGAGCGATCTTGACACACCGCTTGGCACCCATGATGGCGTCACCCTGTATCAGAACAATTACTGCCTGCCCATCGGCTTTGCGGTTCAGGGAGAACAAGACGGCGATTATCAGAGCACAGGGGATCCCTTCGTGAATCAGAACATGCTGCTCAATGCGCTGTCCGGCCTGGACGGCCAGGTGTTCCGGCCAATTGAATTTGAAGAGCGCTCTTCGGACGACGGCACAGAGGTGGTGTACCGCTTCACCGCGCAAAACAAGGCGCCCGTCTATCTCTATATGCGCGACGGACAGACCCGCGCAAGTGTTGCCGTAAACGGATATTATGTCGCGCCGTATTTCAGCAGTGAAACAAAGGGTGTGCTGTATATCGGCAGTTTCAGCAGCGGTGAAACCGTTGAAATCACAGTGCGTTCCCACAGCTCCAATGCCTTGGATTTCAGCGAAGCCTATTTGTACGACATCGACAGCGACTATTTCGCCCAAAGCATCGGGACGCTACAGGCAGAGGGGTTTTATGATACCCAGCAATTCAGCAACGGATTGGATGCCCGGATCAAAACCGGCAGCAGTCGGGTGTGCTTTACCTCTATCCCCTACGCAAATGGCTTCACGGTCAAGGTAAACGGGCAAGAGACCGAGTCCTTTGCCTATGCCGATACCTTTCTGGCCTTCTCGGTTCCCGCCGGAGAAAGCAGCATAGAGATTCGCTTCGTCTCGCCGGGATTCTACATCGGACTGATCGTGTCATCGCTGACTGCGGTGATCCTGCTGAGTGTATGGATCGTTACAAAGCAAAAACAGATAAGGGCCTGTAAAAGCTTGTGATATTTCCATCTCAACAATAGATTCCCTCTCAAACCGACGGGGCCGCTTCTCGACCCGTTCCGGCCATTCTGTGCAAAAATTTTCAGAGTTTTATCGTTATTTTTTGCTGGTTTACTTTGGATTTTCAAATAACGGGCATAAAATATGAAAATGTTGAAGCTGCGCCGAATGCGTCCCGCCGAAGATGGGCGGGCGCTGCGGCGCGCTGCCAGTCTGGACGAACATACGGGTGAAAATATATGATCGCATTCTGGAAGAGAAACCGCTCCGGCGAGAATTACGCCACCGGAACGGAGTGTACGCTGGAGCCGGGCCGCAGGAGCGTGACCTGCCCCGGATGCAAGGCGGTCCATGGGGCGGAGGAGGCTGCCGCGCAGCTCTACATCTGCCCGGACTGCGGCAGGTACATGCCGGTCGGCGCGCGGGAGCGCCTGCGCATGGTGCTGGACGACGCGGCCTTCGAGCCCTGGTTCGAGGAGATCGGTGCCTGCGATCCGCTGAAAACCCCGGGCTATCCCCAGAAGCTGGAGGCCGCGCGGGAGAAGAGTGGCAGCAGCGAGGCAGTGACCATCGGCCGCGGCCGGATCGGCGGCTTCGAGGCGGTGGTCGGCGTGTGCGATCCGAACTTCATGATCGGCAGCATGGGCCACTGCATGGGTGAGCGCATCACGCTGGCCTTTGAGCGCGCCACGGAGCGCAGGCTCCCGGTGGTGCTGTTCTGCTGCTCCGGCGGCGCGCGCATGCAGGAGGGCATCATCTCCCTGATGCAGATGGAGAAGACGGCGGCTGCGATTCGCCGCCACTCGGAGGCCGGGCTGTTCTACTGTGCGGTGCTGACTGACCCCACCATGGGCGGCGTGACGGCCAGCTTCGCCATGCTGGGCGACGTGATTCTTGCGGAGCCCCACGCACGCGTGGGCTTTGCGGGGCCGCGGGTGATTCAGCAGACCATCGGCAGCAGCCTGCCGGAGGGCTTCCAGACGGCGGAGTTTTTGCTGGAGCACGGCATGGCAGACGGCGTGGTGGAACGCAGCGCGCTGAAGGATGAACTGCGCTACCTGCTCAGCGCCCACCCTGCGCCGGTGAACGGCCCCGCGCTGCGGGTACTCGCCCCGGCGGAGCATCACTTCGATTTTGACGGCGACGAGCTGTACCGCCATCGCAGGCCGACGGCCTGGGAGAAGGTGAAGCTCTGCCGCAGCGGCGAGCGCGCCACGGCGATGGACTACATTTCCCGCATCTTCACGGACTTCCGCGAGCTGCACGGCGACCGCTGCTTTGGCGACGATCAGGCGCTGGTGGGCGGCATTGCCTTCATCGGGCGGCATCCGGTGACGGTGCTGGCGGACATGCGCGGCAAGACCCTGCAGGAGCGCGTGCAGCGCAACTTCGGCATGCCCAAGCCCGAGGGCTACCGCAAGGCGATGCGGCTAATGCAGCAGGCGGAGAAGTTCCACCGCCCGGTGATCAGCTTCATCAACACCTCCGGCGCGTTCTGCGGCATCGACGCGGAAGAGCGCGGCCAGGGCGAGGCCATCGCGCGCTCGATTCAGACCATGGCCGGCCTCAAGGTGCCCACGCTGTGCATCTTCGTGGGCGAGGGCGGCAGCGGCGGCGCGCTGGCGACGGCGGTGGGCAACGAGGTGTGGATGCTGGAGAACGCCACCTACGCCATCCTCTCGCCGGAGGGCTACTCCTCGATCCTCTGGAAGACCGAGAGCCGCGCGGAGGAGGCCGCCAATCTCATGAAGCTGACGGCGCAGGATCTGGCCGAGCTGCACATCATCGACCGCATCATTCCCGA
Source organism: Aristaeellaceae bacterium (assembly GCA_051878085.1). GTDB lineage: Bacteria > Bacillota > Clostridia > Christensenellales > Aristaeellaceae > SFTH01. Next base: position 15,688 of record JBJEJN010000195.1, on the reverse strand, counting down.
ATTCGGCGGCGCGACGGAGGAGACCGTGGACCGCATCGCCCGCATCATGCGCCGCGGCATCCTGGATTTCGTGAAGCGCTACAAGTACATGTCCGGCGAGGACATCGAGAAGGAGCGCTACGAGCGCTTCCGGAAGTTCTGATCTATCGTGCAATCATGAGCTGAAGGCCGCCCTCCCATTCTGGTTTTCTGAGTGCTGACCGTCAGCGATCCAATCCCGGCAGGGCATTCTGCCGGGATGCTTTTTTCATGCAAGCGCCGTGCGAGCAATTGGCGATGGAGCCGCCAATATCTCCCCTCCCCCGCTGTACAAACTTCCGAAGATACGCTATAATCATACCATACGATGCGGCGGGCGCTGGCGGATTTTGATCCCCGGGCAGGCCGCAATACACGGACGGAGGAGCATATCATGAAGCTCATGTACATCAGCGACGGCGAAATGTGCCTGTTCGATGGTGCGGATGCCCGCGTCATCCCCAGCCAGCGCGTGGATCAGTACGCCCGGACGCTGCGCGAGCTGGAGCAGCAGCATGCGTGGAAAACGGAGGGCGAGGGCGCGAAGTTCATGCACAAGGTCAACCCCTACGCCAACGCCGCCGAGCGCCAGCGCGGAGTGGTCACAGGACTCGCGTCCTACAGGGGCGGCGTGCTCTATGCCGTGGATCTGGGGCGCACGGGCGGCGTCTACACCAAGGATCCCCTGTCCCCGGAGGAGCCCGAGGGCCTGGTCACCAGCGCCGTTGGCCTTCACGCCCAGGATTTCGCGGCCTGCGGAGACGGGTTCTACCTCGCCATGCACGAGGGCGCGCAGCGTCACATCGCCCGCATGGATCCTGCGACCGGCAATTATGAATTCCTGACGGAGGGCGACACCTTGGAGCGCCACCCCTTCCCGTCGAAGGACGGCCGCAGCATCCGCTTCGACATGTGCGGCTTCGCCCGGAACGAGCAGCAGCAGCTGACGGCGCGCGGCCCCAGCGCCATCGTCTCGCTGAATCTGATCAGCGGGGAGATTCGCGAGGTCTACGCCGATGCAGCCACGGAGTATCTGAAATACACCGAGTCCGCCGACGGGACGCAGCGCATGCTGGTGCGCCCCTATCAGGAGAAGCGTCGCGGCTCCAATCCGCTGGGCTGCCTGCTCGCGCCCTTTTCCGCCATCGCGGGCTTCATCTACCTGTTCAGCAGCTTGAACAACGCTCGCAAGGGCAAGGAGCCGCCCGTGTCGTCCTCGGGCCCGGAGGCCGCGCAGCAGAGGGAGCAGCCGCTGTACATCGATGACGTCGCCATCGACCCGAAGCAGATCGCCCGGGAGCAGGCGCGCTCCAAGGACGACTATCCGGGGCTGATTCCCCGGGACTGGACGCTTCAGCGCGTTCTGGGCGACGGCAGCCTGGAGGTCGTGCAGCGCGGCGTGCTGGACTACCTGCCCCTGGGGGACGGCGGCTACATCTACTCCAACGGCGCGCACGTGTTCCGGGTGGACGCTTCCGGCGCGCGCAGCCACCTCTTCAAGGCCCACCTGGCGACGGACTTCATCCTGCTCGACGAATAACGGCCCTTACCTTTCCAAAAAGCACAATCCCTCCACACCGCTGCGGAGGGATTTCTCTGTACCTATGCTCACTTGCCCGTCATCTTCCGGTAGACCGGCAGCAGGGATTCGTAGCACAGCTCGAACATTTCCTTTACGGGGCCGTAGGCCTTCACGGCCTCGGGATTCGGCTCGTGCACGGCGGTGATGTTCAGGAAGCGGTCGATGTCGTCGAAGCTCTTGAACAGCCCCACGCCCACGCCGCCGGTGAGAGCCGCGCCGATGGAGTTGGCCTCCTCCAGCATGGAGGGCGCCTTGATGCGGGCATTGTACACGTCGGCCATGATCTGCCGCCACACCGCGCCCTTCGCACCGCCGCCGATGACTAGGATCTCATCGATGCTCAGGTGCTGGCGCAGGATCTCCAGGATGATGCCCAGGTTCATGGTCACGCCCTCGAGCACGCTGCGCAGCACGTCGCGGCGCTCGTTCTCCATCTTCAGGCCGATGAACGCGCCCTTCGCATCCGGGTTCCAGCGCGGCGCGCGCTCACCCAGCATGTAGGGCAGGAAGATCACGCCGTTCGCGCCCACCGGGCTCTTTTCGATCTCCCGGTTGATGAGGTCGTAGGCGCTCACGCCCAGCTTCTCCGCCTCGGCGGATTCAAATTTGCAGATCTGGTTCTTCAGCCAGGAGTAGCTCAGACCCGCGGCCTGCATGGTGCCGTTGGGGGAATACATGCCGGGCACGATGTGGGCCCAGGTCACGGTGCGCATCTGCTCGTCGAACACCGGCTTGTCGCTGGTGGTGGCGATCCACGCGGAGGAGCCCATGCAGGAGAAGGTCTGGCCCGGACGCACGGAGCCTGCGCCCACGTTGGCGCAAACACCGTCGCCGCCTCCCATCACCACCGGCGTGCCCACGGCAAGTCCCGTGGCCTCGGCCGCCTCCCGGGTCACGCCGCCCGCCACGCTGGTGGAGGGCACGATCTCGGGCAGCTTGCCCGGGTCAATGCCGGAGATATCCACGATCTTCTCCGACCAGGAGAGGGTGTTCAGATCCACGCAGGCGTTGGAGGATGCATCGGAGGGCTCGGTGCAAAACTTGCCGGTGAGCTTGAGCACGATGTAATCCTTGGCGTTGAGGGTCTTGTAGGTGTTCTTGTAGATATCCGGCTCGTTGTCCCGCACCCACATCAGCTTCTGAAGTCCGTAGCTGGCGGCGTTGCGGTGTCCGGCGATGTGGTAGTAATCGGAGAGGGAGATGTGCTCGCCGATGGCGTTCTGCTGCGCCTGCGCGCGCTGGTCCGCCCAGATGATCGACGGGCGCAGGGGATTGCCCGCCTTATCCACGCACAGGCAGCCCATCATCTGTCCGGAGAAGGACACCGCAGCGATGTCGTGCTTGTCGATGCCGGTCTTGGCGATCAGGCCCTTGGTGGTGTCGCAGATGGATCTCCACCAGTCGTCGGGGTTCTGCTCCGCCCAGTTGTCGTTGAAGTAGTGGCAGCCATAGCTGTACACCGTGGAACCGATCAGCCGGCCCTCCTCGGAGAACAGGGTCGCCTTGTTTCCGGAGGTGCCCAGATCGTGTGCGATTACATATTTCATGGTCGTCTCTCCTTCTCATCAGGCCATCAAATCAGGTCAGGTCGCGGATGAGGTTTTCCGTGGCCATGGTGCCCATGTTCTCCGTCGCACCTCGGGTGGAGGCTGCGCAGTGGGAGCCCAGTACCACGTTGTCCAGCTCGAACCAGGCTGGGTCCTCCGGCGGCTCGTGGGCGAAGGCGTCGATGCCCGCGCCGTAGATGCGCTCCTCCTTCAGGGCCTTGAGCAGCGCCGCCTCGTCGATCAGGCCGCCGCGGGCGGTGTTGATGAGGATGGCATCCTTCTTCATCATGGCGATTTCCTTCTCGCCCACGAAGTTGCGGGTGGAATCCATCAGCGGCAGGTGCAGGGAGATGAAGTCCGCCGTGCGGAAGATCGTCTCCGCGTCGGCGCGCTCGATGTTGTTCTCCTTTGCATACTCCTCCGGCCAGTAGGGGTCGTAGGCCAGCACCTTCATGCCGAAGCCCTGCGCGCGCTTTGCCACGTGCTTGCCGATTGCGCCCAGGCCGAACAGGCCCAGGGTGGCGTGGCTCACGTCGCGGGTGGAGATCTTGCCCCAGTCCAGCTTGCGGCAGTGGCGGTCGATCATCACGGCCTTGCGGGCCACCGCCATCATCAGCGTCATGGCGTAGTCGGCCACGGCCTCGCTGTTTGCGCCGACGGTGCGGCTGACCTTGATGCCGTGCGCCTTGCAGTAATCCAGATCGATGTTGTCCACGCCCACGCCGTACTTGGCGATGGCGCGCAGCTTCGGCGCGCAGGCCAGAACCTCCGCGTCCAGCGGATCCACGCCCACGATGATGCCGGCGCAGTCCGCGATGAGCTCCTTCATCTGCTCCTTCTCCAGGATACCGCCGGTGGTGTTGCGCACGACCTCATAGCCCGCACTCTCCAGCTGCGCAAAGAGCTGGGGCATGTTCTTGCCGTAGGAGCGCGGCGTGGTCAAAATTTTCTCTCTCATGAATGCTCGCCTCCCAGCCTGCTCAGCGCGCGAGGCGATCGCACATTTCCAGGCGCTCGCCGGTGATGTCGATGTGGTAGACCTCGGCGATGACCTGGGTCCAGCCGTGGATGAAGTAGGTCCAGCCGTTCTCGATCTGAAGCGCGCGCTCCTGCTGCTGGGCCTCGGCCTGGTGCATGAACTCCAGGGAGCCGCGATAGTTGAACTCCCACACGATGCCGTGCTTCGGGAACTTGCAGCTGTCGGTCAGCGGGGAGCCGGGGCGATCCTTGCCCATGCCGGTGGCGTTGATGACGATGGAGCCCTCGGGCAGAGCTTCCACGATCCTGTCGTTCCACTCCGGCACCGGGCAGAGGTTGAAGCTCATCGGCACGCGGCTGTTGCCCAGCAGGTGGATGGCCTCGGCCAGGCGCGGCACGGAGCGGTTGTTCATGTTGATGCGCGCGGGCACGTTGTCGCCGTGCTTCTCATTCTGGAGATAGGAGCACACCGCCAGCGCGCTTCCGCCCGCGCCCAGCACGCAGGCCTGGGCCTGGGGATACTTCTTCCAGTGATCCGCCGGGACGAAGGAATCCAGCGCAAGGCCCACGGAGATGGGATCCTTGGCGTGGCCGCAGAGCTTGCCGTCCTTCTTGGAGATGGAGGAGATCTCGCCGAACTGCAGCGCGTAGGGATCGAAGTACTCGAACAGATCCTTGCAGGCGTTGTACAGGTCGATCTTGTGGGTGGTCACCAGCGCGCCCAGGGACAGCGGATCGTTCTTGATGAACTCCACCGCCGCGCGGTAGTCCTCGGCGGGGGCGTGCAGGCTGATGTCGATGCCCTTGATGCAGGTGTCCAGACCCAGCGCCTCGGCCCAGATCGGGAAGATCTTCATGATGGAGGACTGACCGGTGGTGACGCCGATGAAGTACATGGTGGGTTTGCTTGCGGATTCAGGCAGCTTGATCATGTTGTTCTCTCCTTTATCTATAACATTTGTTTTACTTGACCTATTTTTATCCCTAGGATATAACGTCGTAATGTCATGATATATACGGGTAAAAAGGAGCAAGTCGCTCCACCCCCTCAGCCATCACTTCGGGGTGGTATCGACCTGCAAATCGACTTCAAAGCGGTTCCGATCGCCACGATAGCGGGCGATGGAGTACTCGATGGGCTCGTCCATCTGGTTGTAGCCGACCGTCCTGAACAGCTGCACCGGCTTGCCGCGCACCATGTCCAGGCGCTCCACATCCCGCACATTGGCCGCCACGGCCTCCAGGATGCGGTTCACGCGGCAGATGCGGGTCTCTTCGCGGGTGGCGAGCAGATGATACAGCGACTCCTGGCTCATATCGTGCTGGAGGATGAACGAACAGGCGTCGTAGGGCAGATAGGTCTCCACCGTGACGATGGGATCGCCGTCCGCACAGCGCCGCCGGTGCATGTACACCGCCCGGGTACCCGGCTCAACCCCAAACACCTCCGCCACGCGCTCCGGCATGGGAAGCACCTCAAAGGCCAGCATCTGCGTGCTGGGCACGCGGCCGGTGCGCTCGATCTGCTCGTTGAAGGGCTCCAGGCGCTTAATGAAGTCCTGCTTGATCTTCACCCGCGCCACGAAGGTTCCTTTGGACTTGATGCGGTACAGCCAGCCCGCCTGCACCAGCTCCGTGATGGCCTGGCGCACGGTGGTGCGACTGATCTGGAACATTTCGGAAATCTCCTTTTCCGTCGGAATCAGACTGTCCACCGGATATTCATTCTTCTTGATTTCCTCCAGCAGCAGACTCTTCAACTGGAAATAGAGCGGTACCGGCGTGGATTTATCCAGCTTGTGGTCTTCCAGCATTGGGCTCCCGTTCCTTTCATCGACAGACATAAATCAGCATAACATTGAATGTCATAACATTCAACCGTAAAGCCATTATACCACAGAAATCCGTGTTTTCAAGACATTCCGGCGCAGTTTCGCCGTTTTTTCCAGTATGCGACGGGGTGTAGGCACCACATCAGCGGCGGGATGTGGGCATCCCGCCCTACGTGAATGACGAGGTCGGACGTTCCGCCGACGGGGGGGTGTGGGCATCCCCCTACAGTTTCTCCGCCGCCTCGGCGAACTCCATGAGCGCAGACTTCACTGCCTCGGCACTCTCCAGCGAGTTGATGTGCTCCCGGAAGCGTGCAGCGCCCCGCATCCCGGAGATGTACCAGGCGATGTGCTTGCGCATCTCCAGCATGCCGCCGCGCGCGCCGTGCAACTGCTCCTCCAGCTCAAAGTGGCGCAGGGCCGTCTCCACCCGCTGCCGCGGCGTGGGCGGCGTGTAGTCCTCCCCCGCAAGTGCCGCGCGAATCTCCGCAAACAGCCAGGGATTGCCCTCCGCAGCACGGGCTACCAGCACCGCGTCGCAGCCGGTCTCGTCCATCATCCGCAGCGCGTCCGCGCCGCTGCGCACGTCGCCGTTGCCGAACACCGGCACCGACACGCGCTTCTTCACCTCCCGGATGATGCTCCAGTCCGCATGCCCGGCGTACTGCTGCATGCGGGTGCGCCCGTGCACCGCGATGGCCGCCGCGCCCGCCTGCTCACAGATCTGCGCCACCTCCACCGCGTTGACGTGCTCCGCATCCCAGCCCGCGCGAATCTTCACCGTCACCGGAACGTCCACCGCATCCACCATGGCCCGCACGATGCGGCCGATCTGCTTCGGGTCGCGCATCAGTGCGCTGCCCTCGCCGTTGCCGGTGATCTTCGGCGCGGGACAGCCGAAGTTGATGTCGTAGAAGTCAAAGCCAGCGGAGACGAGCTCCTGCGCCGCGTCCGCCATGATCTGCGGATCGCTGCCAAACAGCTGAAGCGCGGCGATTCCCTCCCCCGGCAGTCGGGTCAGCAGCTCCCGGGCGTTGCGGTTCTTCTCGCCGGAGTAGATCCAGCCCTTCGCGGAGAGCATCTCGCTCACGCTCCAGGCCGCGCCCTGCTCGCAGCACAGCAGGCGCATGGCCGCGTCGCTCACCCCCGCCATGGGCGCGAGCGCCGCGCCCGCGGGCAGCTCCAGTTTTCCGATTCGCATGGGACAATCCCCGCCTTCCATACAGCATACCCCAGCATTATAACATCCCCGCAGGAACTTTGCAACGGCGCGCTCGCGGCAGGAACCCCTTGCAATCCGCCTGAATTCTGCTATAATTCTGTTGAAAGCGAGGGGAAAAATCATATGAAAAGGAAATTTGCGATTCTGTTCGCGGCGCTGCTGGGCGCGGCGCTGTGCGCACCCGCCCTGGCCGCGGAGGACTTCCGCAGCGCGCAGTCCATCGACAACTTCTATGCCGGCATGGCCGCCTTCAAGGCGGCAAACGGCCTGACCGGCTACATCAACCTGCAGGGAGAGACGGTGATCGAACCGGCCTGGGACGGCGGCGATTACTTCTGCGAGGGGCGCGCCCGGGTCAAGCTCGGCGACTGTTACGGCTACATCGACGAAAGCGGCAGCGTCATCACTCCGGCAAACTGGGAGCGGGCGGGCACCTACAGCGGCGGCTATGCCTCCGTCTCCAACGGCACGCACAGCGCCCTGATCGACCTGGACGGCAATCTGGTGCTGGAGCCGGAGTGGAACATGCTGGGCACCTACAGCGAGGGCCTGATCTCCTTCTGCGGCACGGACGCGAGCGGCGATAACGCCTACGGCTACATCAACCTCGATGGCGAGGTCGTGCTCGCCCCGCAGTGGGAGCGCGCCAACGCCTTCCGCAACGGCATCGCCGTCGTGAAAAAGGACGGCCTGTACGGATGCATCGACGCCGCCGGCAACGAGGTCATACCTTTCATCTACGACGACATCGGCCCCTTCAGCGAGGGCCTGGCCTTTGTGGAACAGAACGATCTGTCCGGTTACATCGACGAGGCCGGAAATCCGGTCATTCCCTGCAAGTACGACAGCGCCGGCCCCTTCCAGAAGAACCGCGCCTGGGTCAAGCAGGACGGCGAGTACCACCTCATCGATTCCCGAGACAACACCGTCGGCGCGTCCACCTGGAGCAACGTGTACGTCGATTTCGGCGGTAGCGATTTTTCGCGCGTGTTCCAGGGCGACAAGATCGGCTATGTGAACCTCGACGGCGAAATCGCGCTTCGCCCCGTCTATGACAAGGCCACCCGCTTCTGCGACGGCGTCGCCTGTGTGCTGTGGAACGGCACATGGTACCTGATTGACGAGCGCGGCGTGGATCTGCGCAACGGGACGAACACCCAGGCATGACGAAGATTGGCGGGACCTTGCGGTTCCGCCGATCTCCATCTCTGCATTTCTATTTCCCGGCCTCGTACCTGAGCGTATAGGGGCCCTTCGCGCCGTGCAGGCGCAGATAATAGGTGCCGGCCTCCAGCTTCTCCTCCCGGACGAAGCCGTGCAGGTCGTACTGCGTGTACATCTCCACCATGTCGCCATCGTACAGGGTGAGCATCTGCTGTCCCTCAATCTCGCTGTTGCACACCAGGCGCAGCTCCCGCTCCGCGTCCAGAACAAAGCTGTAAACGTCGCCGTCGTTTCCCTCCGTCAGCACGCCGCTGACCGCCGCGCCGTCCGTCAGAGGCATCGCACTGAAATCCTCTCCGCTCTCCCGGATTTCATCGCAGGCCAGCGGCGAAAAGATCGCCTTTACGCGAAAATCGCCGGCATGCACGCTGTCTCCGTTGTAGCGCACGTAATAGCTTCCCGGTTCCAGGTAGAACACAAAGTCTCCGGTGTCCGGCGCGCCGGTGCAGCCGTAGAGGTAGAGATCCTGCCAGGGACGCAGATCCGCATCCAGGAACTGGAAGGGCAGTCCACTCACCGTCGTCTGAACCCGCACCGTCAGCTTGCCCACCTCGGCAAGCTCCAAGGGAAAGTAGTGGTATTCCTGTGCCTTGATGGCAGCTTCCACCCACTCGCCGTCCGTCATCAGCGCCGCGTGGTCGATCCGCACTGTCTCATCCGCCAGCGCAGTTCCCACGCCGGCCAACAGCGCAATTGTCAGCAGCGCACAGATCCATTTCCTGCCCATCGCCGTCCACAACTGCATGCTCCTGCATTTCATTGGTTCATCCTCCTCTGCGCCGCCTTCAGCGCCCTTGCGTTTGCCCACATTATAGCATTTTTCATCCGGCTTGACAACGCGACGGAAGCCTTTTTCCACAGCATCTTGCATTTGTACCTCCCCATCGTGTATAATATAGTTGGATAATTTTAGATATTTCCGTGTCCTGAATATCCGCCCTGCGGCAGCGCTGGTTCGGAACGAGGCCCAAGGCGCATATCGTTGAACAAAAGACGATCTGCGGGGTGACGATATGAAGAACCGACGCGGCCCGCGCCCGAGCTCCCCTGCGCTGGAATGGCTCTCGGATCTGTCGGGCAGAACGGCGCGCATTACCTCCATCGGCGGACGCGCGCTGCTGGTGGAGAACCACTGCGGCATACTGGAGTTCACGCAGGAGAAAATTTCCCTGGCCACGCGCTGCGGAACCATCGACGTGGCAGGCAGCGGCCTGAGCCTGTCGGAGGTGCGCCGGGACGCGCTGGTGATCCGGGGCGAGATCCGCCACGTGGATCTTCCCTGCGGGGAGGCGTGCCGCCATGAACCATGACCTGCGGCTGCGGGTGGAGGGCGCGTACCCCGAGCGCCTGCTGGAGCGCTGCCTGCGTCAGGGCGCGCGCTTCGCACGGGTGCGGCGAAGCGGAGCGCGAACGCTGATCCTGGACACGGACGAGCGCAGCGCCGAAATCGTGCTGGCGCTCTGCAAGCGCTACGGCCTGAACCACCGCGTGCTGCGCCACGGCGGGCTGTCGGCACTGCTGCAGGGCCTGCGCAGCCGCTGGACGCTTGCGCTGGGGCTGATCCTCTGTGCCGCGCTGTGCTGGGGCTTCCTCAGTCGCATCTGGATCATCGACGTAGCCCTCACCGGCCCCGACGCCGCGCTGGGGAGCGCTCCCGCGTTGCGCCGCTGCATCGCGGAGCAGGGCCTGAAGCCCGGCATGGCGGCCTCGGCGGTGGACGCGGAGCTTCTGCAAAAGCGCCTGCTGGCGGAAGCCGGCGATTACAGCTTCATCGGCGTGCGGGTGCAGGGCATCCGGCTGCTGGTGGAGGCCTCGCCGGAGGTTCCCGCGCCCGAGGTCTACGAAATCTCCCGCGCCCGGGATCTGGTCGCCCGGCAGGACGGCGTGGTGGAATCCGTCACCGTGCACTCCGGAGAGGCCAGCGTGCGCCCCGGCGACACCGTGCGCAGGGGCCAGACGCTGATCCGGGGCGAGGAGGACAAGAGCAAGGAGGAGACGAACCCCGTCTCCGCCCTGGGCGAGGTGATCGCCCGCTGCTGGTACGAGGGCGGCGCGCAGGCTCCGCTGGAAAAGCGAATCGTCACGCCCACCGGGCGCAGCGAAAACGAATGCCGCCTGAAGCTGCTGGGCTTCAGCATGCCCATCACGGAATGCGCAGGCTTCCCATCGGAGAAACTGGATGCGGAGATCCTGCCGGTGGTGGGGCTGTTCCTGCCGCTGGAGGTGGTGCGCACCACCCACATCGAGGTGGATGAGCGCCTTGAAGCTGTGGACGAGGCTGCCCTTGAGGCGCAGCTCACCGCCCTCGCCCGTGCGGAGATTCAGGCGAAGCTCGATGCAGATGGAATCGACTATGAACTCGCCGCAGCCTGGGAGGACGTCTCCCGGGCGGACGGCATGCTGCGCGTTCGCGCGGTCTATGAAATATATACCGACATCGCCGCATCGCGGGATGTCCTGTCTGAGGAGGTCAACGAAACTTGGAAAACAGTCAGATAATTACGGAGCACATGCCCATTGAGTCCGCCGAGGAATTCATCGGCCTGTTTGGTCTGCGCGAGGAAAACATCGCGCTGTTCCGGGCGGAGCTGGGCGTGGACATTCAGGCCGGGAGCGGCGAAATCGCGCTGAGCGGCGAGCCGGACAAGGTGGAGCTGGCAAAGCTGACGCTGGAAAAGATGAGCGAGATCATCCGCCGGGGCGAGACGGTGGACCGCACCCGCATCCGCTACGCCATCGGCCTTGCGGAGGAGGGCAACGCCGACCGCATCGGCGAGATCATGCGCGACGTGATCGCCATCACCAGCCGGGGCCGTCAGGTGAAGTGCAAGACCCTGGGCCAGCGCACCTACGTGGACGCGATCAAGCAGAACACCTGCACCTTCGCGGTCGGCCCCGCCGGAACCGGCAAGACCTACCTGGCCATCGCCATGGCGGTGGTCGCCATGAAGAACAAGGAGATCGAGCGCATCATCCTGACCCGTCCCGCTGTAGAGGCCGGTGAGAAGCTGGGCTTCCTTCCGGGCGATCTTGCCCAGAAGGTGGATCCCTACCTGCGCCCGCTGTACGATGCGCTGCACGAAATGCTGGGCCTGGACGCCTACCAGCGCCTGGTGGAGCGCGGGGCCATCGAGGTCGCGCCGCTGGCCTACATGCGCGGCCGCACCCTGAACGACGCCTTCATCATCCTCGACGAGGCCCAGAACACCACCAGCGAGCAGATGAAGATGTTCCTGACCCGCATGGGCATGGGCTCGAAGATGGTCATCACCGGCGACGTCACCCAGATCGACCTGCCCATCGGCAAGAAGAGCGGCCTGGTGGAGGCGCTGGAGGTGCTCAAGGGCGTGGAGGACATCGGCATCGTGCGCCTGACCCACCGCGACGTGGTGCGCCACGAGCTGGTGCAGGCCATCGTCAAGGCCTACGAGAAATACGCGCTGCGAAACAACGACCGCCGGGGGCCTGCTCCGAGGTCGTAAAGGAGTCTTTTCATGAAGATGCTATCGGGATTCAAATCCAGCCGTCTCAACGGCGTGATCCGCACCGTGCTCATCAGCGTCGCGACCTTTCTGCTGATCTTCGTGCTGATTCTGGCGGGCATCTCGCCGGACACCTACGACATCCACGTGGGGGAGCCTGCCAGCAAGACCATCTACGCCACCAAGGACGTGGAGGACACGGTGACCACGGAGCTGCTGCGCGTGGCCGCCGCCAACGCGGTGGAGCCCAGCTACAAGAGCGTGGACACCAGCGTCAACAACGTGGTGCTGGAGGACATGAAGCGGGTCTATGACGCGCTGCTCTCCATCCGGGAACAGTGGCAGGACAGGATACCTGGAAACGCGACGGAGGCGCAGCTGTCGGAGATCAACAAGACCGCGCCCTTCACCCTCAACCAGGACATGCTCTCGGCACTGCTACACACCGATGCGGAGGTCCTGCAGCAGGTCTATGACGCGGGCGTGGCCGGCGTGCGCGACACGCTGAACTCCACCCTGCCGGAGGGCCAGGAATCCTCCGCCGTGACCCGCATCACCCGGGATCTGGTGGACGAAAAGTACCCCACCGGCGCGGTGTCGCTCATCTCCGAGATCCTGCGCATCTGCATCCAGCCGAACATGCTCATCGACACGGAGATCACCGAGGCCAACCGCCAGAAGGCCCGGGACGCCGTCGAGCCGGAGATGCTGGTCAAGCGCGAGGTCATCGTCCGCGAGGGCGAGATCGTCACCGAGTCCCAGTACCAGATCATCGCCAGTCTCGGCCTGCTGGCGGACGACACGCTGGACATTCCGCTGTTCGGTGGCCTGGCGCTGCTGCTGCTGGTGCTCTGCGGCATCATCGCGCTGTACCTGTACCAGTTCGACGTGGCCATCCTGAAGGACACCAAGCGGCTGATGCTGCTGTGCATCACCATCGTGCTGGAGATCGCCATCTCGCTGCTGGTGCGGGGCATGAATTCCTATCTCATGCCCGTGGCGCTGGGCGCGATCCTGATCTCCGTGCTGCTGGACACCAAGACGGCGCTGTTCGTCAACTGCGTGGTCAGCTTCATGGTGTCCATGCTGGTGTCCACCGACGGCCTGTTCTCCATGTCCATGTTCTCGGTGATGCTGATGTCCTTTGCAGCCGGCCCCATCGCCACGCTGGTGCTCTCCCGCAAGCAGCTGCGCACCGGCACGCTGCTGGCGGGCTTTGCCATCGCCGCCTCCAACTTCATCATCACCATGGCCATCGGCCTGGTCTCCAGCTCGAACCTGAACACCGCCCTCTCCAATGCCCTGTGGGCGCTGGGCGGCGGCGTGTTCAGCGCGGTGCTGGCCATCGGCCTGCAATCGCTGCTGGAGCTGGTGTTCAACCTGGCCACCAGCGCCAAGCTCATCGAGCTCTCCAACCCCAACCAGCCGCTGCTGCGCCGCCTGCTGATGGAGGCCCCCGGCACCTACCACCACTCCATCATCGTGGCGAACCTTGCTGAGGCCGCCGCCACCGCCGTGGGTGCAAACGGCCTGCTGGCCCGCGTGGGCGCGTACTACCACGACGTGGGCAAGCTCAAGCGCCCCATGTACTTCAAGGAGAACCAGATGGGCGACAACCCCCACGACCGCACCGACCCGCGCGTCTCCGCGGCCATCCTCACCGCCCATCCCCGCGACGGCGCGCAAATGGCCCAGAAGGATCGCCTGCCCAGCCAGGTGGTGGACATCGTGCGCCAGCACCACGGCGATTCCCTTGCACTCTACTTCTACGACAAGGCCGTGAAGCTCTACGGCGAGGACGTGGACGCGTCCAGCTTCCGCTACGAGGGCCCGCGCCCCCGCAGCAAGGAGGCCGCCGTGGTCATGCTGGCCGACACCATCGAGGCCGCGACCCGCACGCTTGCCAACCCCAGCCCCGAGAAGATGGAGGCGCTGATCCGCAAGCTGGTGCGCGAGAAGCTGGACGACGGCCAGCTCAACGACTCCGCGCTCACCTTCAGCGATCTGGACAAGATCTGCTCCACCTTCGTCACCGTGCTCACCGGCGTGTTCCACGAGCGCATCGAGTACCCCGAGATCAGCATCCCGCCGCGCAAGCCCGTCGAGGAAGAAGCTCCGGCGGAGGAAGCCGCAGCGCCGTCCGAGCCTGAAACCAATCCGACGGAGGAGGCCGCGCCCGAATCGGAGGATGCTCCCCGGCAGGAGGTGCAGAGCGATGCCCATTGAGCTGCAATGCGAGGTGCCCGGCTGTCCGGAGGGCCTCGAGGACTTCCTGAATGAGGTTGCCGAGGTCTGCATGGAGCTGGAGGGAATCTCCGGCGCGGGCTTTGCGATCCGCGTGGTGGACGATGCAGCCATCCACGCGCTGAACCTTTCGATGCGCGGCGTGGACAGCGCCACGGACGTGCTCTCCTTCCCCACCGTGCGCTTCCCGAGGGGAACCACAGCCCGGGACAACCCGAAGCGCCTGCGCCGGGAGTACGACCCCAGCGTGGGCTGGATCAACCTGGGCGACTGCGTGCTGAACCTGAACCGCGCCCGGGAGCAGGCGGCGGAGTTCGGTCACTCCCTGAAGCGGGAGCTGGGCTACCTCACCGCCCACTCGGCCTTCCATCTGATGGGCTACGACCACATGGAAGAAGATGAAAAGCGGCAGATGCGCGCCATGGAGAAGCGCGCCATGGAAAAGCTGCGCCTCTGGCGCAATCTGAAGGGAGGAACGACCATGACCCACGAGGAACTGTTTCACCTGGCGGAGGAGGCCCGCAAGAATGCCTATTCGCCCTACTCCCACTACAGCGTGGGCGCGTGCATCCTGACGGAGGACGGACGCACCTTCCAGGGCTGCAACTTCGAGAACGCATCCTTCGGCGCGACAATCTGCGCCGAGCGCTGCGCCGCCAGCGGAGCCATCGCCGCCGGACAGCGCCGCTTCATGGCCATCGCCATCGCCGCCGACAGCGTCGCCTGGCCCTGCGGCATCTGCCGCCAGGTGCTGCGGGAGTTCGCCTGCGGGCCGGACATGCCCGTCATGGCAGGAGCCGCAGGCTCCGGCAGCTTTGAGACCCGCACCCTCGAGGAGCTGCTGCCCGGCTCCTTCGGCCCGGAGTACCTGCTCAACGACCAACAAGCATAAACACGGAGGAAACACACTTGTCTGAAAAGAAATTCCGCTCGGGCTTCGTGGCCATCCTGGGCCGCCCGAACGTCGGCAAATCCAGCATCATGAACCGCATCGTCGGCGAAAAGGTCGCCATCGTCTCCAACCATCCCCAGACCACCCGCAACAAGCTGCTGGGCGTTGCCACCGGCCCGGACTGGCAGCTGGTGTTCGTGGACACCCCCGGCCTGCACAAGCCCCGCACCAAGCTGGGCGAGTACATGATGAAGTCCGCCAACGACGCCCGCGAGGGCGTGGACGCGGTGCTGGCGGTGGTGGACGGCCAGCGCATCGGCGGCGGCGACAAGGCCGTGCTCAGCGACATCCAGAGCATGAACTGCCCCCGCTTCCTGGCGGTGAACAAGATCGACATCGTGCCGCCGGAGAAGCTGATGCCCCAGCTGGCGGAGCTGAACGAGTTCCACTTCGACCAGATCTTCTCGGTCTCCGCACGCACCGGCGAGAACATCGATCTGCTGACGCAAAAGCTGATCGAGGCCATGCCCGAGGGCCCGAAGTACTTCCCCGACGACATGATCACCGACCAGCCCGAGCGCGTGATGTGCGCGGAGATCATCCGCGAGAAGGCGCTGAACAACCTGCGCGACGAGATCCCCCACGGCGTGGGCGTGGAGATGCTGCA
>JBJEJN010000194.1:0-6299 GCA_051878085.1 Aristaeellaceae bacterium | reverse complement strand
GGATCCAGGAAGCAGACGCGCCAGTAGTAGTCGCACAGGGAAGTGACGCCCGGGTTGGTGCAGGAGCAGCCGATCGCCGGGATCTCAGCAGCCGCGAAGACCTCGCCGCCCGCCATGGACACGCCGGAGCCGTAGGAGCCGAGCACGATGCTCACGCCTGCGTCAACCAGCTCCTGCGCTGCGGAGACGGCCTTGTCGGTGGCGGACTGGTTGTCCACCTCGACCAACTCAACGTCGTAGGTCACGCCGCCGATCTCGACGGTGGGAACCAGGGAATTGGCGTACTCAATACCGATAACCTCCTGCTTGCCGCCGGCACCGTTGTCACCGGAAGCGGGCTCGAAGACGCCGATCTTGATGGTCTCCGCCATTGCAACTGCGGAAACGGCCAGCATGAGAACCAGAACCAGAGCGAGAATCTTTTTCATTGTGGTATGCCTCCTTTGCATCATGGGGGTATTATACAGAAGATTCCCAACAATTGCAAGCCCCATTTTGCAGTTTTTTGGAATTCAAAGCTTCGTTTCCACCGGAAAAATCCGCAATTCGCGGCCAGTTTTGCCCCGATTTATGCATCTTAATTGGCAAATACATCCATTTCCGGGGCTTATTCGCCGTTATACGGCGGCTCTTTTCCATTTTTTTGCATAATTTGCGCTGAAATCATCGCACATCTGTCCGCGAATCGCGGAATGTTAATTTTTACTGCCGTTTCGTCGCATTTCCGTCCATATAGCAAATACAGGTGTTTGTGATATTCGGATTCGCCGTGATTTCTTGATGCATAAATATACAAAGTGCCTCAGAACCCCGCTTTTGCACGCAAAACGCGGCGTTTTCCGCGCATTACGTCCCTCCGGCGCGCATTTTCCGCACATTTCAGCGCGATCCGCTCCGATCACGCGCCCGCAGCTGTGCAATGTGGCGTCCTCATAAACCGAACGTTCGGAAAAATGACCATCTTCACACGCAATGTTTACACATCCATGCGGAATCCGCCGGAAAAGCGTGCTATAATGCAAAAACAGCCGCATAATTCCGATCGCCCGGAGGCGGGCGCTGGATTATCTGCGATTTCTACCATATAATAATGGCGCTGACAGTGCTGCAAAGGAGAAGCAAACATGGGCGGATTTTTCGGTGTGATTTCCAAATCGGACTGCGTATTTGACCTCTTCTTCGGAACCGACTACCACTCCCACCTGGGCACGAAGCGCGCGGGCATGGTGGTTTACGGCGAGAACGGCTTCGACCGTGCGATTCACAACATCGAGAATTCGCCGTTCCGCACGAAGTTTGAGCGCGATGTGGAGCGCATGGCGGGCAACTCCGGCATCGGCTGCATCTCCGACACCGAGCCCCAGCCGCTGATCGTGCGCTCCCACCTGGGCAACTTTGCCATCACCACCGTGGGCCGCATCAACAACGTGGACGCGCTGGTGAACGAGGCCTTTGACAAGGGCGCGATTCACTTTCTGGAGATGAGCGGCGGCAGCATCAACCCCACCGAGCTGACGGCGGCGCTGATCAACCGCAAGAATTCCATCGCGGAGGGCATCCGCTACGCCCAGAGCGTGATCGACGGCTCCATGTCCATCCTGATCCTCACCTCGGAGGGCATCTACGCCGCCCGCGACCGCCTGGGCCGCACGCCGGTGATCCTTGGCCAGAAGGACGGCGCGCGCTGCGCCTGCTTTGAATCCTTTTCCTATTTAAATCTGGGCTATGAGAACCTGCGGGAGCTGGGCCCGGGCGAGGTGGTGTTCCTGACGGCGGACAGCGACGAGACGGTTCTTCCTCCCCTGCCCGAGATGAAGATCTGCACCTTCCTGTGGGTGTACTTCGGCTATCCGTCCTCCTGCTACGAGGGTATGAACGTTGAGGAGATGCGCTGCCGCTGCGGCGACATGCTGGCCCGGCGCGACGACGTACAGGCCGACACCGTGGCGGGCGTTCCGGACTCCGGCACCGCCCACGCCGTGGGCTACGCCAACCGCTCCGGCATCCCCTTCTCCCGGCCCTTCGTGAAGTACACGCCCACCTGGCCGCGCTCCTTCATGCCCTCCAACCAGAAGAAGCGCAACCTGATCGCCCACATGAAGCTGATCCCCGTGGATTCGCTGATCCGGAACAAGAAGCTGATCATGATCGACGATTCCATCGTGCGCGGCACCCAGCTGGGCGAGACCGCCGAGTTCCTCTACAACAGCGGCGCGAAGGAGGTGCACATCCGCACGGCCTGCCCGCCGATCCTCTTCGGCTGCAAGTATCTGAACTTCTCCCGCTCCACCTCGGAGTACGACCTGATCGCCCGGCGGGTGATCGTCCGTCTGGAGGGCGGCGAGCCGTCCAGGGAAAAGCTTGCGCGCTACGCCGATCCCGACGCGCCGGAGTACGCCGCCATGGTCGAGGAGATCCGCAAGGAGCTGAAGTTCACCACGCTGAAGTTCCAGCGCCTGGACGACATGATGACCTCCACGGGCGTGTCCCCCTGCAAGCTGTGCACCTACTGCTGGAACGGGAAGGAATAATTCACCCCACGCAAAAACCCAACCGACGCAAATCGGTTGGGTTTTTCAGATGTCTGAGGACTCAGGCCAGATAATAGTTCATCAGGCGATCCTCGATCTTGTCCAGGTGGCCCGGCTCGATGGGCACGAGATCCCAGATGATGTTGGCGTCGCCCCGGCGGCGCTTGGTCTTGAGCAGCGGATTGTGCTTGAAGTCCGTCTCCAGATAGGAGGTGCGGCCGGCCACCACGTGCAGGTGCGCCACGCTGCCGTCGCTGAGCGTGATGTGCAGGATAAAGCCCTTCGCGCCCTTCTTGCCAAAGCCGAAGGCGCCGTTCAGGCCGGAGCCCTTCTCGAACACGTCCTCCTTCTCCCACTGGAGCTCGTCCGGGCATTCCAGCAGGAAATCGCCCTCCTGACCGAAGACGGGAGAGACCACCACGGCGATCTTGCCCTCGTGGCGCGCCAGCGCGACGAACTGGCCGCCCTCGGTGGAGCAGAACAGCATCTTTTCCGGCTTGAAGCCCCTCTGCTGGAGCTCTTCGGCAAAGTGCAGCCGCCGGTCCTCCAGGCTCTTCAGATTTTCCTTGCGCAGCTTCTCCGCGCTCGAATCAAACAAAGGCATGCTTCGCCCTCCTTGTGCTCACATTGATTTCATCCATTATAACAAAAGATGAAGCCTTTTGCAACGTTATTTTCCCCGGGTAAATTCATATGAATATGGATCAAAATCCGACTTTTTTTCGTCTAACTCCTAATGGTTGAGTTTCGACCGATCCTATGGTATAATTTACGGGTAAACAAAGGAGGAATACATATGCGCAAAGCTATTTTGTGGCTGCTGATCGCGCTGATGGCGCTTCAGGGCCTGGCACTTGCCGAGCCGGCAGTTGATGCCGCCGCTACCACCGCGACCGCCAACGCATCTGCGGAGGCCGTCAACGGCCTGGACGCCGCACGCACGGCTTCCGAAATCTACCTGATCCTGCCCTCGGGCGAGGGCGACATGCTGGTTCGCCTGCCGCTGGACGGCTCGCAGCCGGTCTGCATGGATCGCGCGGACAGCATCGAGAGTCTGATGAACTACGGCGCTGGCGCGGCCTACCTCAGAACCACCGACGGCGCCTCCGCCATCATCAGCTGCGTGGGCAACCAGCAGAGCACGCTGTATTCCTTCGGCACGTCCACCGCAGAGCACATGACGATGTTCGGCGGCAAGCTGCTGGTTCTGATGAACGGCCTGCTGCACTCCATCGAGCCGGATACCGGCGTGTGCCTGAAGCTCTCCGGCGCACAGATGCTGGACTACGTGCTGGGCGACGGCTACGCCTACTACCTGGCCGACGGCGACAAGATGGAGTACACCGCCCAGCTGAGCGACAATGAAACCGCCACCACCCAGGCGGGCTGCATCTATCGCCTGAACCTGAACAACGGCGAGACCGACCTGCTGCTCAAGAGTGGCGGCGAGGATCTGAAGATTCTGGACAACCTGGTCTACTTCCACAACCTGGCCGACGCCTACGCCGTGCGCACCGGCGAGAGCGCGGAGCTGCGCGGCCGCGTGTACAGCCTGGACACCCAGCTCAAGACCCTGAACAGCGCGTGCGCCGAGCCGGACAGCGGCTTTTGGCCCACCCGTGCGGGCGTGGTTGCCTGGTACAACAGCGCGTTGAACCTGATCACCGCTTCCGGCGAAACCAGCCTCTACGCCCCCGAGAACGGCTCCAGCGTCACCTTCGACGGCGAGGCCTTCTACGTGTGGGAGCCCACGAAGCTGACCCTGACCGAGGTGCGCACCGACGGCAGCCAGACCGTCCTCTACAGCGGCGATCTGACCCAGGCGGTCACCGCAGCGCTGCTGCCCGAGACCACCCCCACCGTCGATCCTTCCGCCACCCCCGGAACCGACGAGGCAGCCCAGACGAACAATGACTGGTTCACCGACTTCATGAACAATGTCGACGCCGCCAACGGCAGCACCGGCTCTACCGCACCCAAGGCTACGCCCATTGGCGCGACGCCCACGCCGGTTCCCACCGCAACTGCTGTTCCGGTGAGCACCGCAGACACGGGCTCCTCCAGCACCTCCAGCTCGTCCTCCAGCACCAGCAAGACCACCTACTCCACCTACTCCACGAGCGTCAAGTCCCTGCGCATCACCAGCGCGGTGAACCTGCGCGCCAAGCCGCTCACCAGCAGCACCATCTACACCTCCATCCCGGCGGGCAAGATCGTCAGCTGCACCGGCACCGCGGCCAAGACCAGCGGCGGCTCCGTGTGGTATCAGGTGAAGTACAACGGCACCACCGGCTGGATCTACTCCGCCTATGCTGAGAAGTACAGCTCCTCTTCCGATGACTCCAGCTCCCAGTCCGGCAGCACCGTGGTCAGCACCTACGACATCGACGGCAAGTATGTCAAGGTCGTGGGCGGCAGCGTGAACATCCGCTCCAAGGCCGGCACCAGCTACAAGGTCGTTGGCTCCATGCCCAGCGGCGCTTACGGCACCTGCCTGGGCACCGCCGCCAAGGACACCCGCGGCGTGGTGTGGTACAAGGTGAATTACAACGGCGTGACCGGCTGGGTTTCCTCCCGCTATTCCAAGATCACGAACAGCAAGGACTCCTCCTCCGGCGGCTCCAGCGACACCGTGAAGGTGGTCGGCGGCGACGTCACCATCCGCGCCAAGGCCAATAAGACCAGCACCAAGCTGGGCTACATCGCCGAGGGCAAGGTCGCTACCTACCTGGGCAAGACCTCCACGGACACCCGAGGCGTGCAGTGGTACTACATCAGCTACAACGGCACCAAGGGCTGGATCTCCTCCATGTACTCCCGCCTGCAGTAAGAATCACAGACATCACAAAGGCTCCGGCAAGCGCCGGAGCCTTTCCTTATCTATCAGACAGATGCAGCCGCAGCAGCGTGCTGACGGTTATCTTGGCTGGAATGCTGTAGTATCCGGGGAAGCCTGCTCAAAACCTTCTGAATGCCCCTGAGAAAGGAGATGGAGCTCTGGATGCCCCCTTAGTAAGGCTGATCTCCCGCCGCTCTGGAACCCGAGATGCGCCCTGCACGCCCCGTAAAGCCTTCTAGGGCATGAAGTCGATGCAGAGCGCCATGTGTACTGCGTGACAAACTGCATGCCAGGAAGCGCATCGGCCCTGAACCTGCATCAAAGGTAACTCTGCAGCTCAGCATCAGACAATAACGGCAAGATCTGAATTCCTCTGGAGATTCTATACATACATCTGGAGGAATGAGCGTAACTTCTGGGATCTCCCCACGTAAAGATAATCAATGCAAACCATACAGTGGAGTTATCTGGTGCAATTTCGACACAGTCTGGCATACGCCATGAATTCTTCTGAATGATACTGTGGCCAATGTTAAAACTATTCAATACATACCTGGCCAGAAGGACTATAAGACAACTATGGAAAGATATGTTCATCCCATAGAGAGACGCAAACGCAAAGCCGTAGAAAAGATCGGTAGCGTGCTCTCTTTCGCTGAATAAGGCATGCAGCAGCCCAGTTTGTGCTTTATCGGAAAACAATAAAACCGATGTTCTTCACATTAAGCATGAAATTCCGATTGTTGGAACAGCATACACAAAAAAATCGTGTAATTCATTTGAACTACACGATCCTTACTTGGCGCCTCAGGTAGGACTCGAACCTACAACCCTTCGGTTAACAGCCGAATGCTCTGCCATTGAGCTACTAAGGCTTATTGAATCCGGCGACGACCTACTCTCCCGGGCCGTTGCCAGCCAAGTACCAT
>JBJEJN010000193.1:0-6314 GCA_051878085.1 Aristaeellaceae bacterium | reverse complement strand
TGATTTGCCCCTTGATTACTTCCTCGTTCAGTGTTACAATCTTCTCAGACATGGTCCCCAGGCTCCTTTCGAATGTTTGTGTAGCAACTCCATTCTACCAGCTGCCTGCCTACCATGTCTATTCCTTTTTGCGCAACTTATTGTACCTTATCTCGCGATGACACATCCCTGTCAAAGCTGCCGATAACCCCTTTCCGCAGGTTGCTCCTGGCCTTTATCGGATCTTTTTCAAGACGCCTGGAGGATTGCGCACTTCCCTTGACGAGGACGCGTCTCTGTGATAGAATATGACATAATCGGTTTTTGAAAAACCTGTAAGATGGTTTTTGCAAACAAAACATCTGGTGGGGGAGATAGCATGAAGTATCGCATCGTATCGGATTCCGCGGCCAATCTGTACGCGCTGGAGGGCGTGGATTTCGCAAGCGTTCCCCTGAAGATCATCACCGACGAGCGCGAATACGTGGATCGCCCCGGCCTGAACATCGAGGAGATGGTGGAGGAGCTGCACCGCACGAAGGGGCCGTCGCGCACGTCCTGCCCGAACACCTTCGAGTGGCTGGAGGCCTTCGAGGGGGCCGACGCGATCTTCGCCGTGACCATCAGCGGTGCGCTGTCCGGCAGCCACGCGGCGGCGATGCACGCGAAGGAGGAATACCTGAGCGCCCACCCCGGCGCGAAGGTCTGCGTGATCGACACGCTGAGCGCGGGCGCAGAGATGCAGCTGATTGTGGAGAAGCTGCGTCTGCTGATCCAGCGGGAGCTGCCCTTTGAGGAAATCGAGAGGGAGATCGCCGCCTATCAGCGCCACACCCACGTGCTCTTCTGCCTGCAATCGCTGAACAACCTGGCCCGCAACGGCAGGATCAGCCCCGCCATCGCCAAGCTGGCAGGGGTGCTGGGCATCCGCGTGCTGGGCAAGGGCTCCGAAGAGGGCGAGCTGCAGGCGCTGCACAAGTGTCGCGGCGAGAAGCGGATGCTGGAGACCACCCATGCGGAGATGAAGAAGGCGGGCTTCGCCGGCGGACGGGTGCACATCGCCCACTGCCTGAACGAGGCTGCGGCGCAGCAGCTGCGGGAGATCATCTTGCGGGAGCACCCCGGCTGCGCGGTGACCATCGGCGACTGCACCGGCCTGTGCAGCTTCTACGCCGAGAAGGGCGGGCTGATCGTGGGCTACGAGGATGCTGCCGCGCGCTGAGCATGGCTGTTTTGCCCCGAAGGCGTGACAAATTCGCCTTCGGGGTTTTCTCTTTTGCATGACCAGCGCCCAAAATCGGCTTATTTCCGCCGATTTCACAGAAAGCACTTTCTTTTTCGGTGAATCTGTACTATAATAATCGAAATTGCTGAACCGGATGCGCATGCCGTCCGGAAGAGGAGTGTCCTGCATTGATCGATCAAGATAAAGTCAGAGAGGCGGTCACCATGTTCCTGACCGCCATCGGGGAGGATCCGAACCGCGCCGGTCTGGTGGAGACCCCCGACCGCATCGCCCGCATGTGCGCGGAGCTGTTTGGGGGTCTTACGCAGACGGCTGCGGAGCCGCTGGCCAAGCGCTTCCCCGTGGACGAGAACAATCTGGTGATGGAGAAGGACATCACCTTCTATTCCGTGTGTGAGCACCATCTGCTGCCCTTCTACGGCAAGGTGCACATCGCATACGTGCCCGACGGATCGGTGGTGGGCCTGAGCAAGCTGGCCCGTACAGTGGAGGTGTTCGCACGCCGCCCGCAGATTCAGGAGCAGCTGACCACCCAGATCGCCAACGCCATCATGAACGAGCTGCATCCCCAGGGCGTGATGGTGATGGTGGAGGCAGAGCACATGTGCATGACCATGCGGGGCATCAAGAAGCCCGGCACCAAGACGGTCACGGCCTCCATGCTGGGCTGCTTTGAGAAGGACGTTGCGCTGCAGGAGCGCTTCTACAATTTCCTGCGCCTGGGATGAAGCGGGTCAATGCCATCCTGCGGCATCCGCTGTTTGAGGAGAAGCTCCGCCTGCTGGACGAACTGGAGGCGGAGCGTACTTTCTGCCGCCACGATCTGACCCACCTGATGGACGTGGCGCGGCTGATGTGGATCGACGTGCTGGAGCAGGGGCTGGCAATCGACCGCGATGTGGTCTATGCCGCCGCGCTGCTGCATGACCTGGGCCGGACGGAGCAGATCCAGCATGGCATTCCCCACGAGCAGGCAAGCGCCGCGCTGGCGGAGAGCATCCTGCCGGACGCGGGCTTTGCTGCGGATGAAATTGAAATTGTGATCGCGGCCATCCGCAGCCACCGGGGCAGCGCTCCGGCGGACGCAAGAAATGCGCTGGGGGAGATTCTCTACCGGGCGGACAAGGCCTGCCGCCTGTGCTGGCGCTGCGACGCGCGCGGGGCGTGCAACTGGCCGGAGGAGCGAAAAAACGCGGGCATTGCCCGATAAGGAGGACATGAACCGTGCAAATTGGCAATCGTGAATTTCAGACGAGTGGCAAGACCTACATCATGGGTATCCTGAACGTCACGCCGGATTCCTTTTCCGACGGCGGACGCTGGAATCAGCTGGATGTGGCGCTGCGCCACGTGGAGGACATGCTGAATGAGGGCATGGACGTGGTGGACGTGGGCGGAGAATCCACCCGCCCCGGCTACACGAAGATCTCCGATCAGGAGGAGATCGACCGCGTGGCCCCGGTGATCGAGGCCATCAAGGCCCGCTTCGACGTGCCCATCAGCCTGGACACCTATAAGAGCGGCGTGGCACGGGCAGGCGTCGCTGCGGGCGCGGATCTCATCAACGACATCTGGGGCCTGAAGTACGACCCCGAGATGGCGCGGGTGATCGCCGAGGCGAAGAAGCCCTGCTGCCTGATGCACAACCGCGAAAACGCCAGCTACGCCGAGTTCTTCCCGGAGATGCTGGAGGATCTGAAGGAGACGCTGCGCCTTGCGGATGCGGCGGGCATCGCCCGTGAAAGGATCATCCTCGACCCCGGCGTGGGCTTTGCCAAGAGCCTTGAGAACAACCTGGAGTGCGTGCGCCGCCTGGGCGACCTGATCCGCGCCTTCGAGCTGCCGGTGCTGCTGGGCACCAGCCGCAAGAGCATGATCGGACTTACGCTGAACCTGCCCTCGGACCAGCGCGTGGAGGGCACCGTGGCCACCAGCGTGATGGCGGCGATGGCGGGCTGCATGTTCGTGCGCGTGCATGACGTGCAGGCCAACGCCCGCGCGGTGAAGATGACGGAGGCCATCTGCCATGGCGCGTAAGTCGGACGAGATTCGCATCCGGGGCCTGCGCATCTTCGCGCACCACGGCGTGTTCGAGGAGGAGACCCGGCTGGGCCAGATGTTCGTGGTGAACGCCACGCTGTACACCTCCACCCGGCAGGGCGGCCTCGCGGATGCGCTGGAGCAGACCATCAGCTACGCCGACGTATGCGTGTTCCTGACGGAGTATCTGCAAAGGAACACCTGGAAGCTGCTGGAGGCGGCGGTGGAGCATGCCTGCCGCGCGCTGCTGCTGAGGTTCCCCCTGATAAATGAAGTGGAGCTGGAGCTTATGAAGCCCAGCGCGCCCATTCCGCTGCCCTTCGACAGCGTGTCCGTCTGCGTGCGCCGGGGCTGGCACCGCGCCTTCGTGGCGCTGGGCTCCAATATGGGCGACAAGCGGGGGTATCTGGACGGCGCGGTGGAGGCCCTGCGGGCGGACGAATGCGTGCGGGTGAAGCAGGTCAGCGCCTATCGCGTGACCGCGCCCTACGGCGGAGTGGAGCAGGACGACTTCCTGAACGCCGCCATGGAGATCGAGACGCTGTACGATCCTCAGGAGCTGCTGGACGCGCTGCACGTCCTCGAACAGGCCGCGAGACGCGAACGCCTGATCCACTGGGGCCCGCGCACGCTGGATCTGGATATCCTGTTCTACGATGATCTGGTGCAGGACGATCCCGCGCTCATCCTTCCGCACCCCGACCTGCACAACCGGGACTTCGTGCTCGGCCCCATGGCGGAGCTTGCGCCGAACTTCGTGCATCCGGTGCTTCATAAGACCATGAAGCAGCTGCTAAATGAGCTTCCCAAATAACGCATGCGCCCCTTCGTTCGCCTCCCTTGTGTAAAGGGAGGTGGCGCGGCGAAGCCGTTCCGGAGGGATTGTGTGTTCCAGATGATCGATTTGAGTAAAATAGACGGGCGCTGCCTTCCGAAAAACAATGGAAGGCAGCGCCCTGTTTGTTCCGATTATTCCGCCAGCATCTGCTCCAGGATCGTGGCTGCGGTCTCCACGAAGCGCACGCAGGGGCGCGTGCGGTAGTATTCCGGCGTGCGCTCCTCGGGATCGCCGCCGATGTCTTTCTTCAGGCCGATGTTGTGCAGAAGCTCCCGGCAGATGATGGTCTCGTGCTCCGCCTTGAAGCGGTCGGCGAAGTCGCGCACATTGGCGTAGTGCTGCTTCTTTGCCTCGCCGTCCTCGGGGTCGGAGTTGCCGCGCAGCGCGCCGTACGCCAGCAGCGCGCCGCTCACCGCGCCGCAGACCTCGCGCATCTTGCCCATGCCGCCGCCGAAGGAGGAGGCCAGCTTCGCAAGCTCGGTTTCGCTCATGCCCATCTCCTCGGAAAATGCGATGGCCACGGCCTGCGCGCAGTTGTAGCCCTTCAGGAAGTTGTCCCGTGCCAGTTCCGCATGATTCTTCATAGAAATCCTCCTCTGCTGTAGGTTCCTTTACCCCATTATACCACATCTGCGCAAAAAATAAAGCGTCTGTCGCAATTGCGTGCGCGGATTTTGCTTGACGATTTCACGAAAACATACTATAATAATACTTTGTATGATATATGCTAGAGTGACTGTGCTTGTCAGTCATTCTCAGGGAGGAAACTGAATGAAGGTTAAAAGCTTGATCAAACTCGGAATCGTCGCGGTGCTGATCGTCGTCGTGGCGTTCCTGGCTCTGAACGGCTTGCAGGTTGGCAAGTACATCCTGAAGCCCGTGGGCAGCGCCATCAGCCTGGGCCTGGATCTGCGCGGCGGCGTATCCACGGAGTACAGGGTCACCGATACCACGGTGGACAACTACGAAACCCTGCTGGACGGCACCGTGTCCGCCCTGCGCACCCGTCTGACCAACGCCGGCTTCACCGAGGCCACCGTGGCCATTCAGGGCAACGACCGCATCCTGGTGGAGATTCCGGACGTGGACGATCCGGAGCAGGTCGCCGAGATCATCGGCACCCCCGCCCATCTGGAGTTCCGCGATCCCAACGGCAACGTGGTCTTCGAGGGCAAGGACATCAAGTCCGCCGGCGCACAGTGGACTGACGACACTGCAACGCAGGCCGGCGTGGGCTTCGAGCTGAACAAGGAGGCCACCGCCGCCTTTGCCAAGGCCACCGAGGAGTTCCTGGGCCAGTCCATCTCCATCTATCTGGACGATGAGCTGATCTCCGCGCCCACGGTCAATCAGGTCATCACCGGCGGCGTAGGCATCATCACCAACAGCGCCTCCGTCTCTCAGGATGAATCCGTGGAGTGGGCCAACAACCTGGCCATGCTGATCCAGTCCGGCGCGCTGCCGCTGGACATCGAGGAAGTGGAGACCCGCGCGATTTCCGCAACCCTGGGCATTGAGGCCATCGACGGCGCGCTGCTGGCCGGCATCGTGGGCCTGGCGATCATCCTGCTCTTCATGCTCGTGATGTACCGCCTGCCGGGCGTTGCCGCAGACATGGCGCTTTTGATCTACATGCTGATCGTGTTCTACGTCATGGCCATCATCGGCGTGCAGCTGACGCTGCAGGGCGTGGCCGGTATCCTCTTGGGCATCGGCATGGCGGTGGACGCCAACGTGGTCATCTTCGAGCGCTTCCGCGAGGAGCTCAAGGACGGCCGCACGCCGCTCAACGCCGTGAAGTTCGGCTTCCGCAATGCGGGCCGCGCGGTTCTGGACTCCAACGTCACCACCCTGATCGCCGCCGTCGTGCTGATGATCTTCGGCACCGGCACCATCAAGGGCTTCGCCACCACGCTGCTGATCTCCGTGCTTGCGTCCCTGTTCACCGCAGTCGTCGTCACCCGCTGGCTGCTGAACCTGATCTGCAAGCTGGACATCCGCAAGCGCAGCGCTTATACGCGATAAGGGGAGGGCAAATTCCATGAAGAAAAGATTTACCGGAAATACGCGCCTCTTCCTGTGCATCTCTGGCGCAATCATTGTAATCGCTCTGATCATGCAGATCGCCGGCGTTGGCCTGAATCTGGGCATCGACTTCACCGGCGGCTCCCTGCTGAACTACTCCGTCGGCGAGGACTACGACGTCGCCGA
>JBJEJN010000192.1:0-6362 GCA_051878085.1 Aristaeellaceae bacterium | reverse complement strand
CCCATCTCCTTGCGCAGTTCACTGTAGCGCAGCGTTCCGAGGGTGGACAGCACGCAGATGATTCGGGAGTTCCATTTTCCACCGAACAGTTCCATACCGTATTCCAGAGGGCAGCGGATATCTTTATCCAGCTTTCGTTGATATGCCATCATTTTCCCATCCTTTCACGATTGCCGAAGCGACAGACGGCAGAAAGATCATGCCGCTGCCGCCTCAGCGCCTCCGTCTCCCTTATTCTATCGTGGCAGATCGGAAATGGCAAGTCAATTCAATTTAGATCGTTGGATGCACATCGCCTGTTCAGGCTTACAGAACCTTCTTGTTTTCAGCGCCCGGCGTGGTGACGATCACCTTTTCCGGGGTGATGACCAGCGCGCCCTTTGCAGTTGCTGCACCGTTGAACATCTTTTCGACCATGGCCTTGAAGGTTTCAACAACCTTGCCCTCGGTGACATATTCGGCCTTGCCCTTGATCTGATAGCCTTCGAGCTTCTGCGCGTCGTAGACGGAGATGGCGATTTTTCCGCCGTTTGCATGAAGGTTGTTCAGCGTGGTCTCCAGAAACACATCGCCCACCACAAGCTTGCCGTCCTCCGTGACATCCTTGAACGCGACGGGAACCACATTGGGCTCATTGTTTGCACAGGTCGCAAGATCCCACATGCCCGTTCTGAGCAGCTTCACAACTTTTTCGTTCAACATTTGAAGTCCCTCCCAAATCGTATTCGCTTGTTTCAGCATACTCATTGTAGAAGATCAGCTCCTCCCGGACAAGATATTTGCAAATTTATGAGTCGCTCATAAATTTCATAGTGGTTCCTGCCATTGACGATCAATTCCGTCCGATTCCTTCCGGAACGGTGATGTTATCACGGTAATGATTCAAAACATGTGATATAATAATAAAAACGCAATTGCATGAAGGAGGAAACAGCATGCAGAAAATCATCCCGCTTTTCCTGATTTTGCTTGTGCTTGCCGGATGTACAGCGCCGGTTCGGCAGGCGGCGGAATACCGGCAGATCGGCATGGACGAAGCGGTCACCATGATGGAGGAGGAAGCAGACTACATCATTCTGGACGTCCGCACGGTGGCGGAGTATCAGGAAAAGCATATTCCCGGGGCCATAAACATTCCCAATGAAACCATAGGAGACGGGGAAATTCCGGAATTGCCGGATAAGGGGCAATTGATTCTGGTGTACTGCCGCAGTGGAAACCGCAGCAAGCAGGCGGCATCCAAGCTGGCCGCACTGGGGTACTCAAACGTTGTGGAATTCGGCGGCATCAATTCCTGGCCGGGCGAAACAGTGTCGGGAAGCGATTGAAACCATGCTGAAGGAGGAGTGAGACCATGGGATTCTTCGATTTTTTGCGGCAGCCCGACATCAATCAGGGCGTGCAGGACTATCAACAAACCTCTGGTGCAGTGCTGCTGGACGTGCGAACGCCGGAGGAATACCGTCAGGGACACATCCCCGGCAGCCGGAATCTCTCGCTTCAGGCCATCGGCACAATGCCCAGCATGATCGAGAACCGCGAAACGCCGCTGTTTGTCTACTGCCAGAGCGGCGGCAGAAGCAGTCAGGCGGTGAACCTGCTGCGGCAGATGGGCTATACGAAGGTGCAGAACATCGGCGGCATTGCCGCCTATGCCGGAAAGGTGGAGAAGTAGAATGAAGGTTGTCATCGTAGGCGGCGTGGCGGGCGGAGCGACCGCTGCGGCACGCATCCGCAGGCTGGACGAACAGGCGGAGATCGTGGTCTTTGAGCGCTCCGGGTACATCTCCTACGCCAACTGCGGCCTGCCCTATTACATCGGCGGGGTCATTGAGGACGCGGGGGAGCTGACGCTGCAGACCCCGGAGAGCTTTCACGCCCGCTTCCGGGTGGACATGAAGGTGCATCACGAGGTGACTGCCATTCACCCGGACAGAAAGACGGTGTCCGTCAGAAATCTTGAGACGGGCGAATGCTTTGAGGAAGGCTATGACAAGCTGCTGCTTTCCCCCGGTGCGAAGCCCACGCAGCCCCGGCTGCCCGGCACGGACAGCAACAGGGTGTTCACCCTGCGCACGGTGGAGGACACGCTCCGCATCAGGGCCTTCATCGATGAAAACAAGCCTCGTTCCGCAGTGCTGGCCGGCGGCGGCTTCATCAGCCTGGAGCTTGCGGAGAACCTGCGCGAGCTGGGCGTGGATGTGACCATCGTACAGCGTCCCAGGCAGTTGATGAACCCCTTCGATGCGGACATGGCCGCCTTCATCCACGGCGAGATGCGCAGGCACGGCGTGAAGCTGGCGCTGGGGCACACCGTGGAGGGATTTGCGGAGAGGGACGGCGGCGTGGACGTGCTCCTGAAGGATGAAACTCCGCTCCATGCCGACATGGTGGTGCTGGCCATCGGCGTAACGCCGGACACCGCGCTGGCGAGGGAGGCGGGGTTGGAGCTGGGCATGAAGGGCAGCATCGCCGTCAACGACCGCATGGAGACCTCCGTGCCGGACGTCTACGCCGTGGGAGACGCGGTGCAGGTGAAGCACTTCGTCAGCGGACAGGACGCGCTCATCTCCTTGGCGGGCCCCGCCAACCGACAGGGCCGCATCGCAGCGGACAACATCTGTGGTGGCGACAGCAGGTATGCGGGATCGCAGGGCAGTTCTGTCATCAAGGTCTTTGACATGACCGCCGCCGCCACCGGCCTCAACGAGACCAATGCGGAGAAGGTCGGTCTGGACGCGGAGTCGGTGGTGCTGTCGCCCATGAGCCACGCGGGCTACTATCCCGGCGGCAGGGTCATGACCATGAAGGTGGTGTTCGAGAAGGAAAGCTACCGCCTGCTGGGCGCGCAGATCGTGGGCTACGAGGGCGTGGATAAGCGCATCGACGTGCTGGCCACCGCCATTCGCGCGGGCATGAAGGCCACGGAGCTGAAGGAGCTGGATCTGGCCTACGCGCCGCCCTACTCCTCGGCAAAGGATCCGGTGAACATGGCGGGCTTCATGATCGACAACATCGCCCGCGACCTGGTGAAGCAGTGGCATCTGAAGGACGCTGCAAGCCTGCCGAGGGATGGCAGCGCGACGCTGCTGGACAGCCGCACGCCCGGGGAATATGCCCGCGGACACATCGACGGTTTTGAGAACATCCCGGTGGACGAGCTGCGCTCTCGGCTGGATGAAATCGATCCGAAGAAGCCGGTATACGTCATCTGTCAGAGCGGACTGCGCAGCTACATCGCGTGCCGCATCCTCTCCGGCCACGGCTATGATTGCTACAATTTCTCCGGCGGCTTCCGCTTCTACGACGCGGTGATGAACGACCGCTGCCTGATTGAAACCGCCACGCCTTGCGGCATGGACAAGTAAGAAAAAGAGGACATTCCCGCGCAATCCGTGCAGAATGTCCTCTTTCCATATCATGTATGCGAAAGCCGCTCCAGCCGCTCCGCGTCGATGATCTCCACAGCGCCCCTGGACAGCCGGATCAGCCCCTCGCCCTGAAAATAGCGCAGCATTCGCGTGACAACCTCCCGGGGATTGCCCATGTGCCTGCCGATCGCCTCGTGGGTGATGTTCAGCCGCGCGCTTCCCTCTAAAGCGCTCTCCTCCAGCAGAAAGCCCGCGAGCCGCAGGTCAAAGCGCTTCCACAGAATCTGCTCCAGCAGCCACATCACGTCGGAAAAGCGGTTGGCCATGATCTCATTGGTGAAATTCGCAAGCGCCGCGGATTCCTCCATCACGCCCTTGTAGGCCTCCGATGGAAGTACCCAGACTGTGGTATCGCGCTCCGCCTGAAGCATCACCTCAAACTGGATGGAGCGCAGGATGCAGGAGGCGGAGAACAGGCAGATGTCCCGGTCGAGCAGGCGGTACAGCGTGATCTCACGGCCCTCGTCGGAGAGGATGTACGCGCGGAGCTGTCCCTGCTCCACCAGAAACAGACCGGCGCAATCCAGCCCGCCGCTGTGGATCACGCTTCCCCTTTGCACCGTCCGCTTCGTTGCGCAGCCCTGCAGGCGCTCCTGCTGCGCAGGGGACAGCCTTTCCCAGACGGGGAAAAAGTCCTTCATCTCCAAGCAAATCCCTTCTTTCATGTTTCCATTATAGTGAGGTTTGTGGCATATGTCAATTATATTCTTGACATATGTTATAAATCATACTATACTTGAGCTGAATAAATACAAGTCGGAGGGGTGCCGATGTCGAGACCAAAGAAGTGCCGGAGAATCTGCGATTATCCGCAGACGCCGTCCTTTGTGCCGGAGGAGATGCCGGAAGAGCGGGAGACGGTCGTTCTCAGCCTGGAGGAATACGAGACCATAAGGCTCATCGACCGGGAGGGGTATTCCCAGGAGCAGTGCGGCGACTTCATGCAGGTTGCCCGCACCACGGTGCAGCAGATCTACGCCAGCGCCCGTCGGAAGCTGGCGGATGTGCTGGTGGAGGGCCTGCCGCTGCGCATCGAGGGCGGAGATTACCAGCTCTGCAACGGAGGTAACCGCTCCTGCGGATGCAGCAACTGCTATAAACAGAAATTGCGCGAGCAATCTGTAAAACCGAAGGGAGAACATGTTATGAGAGTAGCAATTACTTATGAAAATGGAGAAGTCTTTCAGCATTTCGGACATGCTGAGCAGTTCAAGATCTATGATATTGAAGGCGGTCGCATTGTGTCATCTGAAGTTGTGGATACCAATGGCAGCGGACACGGCGCGCTGGCGGGCGTTCTGCGCGCCCTGCAGGTGGATGCGCTGATCTGCGGCGGCATCGGCGGCGGTGCCCGGATGGCGCTCTCCGAGGCGGGCATTGCGCTGTATGGAGGCGTGAGCGGCAGCGCGGATGCTGCGGCGGAGGACTTTGCCGCAGGCAGGCTGAACTACGATCCCAATGCGCGCTGCGATCACCACGAAGGAGAGCACGCCTGCGGAAATCACGGCTGCGGCGACCATCCCTGTGGCTGAGCATAGCATTTGGTGATGACATCACGGAGCGCTGCTTCGGGATGTGTTAGAATTGGAACGAAGGAGGCGGTGTACCCTATGAAGCAATATGTCTGTTCCATCTGCGGTTTTACCTACGACGAAGCCAGGGGCATTCCGGAGGCGGGAATTGCGCCAGGCACCCGGTGGGAGGATCTGCCCGAGGACTGGAAGTGTCCCCTGTGCGGCGCGGACAAATCCCAGTTCCGGGAGAAGGCGGAGGCGGCGCAGTCCGGCGCAGCGGCGCTGGAGAAGCCCCATGTGGAGAAGGAGCTGTCCGCCATGGAGATGAGCATCATCTGCTCCAATCTGGCGCGGGGCTGTGAAAAGCAGTATCTGCCCGATCGGGCGGAGGACTTCCGCAAGCTGGCTACGTTCTTCCGCACCAAGGCGGAACCGGAGCAGGATGCCAGCGTGGAAAGGCTGCTGGAATGCGTGGAATATGACCTCTCGGTGGGCTATCCCTACGGCAACGCGGCGGCTTCCGAAAAGCCGGATCGGGGCGCGCTGCGCTGTCAGGTCTGGAGTGAGAAGGTCACGCGGATGCTCCAGTCCCTGCTGACGCGCTACGAGGCCGAGGGAGACAAGATGCTGGAGAACACCGGCGTGTGGGTCTGCACAGCCTGTGGCTTTGTGTATATCGGGAACGAAGCCCCGGCGCAGTGCCCGGTGTGCAAGGTTCCCAGCTGGAAGTTTGAAAAAGTGGAAGGGAGGGCGTAACGATGGCTGAAAAATACGCGGTCAGAAATCTTCGCCTGTGCACCAAGGACTGCCTGTGCCTCTATGTGTGTCCCAGCGGTGCGACGGATACGGAGAACAGCATCATTGACCCGGAGAAGTGCATCGGCTGCGGTGCGTGTGCCGCGGCTTGCCCGTCCTCTGCAATCAGCATGGTTCCCCGGGTGCTCCCTGCGCAGCAGCCGAAGGAGGATGGCGTTGTGGAAGCCCTGCGCGGCCTGATCCAGAGCAAGGCCAGGGCGGAAGGCATCGCTGCCCAGCTGCCCGGTGCCCTGAGCGCCGCCGTGGAGAAGTCCTCCCGCCTGATGGCGGAGGATCTGTGCCGCGAGGCGGGCTACATGCTGCCCCAGAGCGGCAACACCCGGGCGTTTCTGGAGTCAATCCGCAGCTATCCCGGTGTGCCGGTGGATGCGGTGGATTCCCTGCTGCACAATATTCAGTTCAATGAGAAAGTGGAGGAAACGAAAATGGAAAAATGGCAGTGCTCCGTATGCGGTTACATTCATGAAGGCCCCATGACCCCGGATTTCAAGTGTCCCATCTGCAAGCAGCCCGCGGAAAAGTTTGTGAAGATCGAAGACGCTGCACCGGCGAAGAACCCCTATGCCGGCACCAGAACCGAAAAGAACCTGTGGGAGGCCTT
>JBJEJN010000191.1:0-6397 GCA_051878085.1 Aristaeellaceae bacterium | reverse complement strand
GTCTCGATGTAGTCGATCAGCCAGTCCTGATACTTGCTCATGCGGAAGAAGTAGCTCTCCTCGTGAGCGGTCTCGCAGGGGCGGCCGCAGTCGGGGCAGAGGTTGCCCTCCTTCAGCTGGGTGGGGGTCCAGAAGGCCTCGCATTCGGCGCAGTACTGGCCCTCGTATTCGCTCTTGTAGATGTCGCCCTGGTCGTAGAACTGCTTGAAGATCTTCTGCACGACCTTCTCGTGGCGCTCGTCGGTGGTGCGGATGAAATCGTCGTACTCGATGTTCATCAGCTTCCACAGATCCTTGGTCTCCGCCACGATCTTGTCCACGAACTGCTTGGGGGTCACGCCCGCGTCGGCGGCCTTGCGCTCGATCTTCTGACCGTGCTCGTCGGTGCCGGTGAGGAAGTACGCGTCATAGCCCGTCATCTTCTTGAAGCGGGTCATGGTGTCCGCCGCGACGGTGGTGTAGGTGTGGCCGATGTGCATGTTTCCCGAGGGATAATAGATCGGCGTGGTGATGTAGAATTTCGGCTTTTCGCACTGATTGCACATGTGCATGTCCCCTCCTGACTTTGATGAAAAAGCGCCCCTTGTGCAAAGGGGCGCTGGATGCGCGGTACCAACCCTGTTCACCCGGACTGATGTGCAAGACCGGGCCTTGAATCCCTTAACGCGGGGCACGCCGGGCGCTACAATATCGCGCGCGGAGCTCCGGAGCCATGTTCAAGGGCGCTGCGCCGCCGGTTTTCAGCTTCCCCGGCTCTCTTTGGGCGCAGAATCTCCCCCTACTCTCTCCTTCATCGCCATTGTCTACCATTATAATGTCCACTAATTCCCCTGTCAAGTCGGGGGAAGTTCATTTTTCCGAAGGAAAGCGCGGATGCATATTCTGAATCTTTACCGCTGCAAGATTGTATTTCCACCCCGGACGTTGTATAATGTGGACAGATAAATGCAAGTTTTACCAAGGGAGGACTTTTCATGAGCATACTGGTCACCGGCGGCGCGGGCTACATCGGCAGCCACACCTGCGTGGAGCTTCTCAACGCGGGCTACGAGATCGTGATTGCGGACAACATGTACAACGCCAAGCCCCAGGCTCTGGACGCGATCCGCAAGATCACCGGCAAGGACTTCGCCTTCTATCAGATCGACCTGCGCGACCGCGCGGCCATGGAGGACATGTTCGCGAAGGAGACCATCGACGCGGTCATCCACTTCGCCGGGCTGAAGGCGGTGGGCGAGTCCGTGGCGAAGCCCATGGAGTACTACGACAACAACCTCTGCGGCTTCCTGGTGCTGGCCGAGACCATGCAGAAGCACGGCGTGAAGAAGCTGGTGTTCTCCTCCTCCGCAACCGTGTACGGCATGAACAACCCCGTGCCCTTCCGCGAGGAGTATCCCACCTCCGCCACCAACCCCTACGGCTACACCAAGGTCATGATCGAGCAGATGCTCGACGACATCTGCGTGTCCGATCCCGAGTGGGCGGTGTGCAAGCTGCGCTACTTCAATCCCATCGGCGCCCACGAGTCCGGCCTGATCGGCGAGGACCCCAACGGCATCCCGAACAACCTGCTGCCCTACGTGGCGCGGGTGGCCGCGGGCAAGCTGAAGGAGCTTAGCGTGTTCGGCGACGACTACGACACCCCCGACGGCACCGGCGTGCGCGACTACATCCACGTGGTCGACCTGGCGAAGGGCCATCTGGCGGCGCTGAAGTACATCGAGACCAACAGGGGCAGCGAGGCCGTGAACCTGGGCACCGGCAACGGCACGAGCGTGCTGGAGATCGTGCGCGCCTTCGAGAAGGCCAGCGGGCGCAAGGTGCCCTACCGCATCGTGGCGCGCCGTCCGGGCGACATCGCCACCTGCTATGCCGATCCCCGCAAGGCCGAGGAGAAGCTGCACTGGCACGCCGAGAAGAACATCGACGACATGTGCCGCGACGGCTGGCACTTCCAGGAGATGCAGGAGAAGGGCTGAATTTAATAATACATTGGAACCGGCGACCGAAGGGTCGCCGGTTCTCCTTTTGTACAAAAATGGGTTCGCATAGCCGCAGGGCGGGGCGCCGTCACCCCGCCGCATAAGATTGTGGGGCTGCCTCAATACGACAAATCGTTCTGAGACAGCCCCTTCATATTGTTCGTTTCAGGCTGCGTCCAGCAGCTCCGTCCATTCGTTGTCCACCACGATCCAGCCGGCGACGCCGCCGTCGGTCGTGCCGTAGCCCCAGGTGTAGCCGTCCGCCGCGAGCTTGCGCGTGACGGTGACGGTGGCCGGGCTCCAGAGGGTCGCCACCAGCTCCGCGCCGGTCTGCGCGCCGCTGCGCATGTTCAACCCGCCCTCGGCGACGACGCGGTAGACCCAGGGGCCGTCCTCCGCCGCAACCGTGCTGTTCATGCGGGTGAAGTCCACCACGATGGTTCCCCTTCCGGCGGACTGGTTGCAGTTGTAGCTGTAATCCACCGTGAACACCAGCTGGTATTCGCCGTCCGGCAGTGAACCGAAGCGCAGCCCGGTATCCAGCGTGGAGCCGTGCAGCGAATAGGAATACTGGCGGTTGGCCGTGGGCATGACGCTGACCGCGTCGCCCACGCGTACGCCGTTTCTGCGGAATTCCGCCGTGATCTTCGTCATGCGGTTGGCGCAGGAGATCGTGCCGGTGACGCTGGTGGTTCCGCTGATCACAGCGCCGTCGATGTTGCCCTCCGTCCACGTAAGGCCCGGGCGGGTGTCGACCAGCACGAACGGCCTGCTCTCGCTGCCCGCGCAGATGTAGGCCGCGTCGTAGCGGACAGTTTCGCCGTCCGCGCCGAGCTTTTCCTCGATGCGCAGCCAGTTGTCCGTGCCGTTGTCGATCAGCTCGCAGGACACGATGCGGTCGCCCACCTGGAGCGCGTCCACCGCCTCCGCAGAATCGAAGGGCTCGGCGCGCAGCGTGGCATGATCGCTCATGCGATAGACGCAGCTCTCCCGGCCGACGGTGGTGTACAGCTTGCGCGCGGGGGCCTCGCACGGCGTGAAGGTGATCATCGGCACGCCGCCGTACCAGCCCTGGTTGCCGTAGTAGACATACTCCCGATCCACCCAGTACTCGCGGCCGTAGGACTTCATCTCCGCCCAGGTTCCGCTCGAGCTGTATCGCCCGGGCACGTGCCAGGCGCCGTTCTGAACGGGGGCGATCGTGACCCACTGCTTCGCCATCGGGTCGCAGTAGTAGGCGTGGTAGCCGCCCAGGTGGCTGAGGGTGGAGCCGGTGCTGGAATCGATCACGTGGATCTTCGAGCCGTCCGAGGAGAAGCCGATGACGAGGATGTAGTGGCCCTCGTGGCTGAACATGCCGCAGCCTCCGGCGGCGAACAGCGCCCGCAGCTTGCTGTAATAGCTCGCCGCGCCCTCGTTGGGGGAGATCGCGCCGAGGGTGAAATCGGGATAGAGCGCGTTCACGCCCTCCGCAAAGGCATAGCCGTAGTCGGCGGGGTGGGTGAGCTCCGCGATCTGCTCCAGGAAGTCCTCCAGGTTCGTCCAGTTGTCGCAGCCCATCCATTGCAGGGCGTGCGCCACGGCAAACACGCCGCAGCCCGCGCGCTGAAGGCCGTACTGCTGCAGGCAGGAGGTTCTCCCGATGTAATCCCTGCTGCCCTGGCTGTAGATGTGGATGCTGTTGCTCGCCAGCAGATAGTCCGAGCCCTCCGGCACGGGCTGCACCACCGCTGTGCCGAAGAGGATGCCCAGCCGGTCCGTTGAAAATTCAACGGCGCTGCCCACCGGGACGTCCTTTGCGACGGTCAGCGCGGAAGTTGCGCCGTCCGCCTCCGACATGTGCAGCACGTCCAGGCTGGAGACGCCGACCTCGTTCAGCGCCACCGTCAGCGTGAGCGGCTCCTCCGGTTCAAATACCTGCCCGTTCGCCGTAATTTCAATCTCATAGGCAAATACGATCGTCCGATCCGCGCCGACGAAGTCCGTCAGGCTTTCCTCAGGCACTTCCTCCACCGTCAGCTCCGCGCCGAGGGGCATCCGGCCCGTGACGATCACGCCGTTCTGGGAGAGCACCTGCTCCACGCGCTCCTCTTTGACGGCCGGCTTGTCCTCCTCGGCCACGTCCGGCTCCACGGTCGGGCTGTCCGCTTCGGGTACATCCGGCTCCGCTTCCGCCGCTTCCTCCATGCGGATGCGGTACGCGCCCGTGCGCTCGCTGCCGTCCTCCAGCACGGCGTGGATGCACAGTCGGTACGCTTCCCCAGGGTAATCGGCGATGGCCAGCGTCACGCAGGGATCGTCACATTCGATTTCCGCAAGCGGCTCCTGTCCGCACTCCCAAGAGTCCGGCCCGATTTCCACCCGGTAGCCCACCGCGTCGCCGTCAAATTCCCAGCGGAGCACGAGCTCCTGCGCATCCGGGGCGTGGACGATGACCAGCTCCCGCGCGTCCACATCGTAGCTCCAGCCCTCCTCCACCACCAGCTCCGGCTCCGCCGCGTCGCTGCGCAGCTCCGGCTCGGGCGCAATGGGCATCGGATTGCTCCACGGATCCGCTTCCTGCAGCTCCGGCGCGGACGTATCCTCCGGGAGAGCTTCCCCGGCAGCCTCCATGAGCGCCACACCCTCCGGGGCAGGACTTTCTTCATTTGTGAACTCCGCTTCCGTCGCAGCGGCGGACGTGCTCAGCAGCATCGCCAGCGTCGCCAGCAGCGAAAGCGCCTCTTTCCATTTTCGCACAGACGGCCTCCAAATTTTATGTTACAGCAGTGTCATTTTTATATCGTAAATATTTAAGTTAAATATAACATGTGTGGGAATCAAAGTCCAATGCATTTTTGTTAAGAATTTATGTATCAACGGTTGGGGACGGTGATTTTTCAGCTTCACAGGCTGCAGATTTGCCCATTTGCAGGCATCCCGGGGCAAGCGCACCCGATTTGTGAACGTTTTTTAAACAATCCGGCTTTCTTGGAAAATGGCCCTTCGATGAAGTTGAGATTCCCACAAAGCTGTGCTATAATCAGGTTCGGAATCTTGCGTAAGCGCATAATTATGGAGGGACCCGAGAGATGAATCTGAAGAAAATTCTGTGCGTCTGTCTGGCGCTGGTGCTGGCGCTGGCCGTGACCGGCTGCAGCAGCAGCAAGGACATTCAGGCGCAGCTGGACGCCGCCAACGTCAGCATCACCGAGCTGCAGGCGCAGCTGGACGAGGCCAACGCGACCATCGAGGAGATGCAGGCCGCTGCGGAAGCAGCCGAGGCCGAGCCGGTTGCCGCTGAGGCGGAGACTGCCACCGAGCCCGCCCTGGGCGACAGCGACGCGGAGGCGAAGATCGCCGAGCTGCAGGCGCTGGTGGACACCTACTATCCCTACTACATCGCCCAGATCGTTGCCACCTTCGGCGAGGACGGCGTGGTCTGGCTGGACGACGTGCAGGCCGCATACGACTCCGTGAGCGCCCAGTACGCCTCCTACGGCCTCGACCTTGCCGCATACGGCATGGAGGAGACCGTGAAGAAGGACCTGGTGGACAGCGCCGTCGAGGACGCGGTGATCAAGGCCAAGGCCGCTGAGCTGGGTCTGGATCAGTTCGACGAGACCGCCCTGGCCGAGTTCGCAGCCTCTGCGGATGAAACCATGGAGAGCTACATCGACTACTACCTGGGCTACTACTACGCCGACGCGGAGGAGATCACCGACGAGATGCGCGCCGAGGCGGAGAAGTACTGGACTGACAACGGCTTCAGCCGCGAGGCCTACGCCGAGTCCCTGCAGAAGGACGCGATCAACGAGGCCGTGTACGAGTACGTGACCAAGGACGTCGCGGTGACCGACGAGGACGTTCAGGCGGAGTATGAGACCCTGATCGCAGAGAATCAGGAGAGCTACACCAACGACCGCACCTACAACTCCGACCGCAACGCCGGCGTGACCATCGCCTGGAACCCGGAGGGCTACCGCGCGGTGAAGCACGTGCTGATCAAGTTCAACGACGAGCAGTCCGCCCTTTACAGCGACCTGCAGAGCCAGCTGGACAGCCTGAACGCCGAGAAGGACGCCATCGTCGAGGCCCAGACCGCCACCGAGGCCCCCGAGGCCGAGGCAACTGAGGAGACCGCCGAGCCTGAGGAGACCGAAGCACCCCTGCGCACGCTGGAGGAGGTCAACGCCGACATCGCCGCCTGCGCCACCGAGGTTGAAGCCCTCTACGCCCAGCTGATGCCCACCGCCGAGGAGGTCGTCGCCGCGTTCAACGCCGGAACCTCCTTCGACGAGCTGATTGCGAAGTACAACGAGGATCCGGGCATGACCAACGAGCCCACCGCCACCATCGGCTACGCCGTTTCCGCCGACTCCACCACCTGGGATCCCGCCTTCACCGAGGGCGCGATGTCCATTGCCGAGGTCGGC
>JBJEJN010000190.1:0-31782 GCA_051878085.1 Aristaeellaceae bacterium | reverse complement strand
GCTCCAGCACGGCCATATGCTGCGCTCCGTCCGCGCTGTAGAGAAAAAAGCAGCGCGGCGCAGCTTCGTTTAAGTATAATTTCTGCTTCCGAAGGCCCGGACGCGCCGAAATGCGCCGGTACTCCGCCGAATCCACGTCCCCGCAGCTCTGCACGCCGGACAGCGGAAGCGTCAGCTTTCCCTTGCGCCTGCGGGCGTTGAGGATGGCGGTGACCGTAAGCGTGCCGTCCTCCAGCGCGTAGTCGTACTCCAGCTTCAGCCCATCCTTTTTGAGAAATACGAGCGCGGCTGCGGCGGCAAACAGCGCAAACAGGATCAGCGACGGCCAGTTCACGGACATCCTGCCCGCGTCGGTCATCCCCAGAATTCCGGCGGCGGTGATCAGCATGCCCAGCGCCAGCAGTACCAGCAGCGCCCACGCGCCAATGTAGAGCGCATTGCGCGCGCCGGAGGCCCTTGCCCCCACCGTCTGTTCATATCGCTGTTCCATGCCGCACCTCCATAATAAGCCTAGAATATTATAGCATACATTTTTCATTTGTCGATATGCAGGAAATATGAATTTCATAGGAACATTTGACGCAGGGGCAGGATTTTTCCGGGCGCACATCGAATTGGACTGCGATAACCCAAAGGAGGTTTCCGCCTTGAAGTGTCCCTACTGCGGCAACAGCTGTGCCGACGGCGCGCGCGAATGCGACGTGTGCAGGCAGCCCCTCCCCGCCTCCGCTGCGGAGGCGGAGGAGCGCGCTGCGCGCCCCCGCCGGTCGGCCTTTCATAAGATTTTGCTCGTGCTGTGCTGGATCGCCTGCTTCATCGTGCTGGGCATCGGCATCTACAAGCTGGTGTTCTGGATCGACGAATACAAAATCGAGCGCCTCTACACCCGTGGTGCATACACCCCCACCCTGGGCGAGATGACGCTCTCCGACGGCCGCAACGCCCACACCGTGGTGTTCTACGGCAAGGACGGCGATATCATCTACCTGCCGGAGCTGAACCGCTCCCTGACCATCTGCGGCGGCATCGCCCGCCTGGAGATCGCCGATTCCGAGTGGTTCGGCGCGGACGTTTCCGAATACGACTACGCCGACGTGCACTTCGCCCCCATCCTGATCGAGGAGGACGGCACGGAGACGCAGCTGCCGGTGATCGATTACACGGTAAACGTGCCCGAGTCTCCGCTGACGGTCATCAGCCCCGCCAAGGACGGCATGTCCGTGGTGACCTCCACCTATCCGCTGGAGCTTCAGGTGGTTCCCGGCAGCTCCGTGTACGTCAACGGCGAGGATCTGAGCGACCGCGTGGACCGCAGCGGCGTGCTGGACGACACCCGGCTCAGCGTGCAGCCCATCGGCGACAATAGCTACACCATCATCGTGCGCACGCCCAGCCACAAGGAGACCCGCAGGGACATCACCATCTACCGCGCGGCCTTCGACATCAACATCGAGCTGGACGAGAACGTCTCCACCACCTCCAGCGACGCGCAGATGACCGTCAGCGGCACCACCGAGCCCGGCGCGATGATCAGCGTGGACACCGACTACATCGCCGAGAGCCTGCAGGTGGACATGACCACGGGCCGCTTCTCCTTCATCGCCAAGTTCGGCCAGTTCGGCAACAACGTGGTGCGCTTCCGCGCCACCATGGAGGGCCGCGCCGACGCAGTGATCAGCTTCACCGTCAACTACAAGCCCACCCTGGGCGACTACGCCGCGGGCGCGTGGAAAATGGATTACGACCAGCTGCGGCTCTATTTTGAGCAGTGGCACGGCAAGGTATTCCGCTGCGTCGGCACCATCATCGACAGCTTCACCGGCGAGGACGGCTATCAGTACCTGGTCATGAACGTCGGCTCCGACAGCGAAAAGAAGCTGGTCGTGCTGCAGAATTACAGCACCATCTCCAGCTTCAACATGGGCACAACCTATGACATCTACGCAGACGTCACCGGGCGCTACATGTACAACGCGGAGTACTACCCGATGCTGGCCGCGCGCTACATCGACGTGTACGAGCCCAAATAAGCACATCCGCCCCGGCGCGCAGATCATGCATGCCGGGGCATTTTTCTTGTAAAATGCGCCCGCAGACCGCTTTTTTGATACGGTTTGCGGGCGCTGCATGTGTTCAGCTGTCAGGGAATGCAGATCACCCGCCCGGGCAGGAAGTCGCCGGGGGCGAGGCTGGGGTTCAGCTCCAGCAGCCGCGCCGCCTGCACGCCCAGGGTGCGGGTGAGGGTGTAGAGGGTCTCGCCCCGGCCCATCACGTAGCTGCGGCTGCCGAAGGCGCACATCCGCCGCGATCCCGAGGGCGGCGCACAGTAGCGCGTGCCGGGTGCGATGCGGGTGGTGGGCAGCTCCGGGTTGGCGGCGCGCATGGCGTTGTAGGAAACGTTGTTGGCGATCAGCAGGTCGGTGAAGCTCTGGTTGTTCTGCACCATGCGCAGCGTGTAGCCTGCCGGACAGACGCTCTCGCAGCCGCCGGGCGGACAGCTCGGCTGCGAGGGCTGGGGCCGGATGATCTGGGGCGTGCTCGGCAGCGACGGCGTGGGC
Source organism: Aristaeellaceae bacterium (assembly GCA_051878085.1). GTDB lineage: Bacteria > Bacillota > Clostridia > Christensenellales > Aristaeellaceae > SFTH01. The sequence goes on along the minus strand of JBJEJN010000190.1, from coordinate 29,224 downwards.
AAGCCCTCTACGCCGATGCCCGGCATGGCAGGTTCGTTCAGGTTGGGGAACTCCGGCTCTGCGGGCAGCTGCTGAACGCTTCCGTTGGATGTATCGGGCATTTCCGGGGATGTGGAGGGCGTGAAGGCCCCTCCGGGCGGATTGACAGAATTGCTTTGCGACATGCAGGGCACTTCCTTTTTGATGGAATGTGGAGGACTCCACAATTCAGCGTATGCGCCCGGAGGGAAACGGTTCGCCCGTCAGGCAAGGCTTGCGTTGAGCGCTTCCGCCAGCGCATCGAAGCCGGTCTCCCCGCTGGCGAAGGCGCGCGCAGCCTCGTCGGCCTGCGTCCATGCGTCCGGCCTTGTGCGGGTGACGGAGGGCACGACGCTGAGATCGCCGGTCAGTTCGCGCATGCGGGGAATCCACTCCGCGAGATATGTTTCATCGGTGAGTTCGCCCGGATCGCTGTCCAGGTCGAAGCTGACGCGCCCGAGATCCTCGATTCCGTCGCCGAAGTAGCAGCGGATGTAATCGCAGGCCAGGGCCATGTTCTGCGTTTCGGGATTGACGATCGCCGCGAGGCCGGAGCAGCCGCTGACGCGGGGGCTGGCTTCATCGAAGCGCAGCGGGCAGGGAACCGCCCAGTCTGCGTCGGCGGTGACGCTGTCGAAATAGAGCAGCGCGCCCTCGACGGTGTTGTCCGGCATGTCCCGGCGCGCATAGCGAAATGCGTCGAAGTCGATCTGCCGCCAGAGATCGGCGACGGCCTCAAAGCGCGGGTCGCTGAAATCGGCGTCTCGGCCCTCATAGCGGCACAGGCGCAGGTAGGCGCTGCAGATGCGGTTGAAGAGGATGCGGGAGAACCCGTCCGCGTCCGCATAATCGCTGTTCAGGCAGTAGCGCTGGGCCTGCGGGTCGCGGGAGAGCTCGATCAGCAGCTCCAGCAGCTCCGGCCAGGTTTCGGGGAGCGCTTCCTCGGACAGGCTCAGCGTCTGCATCACCTCCGGATCGAAGCTGAAATCCAGATACGTCGAGCCGTAGAGGGGCACGGCGGCTAAGCTTCCGTCCCGCTGCACCTCGCGCTGAAGTCCGGGGTACATCCGGGAGGCGGTTTCGATCAGCTCGGGGTCGTCGATCTGCGCATAAACGCCCGCGTCCAGCAGCAGGGGCACGTCCTCCATCTGAATGAGCCACACGTCCGCCTGACTCTGCCCGGCAAGGATGGCATCGACATATCGATCGTCCCTCCAGGTCTGGGCATAGCAGGGGTCGCCCACCAGGTTTACACCGGGATGAGCCTCGGCAAAGGCCGTCTCCGCGTCGTAATTGCCGCCGGAGCCGTCCACGCACAGCTGGGTGATCTCCGGCTGCGCGTCGCTGAGGACGTAGACCTGCGCGCCCAGTTCGTTCACGATGGCCAGCGCGCCGTCGCCGATGCGCACTGCGCTGCCGTAGGTCTGGCCTGTGGTGGTGATCGCCTGAGCATTGGCGGGGTCGGACACGGGCGCGGCATAGATGCACCGCTCCTGCAGGTAGTAGAGGGTGTCGCCTGCGGCATTCATGGCGAAGGCGCTGGGGCGGGAACCCGCCCTGTAGGCAAGCTCCGCGACGGCCGTCAGACTGCCGTCTGCCTCGATGCGCAGGATGCGGCTGGTCTCCGCTTCGTTTTCGGAGAGGGCGAGGTAGGCCCTGCCATCCCCGCCGGAGAAGGCGGACAGCTCGCCCTCCAGACCGAGGTACTTCCCCTCCGGGAGCTCCAGCGCATCCAGCGCGCCCGTGGCGGGATTCAGCCGCAGCAGGCGGCAGTGGGCCTCGCCGCTCCAGCCCTCGGCGGGATAGGCCCATTCGGAGAGCAGGTAGATGAAATCGCCATCCGCGCAGAAGCTCCGCACAGACGCGCTGGCAGGCTTGCGGGGATCGTCGCCGAACAGGGCGCTGCGCTCGATCGTCCGCGCGTCCTCAACGCTGTAGCTGCCCTCGGAAAAGCACAGCCTTCCCACGCTGTAGGCGGGGCCTGCGTCCACTTCTTCGGAGAACCAATCTTCCTCCACACCCTCGGCGCTGAGGGCGTAGAGCCCGTCCTTGAACGCGGTCAGGTTCATCAACTCGCGTTCATCGTCCGCATCCCCCTTGTAGACGGCGTACGCTTCGTCGCCGGGGGTCTGCACGTAGATGTCATCGTCCGAATTGATGCCTCCGGCGAGGTACAGCGCGTCTCCCAGCGCAGCTCCGCCCCGGAAGCCGGACAGCGGCTCGTCGCCGAAGTACTGGGTCGGCACGCGGCCTGTGTCGGAGAAGAGGTTCGTCTCCTCGTAGATCTCCGCGTGCAGCACCCCTGCCGCCCAGCTCCGGGCGGCGGACGAGGTCGCGAGGGCGACGCCCATGCCCACGCTCAGCACGGCGATGAGGCAGGCCGCGGCCTGGAGTGTGCGGGGCAGGGCGCGGGCCACAGCCTGACGCGCTGCACGGCGGCGTGCGCGGCGGCGCAGGCTGCGGGCAAACGCCAGCCGTTCCGGCGCTTCGTGGTTCTTGCAATTCAGTATCGATCTGGTTTTCATGATTTCTTCCTCCTCCAGTTGCAGAAATGCTGCGCGGAGAAGCGCTGCGTCGCAGCCCTCGGAGATGGCGGCGCGGCTGTGGTCGGGAATCCGGTTCATATCACTGGTCATCGCTTTCCACCTCCTGAAGCAGCGCGCCCAGCTTCCGGCGCGCGCGGTTGACGCGGTTGCGCAGGCTGTCCCGGCTCACGCCCAGGAGTTGCGCAATCTCCGCGTCGCTTATTTCGTCGAAGTATTTCATCCTCAGAAGCTCCCGCATCCCGGGCTCCAGCCGCTTCAGCGCCGCCGCGACGGCCTGAATCTGTTCGCTGCGGATGAGAAGGGCGTCTGTCGGCGGGGCTTCGTCCGGCAAGACGGTGAGTCGCTCCTGCACATCCCCGAAGCGGTCGATTTTGGAATCCCGGCGCAGGCGGTCGATGGCCGCGTTGCGGGCGCAGGCGATCAGGTAGGAGCGCTGCGAAGCGGCGTTGCACTTCTTCAGCGTGGGGATGTGGTCGAGGATGCGAAGCATGGCCGCTTCCACCGCATCTTCCGCATCGGCGTGGCTCTTGAGGATGCTGCGGGCCTTTCGGTACATCGCTCCATAGTTCTGAAGGTAGAGCTGCTCTACGAAATTCCGGTCGTCCTCGCTTTCGAGGGCGGCGAGCATGCATGCAAACATGGACTTCTCTCCTCTCTGTGCACACCTTATAGACGCACAAGGCGCGCATTCCGAACGCAGAATTCCCCTGTTCGGGACAAAAAAATGGAACGGAAGCCGTTTTCCGTTCCACTCGGTGGGTTCAGCGCTCCTTCTCGGAGCCGATGTAGATGGTCTCGCCGTAGCCGATGAGGCTGCGGATGTTGTCGCGGATTGCGCGGGGAAAGAGGTTGCGGCTGCCGATCTCCCGCAGGGGCACCCAGTCGGTGCCGATCTGAAAGCGATCCCTCTCCGAGGGATCGACGTGGGAACCGCTGTTCAGCCTGCAGAGGAAGATGAAGTAGATCTTGTGGCACATGCCCTCGTCCCGGCCCTCGGACACGCGCTCGTAGATGCCGGAGAGGCGCAGTGGCGTGACGGAATAGCCGGTCTCCTCCAGCAGCTCCCTTCTCACGGTCTCGGTGAGCATTTCGCCGGTCTTCTGTCCGCCGCCCGGCAGGGTGTAGTATTCGCCGAAGCGGGATTCGCAGCGGTTGACGAGGAGCTTGCCGTTGTTGATGACGATGGCCTTGGCAGAATTGCGCGCAGACAAGGAGATCAACCCCTTTGGGTAGGATGCTTTGCGGAGCTCGCCGCAAATGATGATTTTTCATTATACCGTGTTTTTTACCGGATTGCAAGACAAGCTGCAACATTTTTGTCGCTTCTTTTGGTGAATTGCACAAGCCGCCTGCGCAAAACGCGCCATCCTGCGGAAAATATGCCGCTTCGGAGCGCGTCTGCGCGCCGCAATCGTTCGTGCGAAGCGCCGTCTACGGCACCGCACAGACGGATGGGACAAAAATATCGGGCGCGGATGCCTCTTAAATGTTAAGCAATGTTAAGGATTGATGAATATGGCGTTGTTCGATTGATTATTTTTGTGTGGACTGGTACAATATACGTATGCAGGTAATATACCTGAAGTATGGCTAAATTAAGATACGGGAGGATGCGTTACACATGGCAGTTCCAGTAATCATGCCGAGACAGGGCAACACTGTCGAGAGCTGTGTCATCAATGAGTTCAAAAAGCACCCGGGCGACACCGTCGCAGTCGGCGACATCCTTTTCACCTACGAGACCGACAAGGCTGCCTTTGAAGAGGAAGCCAAGGTCGCAGGCACCCTGCTGGCCAACTTCTTCGAGGAGGGCGACGACGTTCCCTGCCTGTACAACGTCTGCGTCATCGGCAACCCCGGCGAGGACTTCGAGCAGTTCCGTCCCACCGAGGACGGCAACCCCGACGTGGCCGCACCCGCAGCCGCAGCGCCCGCTGCACCCGCTGCCAAGCCCGCAGCCGCTGCTAAGGCCTGGAAGGGCAACGCAGTTCCGGTGATCATGCCCCGCCAGGGCAACACCGTTGAGAGCTGCGTGATCAACGAGTTCAAGAAGCAGCCCGGCGACAAGGTTGAGATCGGCGACGTGCTGTTCACCTACGAGACCGACAAGGCCGCCTTCGAGGAGACCTCCAAGGTTGCCGGCACCCTGCTGGCCAACTTCTTCGAGGAAGGCGACGACGTTCCCTGCCTGTTCAACGTCTGCGTCATCGGCAATCCCGGCGACGACTTTGAGCAGTTCCGTCCCACCGAGGATGGCAACCCCGACCTGAGCGCACCCGTCGAGGAAGCGCCTGCAGTTGAGGCTGCCCCGGCAGCGGAGATCGCCGAGGCCCCCGTGGTCATGGGCAAGATCAAGATTTCCCCGCGCGCCAAGGCGCTGGCGGAGAAGAGCAAGGCCGACCTGTCCCAGGTCGTGCCCACCGGCCCCGACGGCCGCGTGATCGAGCGCGACGTGCAGGCCCTGATCGACGCCGGCAAGATCGTCGGCGCAACGGCTGCGGCCGAGGCTCCGGCTGCTGCTGCCGCTCCGGTCGAGCTGGGCGTGCCCTGCGACGACAGCTACACCGAGCCCATGAGCAACATGCGCAAGGTGATCGCCAAGTCCATGGTCGCCTCCCTGACCACCATGGCGCAGCTGACCCACAACATCTCCTGCGACGCCACCGAGATCAAGGCGGCCCGTGCGCTGTACAAGGCCAAGGGCGAGCCCTTCGGCATGGACAAGATCTCCATCAACGACATCGTGCTCTACGTGGTCTCCCGCACGCTGACCATGCCCGAGCATCGCGCACTCAACGCCAACCTGATCGACGACGGCAAGACCATGAAGTACTTCCGCGGCGTGCATCTGGGCGTTGCGGTGGACACCGACCGCGGCCTGATGGTTCCCACCATCTTCAATGCGGATAAGATGACCCTGAAGGAGATCTCCGACACCGTCAAGAAGCTGGCCAAGGAGTGCAAGGAGGGCAAGATCAATCCCGACTACCTCAAGGGCGCTTCCTTCACCGTCTCCAACGTCGGCGTGTACGGCATCGAGAGCTTCACCCCCGTTGTCAACCCGCCGCAGACCGGCATCCTGGGCGTTTGCGCTGTGAAGGACGCCTTCCGCATGGAGAACGGCGAGATCAAGGTCTATCCCAGCATGGGCCTGTCCCTGTCCTACGACCACCGCGCGCTGGACGGCACCCCCGCCTCCAAGTTCCTGGTCGACCTGAAGAAGAACCTCGAGAACTTCAACCTGCTGCTGGCCAGGGGCTAAGCAAGCGGGCTGCTGCCGGAGAACCACCGGCACCGGTTATGAAACTCGCCCGCCGGGGGCTGACGTTCCCGGCGGTGCAATCCGATCAAATACATAAAGGAGTGCATGCACATGTCCAAGCAGCTGTTCGTAGATCCGAATGAGATGCGCAAGCCCGGTTATATCCACTTTGAGGACATCCCCTGCAATCAGTATCAGAAGACCGTGAAGGACGAGCTCGGCAACTTCACCACCGAGCAGTTCCTGAACATCTATCGCGATATGCTGACCCTGCGCGAGTTCGAGACCATGATCAATGAGATCAAGATCAACGGCAAGTACAACGGCGTGGCCTACAACCATCCCGGCCCGGCCCATCTGTCCATCGGCGAGGAAGCCGCCGCTGTCGGCGAAGCCTTCCACCTGGACGTGGACGACATGATCTTCGGCTCCCACCGCGCCCACTCTGACATCCTGGCCAAGGGCCTGTCCGCCATCGAGAAGCTGTCCGACGAGGAACTGATGAACGTCATGAAGAGCTTCCTGGACGGCAAGACCCTGGCGGTCGTGGAGAAGTTCGACCACGCCACCGTGAAGGATCTGGCCATCGACTTCCTGCTCTACGGCGCAATGGCAGAGATCTTCGCCCGTGAGACCGGCTTCAACCGCGGCCTCGGCGGATCCATGCACACCTTCTTCACCCCCTTCGGCATCTATCCCAACAACGCCATCGTCGGCGGCTCCGGCACCATCGCCATGGGCGCTGCGCTGTACAAGAGGGTCAACCGCAAGAAGGGCGTTGCCATCGCCAACATCGGCGACGGTTCTCTGGGCCGCGGCCCGGTGCTCGAGGCGCTGAACATGGCCGGCATGGGCCAGCTGAACGAGCTGTGGCGCGATGACATGAAGGGCGGCCTGCCGGTCATCTTCACCATCCTGAACAACCAGTACGGCATGGGCGGCCAGACCCGCGGCGAGACCATGGCCTACGACTTCCCGGCGCGCATGGGCGCGGGCTTCAACCCCAACCAGATGAACGCCGAGCGCGTGGACGGCTTCAACCCGCTGGCCGTGATCGAGTGCTACGGCCGCAAGAAGAAGATCGCCGAAGAGGGCAAGGGCCCGGTGCTGATCGACGTCGTGACCTACCGCTTCTGCGGCCACTCCCCGTCGGATTCCTCTTCCTACCGTACGCAGGAGGAGATCGAGGCCTGGAAGGCGCAGGATCCGATCCCGGCGTATCGCCAGCAGCTGATCGACGCGGGCGTTGCCACCGCCGAGGAGCTGGACAAGATCGTCGAGCACGTCAAGGAAGTCAACTTCCGCAACTTCAAGCTGGCCATCGACGAGGAGATCTCTCCCCGCATGAACCTGGAGGCCGATCCGGACGCCATCGCCGACATGATGTTCACCAACGGCCACGTCGAGGCCTTCTCCGACGCGGAGCCGGACGTCAACATCCCCATGAGCGAGATTCCGCGCGTGCAGGCCATCGCCAAGAAGGAGCGCTTCGGCATCGATGCCAATGGCAAGCCCGTCTCCAAGAACAAGGTGTATCAGCTGCGCGACGGTTTGTTCGAGGCCATTGTCGACCGCTTCTACAAGGATCCCACCCTCGTCTCCTACGGTGAGGACGTGCGCGACTGGGGCGGCGCGTTCGCGGTCTATCGCGGACTGACCGAGGCCCTGCCGTATCATCGCCTGTTCAACAGCCCGATTTCCGAGTCCGCCATCGTCGGCAGCGCAGTCGGCTACGCCATGGCTGGCGGCCGCGCGCTGGTCGAGCTGATGTACTGCGACTTCCTGGGCTGCGCCGGTGACGAAGTGTTCAACCAGATGGCGAAGTGGCAGGCCATGTCCGCCGACATCATCAAGATGCCCGTGACCCTGCGCGTGTCCGTCGGCTCCAAGTACGGCGCACAGCACTCTCAGGATTGGACCAGCCTGACCGCCCACATCCCGGGCCTGAAGATCGCCTTCCCGGCCACCCCCTACGATGCGAAGGGCCTGATGGCCTCCGCTCTGGTGGGCACCGACCCGGTCGTGTTCTTCGAGTCCCAGCGCATCTACGACGTCGGCGAGCAGTTCCACGAGGGCGGCGTTCCGGCGGAGTACTATGAGATCCCCTTCGGCAAGGCCGATGTGAAGCGCGCCGGCAAGGACATCACCATCCTGACCATGGGCGCGGTGCTGTATCGCGCGCTGAAGGCCGCCGACGAGCTGAAGGAGAAGTACGGCATGGAGGCCGAGGTCATCGACGCCCGCACGCTGGTTCCCTTCGACTATGAGACCGTTCTGGAGAGCGTCAAGAAGACCGGCCGCCTGGTGATCGTCACCGACGCCTGCGAGCGCGGCTCCTTCGCCTCCGAAATCGCCCGCAACGTGACCGAGATGGCCTTCGACGAGCTCGATGCACCGCCGGCAGTTGTGGCCTCCAGGAACTGGATCACCCCCGCACACGAGCTGGAGGAGGCCTTCTTCCCGCAGCCGAGCTGGATCCTGGACGCGATCGATGCAAAGATCGTTCCGCTGCCGGGCCATGTGCGCGTGACCAATCCCACCACCGCCGAGAAGCTCCGCAACGAGCGCCGCGGCGTATAATCCCCAAGAAACCCAATTTCAGGCAGGCAGTTTGCGCAGGCAAATTGCCTGCCTGAATTTTTTCCAATATCCCCCAGACGCTGAGAAAGCCTGCAAGACAAGGAAGCAAGGCAATAAATAAGGGAGCTTACATAAACGTAAGTGACCGCAATTTCTTGCCGCAGCTGACACAGTAAGCAAAAATGCCTACCCATTTCTTACGTGCACATGGCATTTTTGCGTTTGCTGGCTTTATCAGTTGTCTGAATTCATACTGGTTTAACGTTTGTTGTGTATAATGGCATAGAATGAGGTGATTTGCATATGATCTGCACCAGGTGTCACGTGCTCTGCAAGGACGTTTGCCCCAAGTGCGGCAGTCGGAAGCATCTGCGCGCGCCGGAGGACAACGAGCCGGTGCTGCTGATCGTGCTGACGGCCATGCAGGCCATGCTGGTGGAGCCGATTCTAGCAGAGAGCGGCATCCCCTATTACAAGCAGGGGATGGTCGGCGGCGCGCTGGCGGCTCAGGTGGGCATGATGCGCGAGGTCTACAGCTTCTATGTGCCTCATTCGGCCTATGCGGCGTGCCGCGATCTGATTGAGCAGGTCTTCATCGAGGATGAGACCATCATGAAGCTGCTGCACGAGTATGACGTGAATGAAGAAAAGGGAGAGTGAAGGTCCTAAATGGACACGGGCGATTTAAGTACCATCATTGCACTGGTTTTCCTGGTGCTGTGTTCGTCGTTCTTTTCGGCGTCGGAGACGGCTTACACATCGCTGAATCTGGTGCGCATGAAGCGCATGGCTGCGGACGGAGACGCGCGGGCCGCCAAGGTTCTGAAGCTGGCGGAGCGCTATGAGAGCCTGCTTTCGTCGATTCTGATCGGCAACAACATCGTCAACATCCTCGCGTCCTCGCTGGCCACCGTGCTGTTTGTGCGGGCGCTGGGCAACAAGGGCGTGACGGTTTCCACGCTGGTCATCACGGTGGTGATCCTGCTGGTGGGCGAGGTGACCCCCAAGAACATCGCCAAGGAGCACGCCGAGACCATCGCCATGAAGTTCTATCCGGTGCTGTTCGCGCTGACGAAGCTGTTCACCCCGCTGAACTGGCTGCTGGGCTGCTGGCAGAAGCTGATCGGCAAGGTGGTGAAGCCTGCGGAGGACCGGGGCTACACCGAAGAGGAGCTGATCACCATCGTCGAGGAGGCCGAGAACGAGGGCGGCATCGACGCGCACGAGAGCGAATTGATCAAATCCGCCATCGAGTTCACCGACGTGGACGTGGAGGAGATTCTCACGCCCCGCGTGGAAATTCAGGCCATGGAGCTGGGGGCCAGCGACGACGAAATCTCCGATCTCTTTCAGGAGAGCGGCTACTCCCGCCTGCCGGTGTACCAGGAGACGGTGGACAACATCGTGGGCATCCTGCACGAGAAGGACTTCTACGCCAACCGGGGCAAGATTCCGGTGCGCGAATTGATGAGCACGCCCACCTACGTGATGCAGAACACCAAGGTCTCCGACCTGCTGAAGCTCCTGCAGAAGACCAAGAGTCACATGGCCGTGGTCGTGGACGAGTACGACGGCGTGCAGGGCATCGTGACCATGGAGGACATCCTCGAAGAATTGGTCGGCGAGATCTGGGACGAGCACGACGAGGTCGTGGAGGAGTACCGGGCGCTGCCGGACGGCGGCTATCTGGTGGATGGCGGCGCGAACCTGGACGACATGCTGGAGCTGTTCGACATCCACAAGGAGTACGATCCGGTGACGGTCAACGGCTGGGTGCGCGAGGAGCTGGGACGCTTCCCCAAGGCCGGCGACAGCTTCGAGTGCGACAATCTGATCGTGACCGTGGAGAAGGCCGAGAAGCGCCGCGCAACCGAGGTTCGCGTGGTGCCCAAGCCCGCCGAGGAGCACGCCGAACAGGCCTGATGAATGCATACATTGACCCCGACTGCGAATGCAGCCGGGGTTTCGTTTTGGGTTAGAGCAACTCGCTGTAGCTTGTGAACCAATAATCGGAGAGCGCCTTGATCTCCTCCCAGTCATATTGATAGGCCGGATCAAGGATGGCCATGACCGGGCATCCCGCTGCCTTCGCGGATTTGATGGAGTAGAGTGCGTCCTCAAACACGCACATCTCCCCCGTCTCCACGCCCAGCTTCTGCGCCATCAGGCGGAAGAAGGCCGGATCGTGCTTGTCCATGCCGAACTCGTAGCCGTCGGTGATGAACTCGAAGTGCTGCGCAAGGCCCAGACGCACAAGGCCGTCCCGGGCATACTCCCGGGGCGATCCTGTGGCCACGCACATGGGAATGCCCGCATTCCGCAGCTTCGCCAGGTACTCCCCCACCCCCGGCTTCGCGTGCGCATCGTGGAGGTAGTGGCGGTGCATGTAGCCCTCCATCTCCCGGATGACGTCCTTCTGATCCAGCTCCAGGCCGCGCTCCGCCAGAATCTGCATGCACAGCCTGCGGCTCGAGGTGGAATACATCTGGGACAGCTGCTCCGCCGTGGGGATGATATCGTGGGCCAGCAGCACCTCCAGCGTCGTGAAGCGCCAGTAGCGCATGGTGCACAGCAGCGTGCCGTCCATGTCGAACAGCGCCGCCTTGAATTTCGGAATCATGCCGTTCCTCCCTCCATCAGCATCGCCCGCGCCGCGTCCAGCACCTCCGCAGGGCCGCCGCCCTGGGCAAAGTCCGGCCGTCCGCCGCCCTTGCCGCCCAGCGGCTTCGCCGCCTCGGACAGCAATTTGCCCATCGCAAGCTCCAGATCCGTGCTCCGGGCGAACACGAAATTGCACCTGTCGCCATTCTTTGCGCCCAGCAGCGCAACCACGCCGCTTTCTTCGATCAGCTTCGACGCAAGCTCCTTCAGCGCCGCGGCGTCGCAGTCCGCAAGTTCGCACACCAGCTTCCCGCCGCCCGGCAGCGCTTCCGCACGCTCCAGCATTGCGGGGATGCTCTCCAGCAGGCGCTCCCTGCGCAGCCGGTTCAGCTCCCGCTCCGCGTCCTTCAGGCGCTGCAGTGTGCTCTCCAGCAGCTCCGGCAGCTTCTCCGGGCGGGTGCTCAGCAGGTTCGCCGCCGCCCAGGCGCAGTTGTAGTTCTGGCGATAATCCCGGTACGCCCGCATGCCGCAGACGAAGCTCAGCCTCAGCTTGCCACGCTCCGGCGCGGCGGAGACGATTTTCACCAGCCCAATCTGCCCGGTGGAGCTGGGGTGCGTGCCGCCGCAGGCCACCATCTCGAAGTCGCCCATGGCCACGATGCGCACATGCTCCTTCACCGTGGGCTTCTTGCGCAGCGGAAGCGAGGCCAGTTCATCCGCGTCCGGGAACCAGCAGCGGATGGGCGCGTCCATCTGAATGCGCTCGTTGACATAGTCCTCGATCTGCGCGATCAGCTCCGCGTCCATGTGGGTCGAGCCGTCGGCAAACTGCACGTCGATGCTGGAGACCTCCGCGCCCAGGTGCAGGCCGATGGTCATGCCACCGGTCAGCTTGTACACCGCCCCTGCGATCATGTGTTCGCCGCCGTGCTGCTGCATGTGGTCCCAGCGCCGCGCCCAGTCGATGCGCCCGTGCACCGCTTCGCCCACGCACAGCGGCGCGTCCAGCTCGTGCCAGACCTCGCCGTCCGCGTCCACGAACACGTCCGTGACATGCGCATTATTGATCGTTCCGGTGTCGTAGGGCTGTCCGCCGGAGGTGGGATAGAACGCGGATCGGTTCAGCGCAACGATGTTTTTGCCGTTTCGCAGCTCCGCGCGCACAACCTCCGCGTCGAATTCGGTCAGATAGGAATCGTCGTAATAGAGTCTCTCCGTCATGTTGTATCACGCTCCGATGTTATCATAGCGGAAAACGTCGAAAAACACAAGTGTCTCCGCCGCATTCGCGCACATGTTTTAAGTTTCTCCGATTTTCTTGACATTCCTGACCGCGCGCCGTATAATGGCAGTAACAAATGGATTTGCGATGATGGGAAGAGTAGCCGCTTCAGATGTGCCAAAGAGAAGAGCGCCGCTGGCTGTAAGCGTTCGCACGGAGGATCGGTGAAGGACAGCCCGGAGCATCCGCGTTTGCGGCGCTGCCAGCGTTACCGGCATTGAGTGGAATGTGCGAAATGCATGTTCAAGCAGGGTGGCACCGCGAAACCTTCGCCCCTACATTGGGACGGGGTCTTTTTTATTTTGATCGGGAGGGATAAGACTATGCTGACCCAGGCACCCAAGGGCACGCTGGATATGCTGCCCCAGGACGCTTACAGATGGCAGATCATCGATGAAAACATGCGCCGCATCTGCGCCGAGGCGGGCTACCGGGAGATCCGCACGCCCATCTTCGAGCACACCGAGCTGTTCCAGCGCGGCGTCGGCGACACCACCGACGTGGTGCAGAAGGAGATGTACACCTTCGAGGACAAGGGCCATCGCTCCATCACCCTCAAGCCCGAGGGCACTGCGGGCGCGGTGCGCGCCTTCATCGAGGGCCACCTGAACGAGAGCCTGCCCTGCAAGCTCTACTACGCCGCCTGCCCCTGCTTCCGCTACGAGAAGCCTCAGTCCGGCCGCCTGCGCCAGTTCCACCAGAACGGCATCGAGGTCTTTGGTGCGAAGGACGCGAGCCTGGACGCGGAGATCATCCAGATGGCCATCCGCATGCTGGAGGCCAATGGCATCCACGACCTCAAGCTGAGCATTAACTCCATCGGCTGCCCGGAGTGCAGAAAGGCCTATCACGAGAAGCTGAAGGCGTACCTTGCGCCCAAGCTGCCCACGCTGTGCAAGACCTGCCAGGAGAGATACGAGCGCAATCCGCTGCGCATTCTGGACTGCAAGGAGGACGCGGAGAAGCTGACCGACGCGCCCGCCATGCTGGACAACCTCTGCCCCGACTGCGCGGAGCACTTCGAGAAGCTGAAGAAGTATCTGGAGGCGCTGGGCATCGCCTACGAGATCGATCCCCGCATCGTGCGCGGCCTGGACTACTACACCAAGACCGTGTTCGAGATCATCACCGAGACTCCTCAGGGGAACCTGACCGTCTGCGGCGGCGGCCGCTACGACGGCCTGGTGAAGGAGCTGGGCGGCCCTGACACCCCCGGCATGGGCTTCGGCATGGGCATCGAGCGCATGCTGATGGTGCAGGATCTGCGCGGCATCGCCCCCGCAGCGCCCGAGCTCTACGACGCGTTCGTGGTCACGCTGGGCGACGAGGCGCGGCTGGAGGGCGTGAAGCTGGTGCGCGAGCTGCGCGACGCGGGCCTCAAGGCCGATCTGGATCACGCCGCCCGCAGCATGAAGGCCCAGTTCAAATACGCCAACAAGCTGGGCGTGAAGAAGGTCATCGTGCTGGCCGGCGACGAGCTCGAAAAGGGCGTGGTCAAGCTGCGCGACATGGCAAACAGCGCCGAGGAAGAAATTGCGCGCGGCGAGATCGTCGCACGCCTGACGAAGTAAAAACAACATTCATTATTAGGAGGAATTCCATATGCTTTCCCACAAGCGCGATCATTACTGCGGCCTGCTGACCCGTGAAATGGCCGGTCAGACCGTGCATCTCTCCGGCTGGGTGCAGCGCACCCGTGACCTGGGCGGACTGGTGTTCGTCTGGCTGCGCGACCGCGAGGGTCTGGTGCAGCTGGTCTTTGACGGAAACGACTGCTCCCCCGAGCTGCTCTCTCTGGCCCAGAGCCTGAGAAGCGAGTATGTGCTGACCGTGCAGGGCGAGGTGCGCCTGCGCGACGAGAGCGCCATCAACCGCGAGCTCAAGACCGGCGAGATCGAAGTCGTGGTGCGCGACGCGGTGCTGCTCAACAAGAGCGAGACCCCGCCGATCTACATCGACGACAAGGCCGACGAGAACGAGCTGGTGCGCCTGAAGTACCGCTATCTGGATCTGCGCCGCCCCTCCATGCAGGAGAAGCTGCGCGTGCGCTCCAAGGTGGTGTCCTGCATCCGCCGCGCACTGGACGAGCAGGGCTTCACCGAGGTGGAGACCCCCATCCTGTCCAAGTCCACGCCCGAGGGCGCGCGCGACTTCCTGGTGCCCAGCCGCCTGCATCCCGGCACCTTCTACGCCCTGCCCCAGAGCCCCCAGATCTACAAGCAGCTGCTGATGCTTGCGGGCTTTGACAAGTACTACCAGATCGCCCGCTGCTTCCGCGACGAGGACAACCGCGCCGACCGCCAGCCGGAGTTCACCCAGTGCGACATCGAAATGTCCTTCATCGACGAGGAGGACATCTACGCCGTGGTCGAGGGCGTGTTCGCCCGCATCTTCAGGGAGGTCAAGGGCGTGGAGCTTCAGCTGCCCCTGCCCCGCATGACTTGGGACTACGCCATGGAGAACTACGGCTCCGACAAGCCCGACACCCGCTTTGAGATGCGCCTGAAGAACCTGACGGACAAGCTGGCAAACAGCGGCTTCGTGGTCTTCGACAACGCCATCGCAGAGGGTGGCCGCGTGGAGGCCATCAACGCCAAGGGTCTGGCCTCCATGACCCGCAAGGAGATCGACTCCCTGGCCGAGTTCGTCAAGACCTACCGCGCCAAGGGCCTGCCCTACATGACCTTCACCGCCGACGGCAACGTGAAGTCCTCCTTCAACAAGTTCATGACCCCCGAGATGATCGAGATCGTGCGCACGGAGATGAACGCCGAGCCCGGCGACATCGTGTTCTTCGGCGCGGACAAGAAGGCCGTCGTCTGGCAGAGTCTGGGCGCGCTGCGCTGCGAGATCGCCAAGCGCAAGGGCCTGATCGACGAGGGCAAGTACAACCTGTTCTGGGTTACCGAGTTCCCGCTGTTCGAGTACAGCGAGGAGGAGCAGCGTTATGTGGCCGCCCACCATCCCTTCACCAGCTGGTACGAGGAGGACAACTGCCACATGGACGGCGAAAAGGAGAAGATCCGCTCCCGCGCCTACGACCTGGTGATGAACGGCATCGAGCTGGCCTCCGGCTCCATCCGCATCCACCGCGCCGACCTTCAGGCCCAGATGTTCGAGATGATCGGCCTGTCCGACGAAGAGGCCCACCACCGCTTCGGCTTCCTGCTCGACGCGTTCAAGTACGGCGCGCCGCCGCACGGCGGCCTGGCCTTCGGCATCGACCGTCTTGTGATGCTGCTCACCGGCAGCGACAGCCTGCGCGACATCATCGCCTTCCCCAAGGCCACCAGCGCCAACTGCCTGATGATGGAGACCCCCGCCGACGTGCGCCCGGATCAGCTGGAGACCCTGAAGATCAAGGTCGACCTGCCTGCGGAGGAATAAGCATTTCCTTCCGAAATGAGCTGTCTCAAAACTCTTTTGCTGTTTTGAGGCAGCTCTACAATTTCTGTGCGGCGGGGTGAGGGCACCCCGCCCTACGATTATCTTGGGACGATCTCAAAGCATTCTGATGCAGCTCCTTCGATATTTGTTAATTGAATGTGAAAACATGCATTTTGCATCCCCCCGCCCAGCTTGTGGAACCGCCGTGTATCTGCTACAATGCCCTTACAAGCTGAAACACACGGAGGGCATTCAAATGAAGAGATTTTTGAGCCTGCTGCTGATCCTTGCGCTGACGCTCGCATGTGCGGCGCTGGCGGAGACGAGCAACAACACGCTGACCTACGCGTCCGGCGACTACACCCGCATCAACCCCGCCATGGACGAGCACGGCGAGATCAACATTCTGATCTTCAACGGCCTGACCGCCCACGACGGCGACAACCAGGTGGTTCCCTGTCTGGCGAAGTCCTGGGACTACGATGAAGAGAGCTTCACCTACACCTTCCATCTGGAGGAGGGCGTGAAGTGGCACGACGGCAAGGCCTTCACCGCCGAGGACGTGAAGTTCACCATCGAGGCGATCATGGATCCCGAGAACGGCTCCGAAAACGCCCCCAACTACGAGGACGTGGCGGAGATCACGGTGCTCGACGAAAATACCGTTTCCTTCCGCCTGACCGCCCCCAACGCGGCCTTCCTGGACTACATGACCATGGCCATCCTGCCCAAGCACCTGCTGGAGGGTGAGGACATGCAGTCCTCCTCTTTCTTCCGCAATCCGGTCGGAACCGGCCCCTACAAACTGGAGAGCTGGGACGAGGGTCAGGCCATCATCCTTGTGCGCAACGAGGACTACTTCAAGGGAGTGCCCAACATCGAGCGCATCATTTTCAAGATCGTGCCCGACGACAACGCCCAGGCCATGCAGATGAAGACCGATGAGCTGGATCTGGCGCTGCTGACCCCCAAGGACGCGGAGAACTTCGCAAATGATGAAGCCTACACGGTCTACCGCATGGAGACCAGCGACTATCGCGGCATCCTGTTCAACTTCTGGAATCCCTACTGGACGGAGAACAAGGACCTCATCCCGGCGATCTGCTGCGCCATCGACCGTCAGGCCATCGTGGACGCGGTGATTCTGGGGCACGGCATCGTGGCCTACGGCCCGCTGCAGCGCAACGAATACAACTACGAGGACGTTGAACACTACGACTACGACCCCGACCGCGCGCGCGCCATACTGGAGGAGGCCGGCTGCACGCTGAACGCCAATGGCTTCTACGAGCGCGACGGACAGGAGATCGGCTTCGTCATCAGCGTCGGCGCGGGTGATCAGGTGCGCGTGGACATCGCCCAGGCTGCGGCCCAGATGCTGCGGCAGGTGGGAATCAATTGCTCCGTGGAGATCCCCGAGAAGGTGGACTGGGGCGGACAGATGGCCTACCTCATCGGCTGGGGCAGTCCCTTTGACGCGGACGACCATACCTACAAGGTCTTCGGCACCGACAAGGGCGCGAACTACTCCGGCTACTCCAACGCGCTGGTGGATCAGTACCTGATCGAGGCCCGGGAGAGCGACGACCCGGCGGCGCGCGCCGAGGCCTACGCCAACTTCCAGATCGAGCTGTCCAACGACCCGGCCTACGCCTTCATCTGCTACATCGACGCGGACTACGTGGCCACATCCAGGCTCAAGGGCATCGATCCCGACACGATTCTGGGCCACCACGGCGTGGGCATCTTCTGGAACGTGGCCGAATGGACGCTGGAGGACTGAGCCCTCGCATCCGAACCATGAAATCACGGATTCCCCGCGATCGGAGACGGTCGCGGGCCTTCCTGTATCGAGGAGCACTATGGCAGAACTGTTGGAAGTGAAAAATCTCAGCGTCAGCTTTGACACGCCCCGGGGCGAATTGCAGGCCGTGCGGGACGTGTCCTTCACCCTGCACGAGGGTGAGGTGCTGGCCGTCGTGGGCGAGTCCGGCTCGGGCAAGAGCGTGCTGTGCAAGGCGATCATGAAGCTGCTGCGCAAGGACGCGCGCATCAAGGGCGGCAGCATTCTGGTGGACGGCGTGGACATTACCAATTACCGCCCCCGGGACATGGAGCGCCTGCGGGGCAAGCTGTTCTCCATGGTGTTTCAGGATCCCATGACCAGCCTGAATCCCACCATCGCCATTGGCGAACAGATCGCCGAGGCGGTGCGGGTGCACAACCGCCGCATGAGTCGGGATGCTGTACACAAGAGGGTCATCGAGCTAATGGAGCTGGTGGGCATCGACCAGCCGGAGCAGCGCTATGGCCTGTACCCCTACAACTTCTCCGGCGGCATGCGCCAGCGCAGCGTGCTGGCCATCGCGCTGGCCTCCAACCCCCGCATCCTGTTCGCGGACGAGCCCACCACGGCGCTGGACGTGACCATACAGGCGCAGATTCTCGATCTTCTGCGGGACATCCAGCAGAAGCTGGGCACTGCCACGGTGCTGGTCTCCCACGATCTGGGCGTGGTTGCCCGGGTGGCCGACCGGGTGGCGGTGATGTACGCCGGGCGGATCGTGGAGATCGGCACCACCGAGGAGATCTTCTATGACCCGCGCCACCCCTACACCTGGGGACTGATGCGCTCGCTGCCGGCCTACGCCCAGCGGGGTGAACCCCTCTACACCATCCCCGGCATGCCGCCGTCGCTGATCGATCCCCCGGCGGGCGACGCCTTCGCCTGCCGCAACGAGTACGCGCTGGCCATCGATTACGAGGAGGAACCGCCGATGTTCCAGCTCTCCCCCACCCACTTCGCCGCAACCTGGCTGCTGGATAAGCGCGCGCCGAAGGTCGCGCCCCCCGTGGGAGGTGGATATCATGGCTGAGATTCTGCTGGACGTACAGCACCTGACCCACTGCTTCAAGCTCTCCCGCAGCGCCGCCATCCGCGCGGTGGACAACGTGAGCTTCCAGCTCCGCCGGGGCGAGATCCTCGGTCTGGTGGGCGAGTCCGGCTCGGGCAAGTCCACGGTGGCGCGCTGCGCGATGAACGTGCTGAAGCCCACGGAGGGCAGGATCCTGTACAAGGGCGTGGACGTGTGCGATCCGAAGCAGTTCCGTGCAAACCGGAGGATGCTCCAGACCACCCGGCAGCTGATCTTTCAGGACTCCACCTCGAGCCTGAACCAGCACATGACCGTGGCGGACATCATCGCCGAGCCCATGGCCATCCACCACATCCACCCCAAGCGCGGCACCCTGCGCGCGGAGGCCGAGTTCCAGCTGAAGTACGTGGGCCTCGACCCCACGTATCTGGACAAGTATCCCCCGGAGCTGTCCGGCGGCATGCGTCAGCGCGTGGCCATCGCACGGGCGCTGTCCATGGAGCCGGAGCTGCTGGTGGCGGACGAGCCCATCGCCTCGCTGGACGTGTCCATCCAGGCGCAGATCATCAACCTGTTCAAGCACTTGCAGGATGAGCACGGCTTCACCTTCCTGTTCATCGCCCACGATCTGGCGGTGGTGCGCTACCTCTGCGACCGCGTGGGCGTGATGTACCGCGGAAAGCTGGTGGAGCTGGCCCCCACGCAGGAGCTGTTCGACGATCCGCGCCACCCCTATACCCGCTCGCTGCTCTCGGCGATCCCGATTCCCGATCCCCGGCGGGAGCGCGCTCGGACGTTGCATTCCTTCGATCCGGCGCAGTTCGACCGGGAGGGCGCGCTCGTCGAGGTTGCGCCCGACCACTACGTCTTTCAGAGGGGAGGCGGCGCATGATGCGCAAGAATCCCTGGCTCTACTACGGGCAGAAGCTGCTGATCTTTCTGCTCAGCGTGCTGCTGCTCTCCGTAATCACCTTCTACATCGCCCGCCTCGCCCCCGGCGACCCCCTGGTCTCCTACTACGGCGACCGGGTGGAGAAGATGAAGCCCGAGGAGCGCGCCTGGGCCGAGGAGAAGCTGGGCCTGAACGAGCCCATCCACGTGCAGTACCTGCGCTGGCTTCAGGGCGCGCTGCGCGGCGACTTCGGCATCTCCTTTAAGTACAAGACGGACGTGCTGGAGGTCATCGGTGGCCGCGCGGTGAACACGCTGATTCTGGGCGGAATCGGCTTCATACTGATCTTCTCGCTGGCGCTGGGACTGGGCATCCTCTGCGCCTGGTTCGAGGATCGCTGGCCCGACCGGATTCTCTGCAAGGTCGGCACGGTGGTCAGCTGCATCCCCGAGTTCTGGCTGTCGCTGGTGCTGATTCTGGTGTTCGCGGTAAATCTGCGCTGGCTGCCCAGCAGCGGCGCGTATTCGGTGGGCAATTCCAATGATATCGGCGACCGCATCCTGCACCTGATCCTGCCGCTGACGGTGGCGGTGCTCAACCACCTGTGGTACTACGCCTACATGATCCGCAACAAGCTGCTGGAGGAAATCCGCGCGGAGTACGTGCTGCTGGCCAAGTCCAAGGGACTGAACAAGCGTCAGGTGATGTTCAAACACTGCCTGCGCAACATCATCCCCTCCTACCTGAGCATCATGGCCATCTCCGTGCCCCACATCCTCGGCGGCACCTACATCATCGAGACGGTGTTCTCCTACCCCGGCATCGGCACGCTGTCCTACGAGAGCGCCCGCTATCAGGACTACAACCTGCTGATGGTGCTGTGCATCCTCTCGGGGGCCATCGTGATCCTGTTCAATCTGGCGGCGCAGATCATCAACGAGCGCATCGACCCGCGCATGAAGGAAAATGAGCTCGTGGAGACCTCGGAGGTGACGGAAGTTGGAAGATAGATTTGCCATGGTGGGCATCCGCAGCGCCCCCGCAGCAAAGTCGGAGCGCAGGCATCGCCGCAGCCTGCCGCTGCCGTCGCTGATCGTGCTGGCCGTCATCGTGCTGGGCTGCCTGTGCTGCGAGCTGTTCATCCCGAAGGATCCCTCCTACATGGATCTGTTCAACTACACCCACGCGCCCAGCTCCGAATTCTGGTTCGGCACCGACACCATGGGCCGGGACGTGTTTTCCATGATCTGGTACGGCGGGCGCATCTCGCTGTGCATCGGCTTTCTGGCCACGCTGATCTCCACGACCATCGCCGTGGTGTTCGGCTCCGTGAGCGGCCTGGCCCCGAAATGGCTGGACGATCTGCTGATGCGCTTTACGGAGATCGTGCTGAGCATCCCGAGCCTGTTGCTGGTGGTGCTGATTCAGGCGATTCTGGGCAAGGCGAACGTTTTAAGCATCTCGCTGGTCATCGGCGTGACGGGCTGGACGAGCATCGCCAAGGTCGTGCGCACGGAGGTGCGGCGCATCCGCAACAGCGAGCACGTCATCGCCGCCCGCTGCATGGGCGCGGGCTTCTTCCGCATCCTGTGGAAGCACCTTGCGCCGAACTTCTTCTCCTCCATCATGTTCATGGTCATCATGAACGTGCGCAGCGCCATCGTTGCCGAGTCCACGCTCAGCTTCATGGGCATCGGACTTCCGCTGGAGGTCATCAGTTGGGGCAGCATGCTGTCCCTCTCGGAGAAGGCGCTCAGCTCCGGCGCGTGGTGGATCATCCTCACCCCCGGCGCATTCCTGGTGGTCACCATGCTGTGCATCACCAACCTCGGAAACGCCCTGCGCAGAAACGTGAGCCGCAGGGAGAGCAACCTGTAAAAATCGCCTGATCTTGCTTTAAGGCGTTTCCAAGTCTCCGTTTTGGTGGATATATAGACAGATACTTACAAAAGGAAGGTCGTCAGCTATGCTTGAAATCAATTCCATCGCCCCGGACTTTACCCTTCAGGACAAGGACGGCAACGACGTGCGCCTGTCCGACTTCGCCGGAAAGCGGGTCGTGCTCTACTTCTATCCCCGGGACAACACCCCCGGATGCACCCGCCAGGCCTGCGCCTTCGCCGCCGCATACGAAGGCTTCCGCGCGCTCGACGCGGTGGTGATCGGCGTGAGCAAGGACTCCGTCGCCTCCCACCAGCGCTTTGCCGAGAAGTACAACCTGCCCTTCATCCTGCTCTCCGACCCGGAGCACAAGGTGATCGAGGCCTACGGCGCGTGGCAGGAGAAGAAGAACTACGGCAAGGTGAGCATGGGCACCGTGCGCTGCACCTACGTCATCGGCCCCGACGGCCGCATCGAAAAGGTGATGCCCAAGGTCAAGCCCGACACCAACGCCGCCGAGATTCTGGAGTACCTGCGAGGCTGAAATCGGCATACAAAACGAAGCCGTCTCAAAACACGTTCCACGTTTTGAGACGGCTTCGTTTTTGCTGTGCGGCGGGGTGAAGGCACCCCGCCCTACTTGTCATATTGAGGCAGCTCCACTTTTGCTGTGCGGCGGGGTGAAGGCACCCCGCCCTACCTGTCGTATTGGGACGGCCCCATTTTCTCATGCGGCGGGATGAGGGCATCCCGCCCTACTTGTTGTCGGCTTATTCCACCGTCACGCTCTTGGCCAGGTTGCGGGGCTTATCCACGTCCAGACCCTTGGTGATGCTCAGGTAGTAGCCGAGCAGCTGCAGCGGAATGACCGCCAGGCTGGCGGTGAAGTGGGGATCCGTCTTGGGGATGTACACGGTGAAGTCCGCCGTGTCCTCGGTGTTGTAGTTGCCGTAGTTGGTGATGCCCATCAGGTATGCGCCGCGGCTCTTGCACTCGGCCATGTTGCTGATCATCTTCTCGTACAGCGCCTCCTGGGTGAGGATGCCGATCACCAGCGTGCCGTTCTCGATCAGGCTGATGGTGCCGTGCTTGAGCTCGCCGGCGGCGTAGGCCTCGGAGTGCACGTAGCTGATCTCCTTCATCTTCAGGCTGCCCTCCAGGCTGATGGCATAGTCGATGCCGCGGCCGATGAAGAAGGCCTCCCGGGCGTTGGAGAACTTGGCCGCGAACCACTGGATGCGCTCCTTGTCCTCGATCACGCGCTCAATCTTCTCCGGGAGCGTTTTCAGTTCGGCGATCAGGCGGTCATATTCTCCATCGCCGATCTGTCCCCGGGCATGGGCAAGCTCAATGGAAACCAGGTAGCCCACGATCAGCTGGGTGCTGTACGCCTTGGTGGTGGCCACGGCGATCTCCGGGCCGGCGTAGGTGTAGATCACATGATCGGCCTCACGGGCGATGGAGGAGCCCACGACGTTTACGATGGCGAGGGTCTGCACGCCCTGGCTCTTCGCCTCGCGCAGCGCAGCCAGACTGTCGGCGGTCTCACCGCTCTGGCTGATGATGATCACCAAGGAATCGGGCGTGAGCAGCGGCTTCCGATAGCGGAACTCCGAGGCGATGTCAACCCGCACCGGGATCCGCGCCAGATCCTCCATCACGTACTGCGTGACCACGCCCACGTGGTAGGCCGATCCGCAGGCCACGATGTGCACCTGGCTGAAGCTGCGCAGCATCTCCTCGCTGATGCCCGCCTCGCTCAGATCCACGCGGCCCTCGCGCACGATGGAGTTGATGGTGTCCGTCACCACCCGGGGCTGCTCGTGGATCTCCTTGATCATGAAGTGCTCGAAGCCGGCCCGCTCGGCGGACTCGGCGTCCCAGGTGATCTGCACGGGCTGCTTCTCGATGGGCTCCTGGTCCACGGTGCAGAAACGCACCGTGCCCTTGCCCAGCCGGGCGATCTCCATGTTGTCGATGTAGTAGACGCTGCGGGTGTACTTCAGGATCGCCGGAACGTCCGAGGCCAGATAGGCCGCGTCTCCCTCCACGCCGATGATCATCGGGCTGTCGCGGCGGGTGGCGAAGATCTCGCCCGGGTAGTCCTTGAACATGATCGCCAGGGCATAGGAGCCGCGAATGCGCATCATGCTGCGGGCGATGGCCTCCACCGGGCCTCCCTTGTACTTCTTGTAGTAGTAGTCGATCAGCTTGGTGGCGACCTCGGTGTCGGTCTGGCTGTAGAAGCTGTAGCCGTTCTTCACCAGCTTATCCCGCAGGAACTGATAGTTTTCAATGATGCCGTTGTGCACCAGCACCACGGCGTTGTCATCGCTGTGGTGGGGATGGGCGTTCTCCGTGGACGGCTCGCCGTGGGTCGCCCAGCGGGTGTGGCCGATGCCGCAGCTGCCCTTAAGCGCCATGCCGCCGTCGGTCTTTTCCTTCAGTTCCTTCAGACGGCCCTTCGCCTTCACGATCTCGATGGTCTTATCGCCATCGCGCACCGCGAGGCCCGCGGAATCATAGCCGCGGTACTCCAGCTTCGACAAACCGTCCAACAGGATCGGCGCCGCCAGGTCGTTTCCAATGTATCCAACAATGCCGCACATATGTACCAACCTCCATCTTCGGGAACCTGCGCTGCACGCCCGAAAGGCTGCAGTCACATGGATTCCCCATCGAAGTCCGATTCCAGAATTCATTCGGAATAAGCCTATGCTACTCCAAGGATATTATAGTATATGCACAGAATCCTGTCAAGATTTGTGAACGGGGCATGACCTTTGCGCGCCGGTTCAGCATCCTATGCATCCGCCGCGCCGCACGACATCTCATCCGAACATTTAACTGCAAAAAACCGTCCAGGTCATCAAAATGCCAACAAATTGCGCTGTACGCATCCAATTTCTGTGCTATAATAAGTTTGCTATACCATGAGATACACTCGGAGGATATATGAGTTTCAAATATGCACTTTTCAAGCCCCGGGAATCCGACCGGAATTTCCTGATTTCGGTGTTTCTGATGACGGCGAAGATGCTGGTGTTCGCCGTGCTGCTGATCTCGCTGGCCGCCGCGGGCCTTGTGAGCGGCGTGGCGAAGGCCTGGGTGGACACCTGCCCGGAGCTGGACATCGAAAAGATCGGCGCGCAGTCCCTCACCTCCTTCATCTACGACAAGAACGGCAACCTCGTCACCGAGTTCAAGGGCTCGGAGAACCGCATCTACGTAGAATACGAGGAGATTCCCGAGCAGCTGATCAACGCGGTCATCGCCATCGAGGACGCGCGCTTCCGGGAGCACAACGGCGTGGACATCAAGCGCATGGCCGGCGCGATGCTCAACAACCTGACGGGCGGCAGCCTGCAGGGCGCGTCCACCATCACCTGCCAGCTGGTCAAGCTGACGCTGCTCAATTCCGACCAGAACTACAAGCGCAAGGTGCAGGAGGCCTACCTGGCCCTGCAGGTGGAGGAGCAGCTGACCAAGGAGGAGATCCTGGAGGCCTACCTGAACGTGATCTACCTGGGCGGCGCGAACTACGGCGTGAAGATCGCGGCCCAGGACTACTTCGGCAAGGATCTCAGCGAGCTGACCCTGCGCGAGTGCGCCTGCATCGCGGCCATCATCCGCAACCCCTACCGCTACAACCCCCGCAGAAATTACTACGTCTACGAGAGCTCCGAGCTGATCGACAAGCGCACCAACTACGTGCTCGAGGAGATGCTGGATCAGGGCCTGATCACCGAGGAGGAGTGCAACGCCGCCAAGGCCGAGCAGCTCCACGTGCTGGAGACCTCCACCGCGTCCTCCGACGCCATGTACGACAACGCCTACTACGTGGAGTATTCCATCTACGACGTGGTCACCAAGATGCTGCGCGTCGAGGGTCTGGAGGATACCTCCTCCAACCGCAGCAGCATGGAGACCAAGCTGCGCAACGGCGGCTACATCATCTACACCTCCCTGGATCCCGAGGTGCAGTCCGCCGTGCAGGACACCATCACCAACTGGACCCAGTACCCATCCATGCGCTACGCCAACGACTCCTCCACCCAGTCGTCGCTGGGCGGCGGCGAGTACCTGACCGTGGTGCAGCCCCAGGCCGCCGCGGCGGTGATCAACTGGCACACCGGCGAGCTGGTCGCCGTGGTGGGCGGACGCAGCGAGCCCGTGCAGAAGAAGCAGCTCAACCGCGCCTATCAATTGGAGATGCCGGTGGGCTCCTCGCTGAAGCCGTTGTCGGTCTACGGCCCGGCCTTCGATCTGGGCTATTCGCCGGGCACGCCGGTGCTGAACCTGCCAATTGAAATCGAGGGCTGGAACAGTGAAAACGGCTATCCCAACAACTTCACCGGCGACTCCTTCACCGGCGTGGAATCCATGCGCGTGGCCATCAACAAGTCCCACAACACCTCCACCGCCCACGCGCTGATGGACTACGTGGGCATCCAGAACTCCGTCACCTACCTGCTGAAGCTGGGCATCGACCCCGATCACATCCTGGCCACCGGCGCGGGCCTCGCGCTGGGCTCCTCGGGCGTATCGATGATCGAGCTGGCTACCGCCTACGGCGCGATCGCCAACGGCGGCACCTATCTGGAATCCTACGCCTTCACCCAGGTGCTCAACCCCGACGGCACGGTGTACATCGACGTGACCGAGGTGCAGCAGACCCGCCAGGTGTTTAAGCCCTCCACCGCCTACCAGCTGGTGGACTGCCTGATCGGCTGCGTGTCCGAGGAGGGCACCGGCTCCCGCGCGAAGTTCTCCGACATCACCGTCGCGGGCAAGACCGGCACCAACTCCAACAACATCGGCGTCACCTTCGCCGGCATGACCGGCTACTACGCCGGGGCGCTCTGGATCGGCTCGGACTACTACAAGCCGCTGGAGTCCAGCGCCACCGGCTCCACCGCCGCCGCACCGCTCTGGGCCGCGATCATGGAGCAGGTGCACACCCTCACCGGCTGCACCGTGGACCGCGCCATCATGTCCGGCTCCGCCTCGGACTACGGCCTGTTCATGGAGACGGTGTGCGGCGTGTCCGGCATGCTGCCCACCGCCGCCTGCCAGAACGACGTCAACGGCTACGCCCTGAACACCGACTACTACACCGCCGACAGCCGCCCCACCTCCTACTGCAACATGCACCGCGCGGTGACGGTCTGCCGCAAGAGCGGCATGGTCGCCTCGGACGACTGCCGCAACACCATGGTCGTGGGCATCATCTACATTCCGGAGGGGCATCCCCTGCGCTACGCCTCCGACATGGACACCGTGCAGGGCTACTTCTACGGCGCGTCCACCAACGAATACTCCGCAGGCATCGGCGTGTGCACCCAGTGCAGATAGCGCTTTGCCATCATTCCCGGCCTCCACGCGAGACCGGGGATTCTTTTGTCTCCTGCACACGGCGTTTTCCGCATGAATTCCACAATGGGCGGCATAGGATGCAGCAGAATCTCAGTTCGGGAGGGAGTTCCATGCCGAAAACCCGCAAGCGCACGCTTCTTTCGCTGCTGAAGGGCCTGCTGATCGCCGTCGCCCTCACCCTCGTCTGCATGCTGGCCATGGCCGCCGCGCTGGTCTACCTTCAGATGAGCGACCGCCTGCTGACCGTGCTCAACCAGCTCGTCAAGCTCCTGGCCATCGCGCTGGGCACCTGCGCCGCCGTGCCACGGGGCGGCTCCCGTGGCTTCCTGATCGGCGTGGAGATCGCCCTTTTGTACATGGCGCTGGGCTATGCGATGTACGTGCTGCTGGGCGGCGGCAGCTTCGCCGTGGGCAACATGCTGGGCGAGATGCTGCTGGGCAGCGCCGTGGGCGCGGTCACCGGGGCAATGCGCGCCAACCTCAGCCCCCGCCGCAGCCGGATCAGGGCCTAATCGAACACACGTTTAAGTTTCCCCTCCCCCGTTTCATTTTTCCGCATATGTGCTATAATGTAAGGAGTGAACTTATATGCAATGCGGGAGAATTCGGGGAGGGTCTTTTCATGTCCATGTTCCATCTGCACTCCGATTACGCGCCCACTGGCGACCAGCCCCAGGCCATCGAGGCCCTGACGGAGGGTCTGAAGAAGGGCATGAAGCACCAGGTGCTGCTGGGCGTCACCGGCTCGGGCAAGACCTTCACCATGGCCAACATCATCGCCAAAGCCAACCGGCCCACGCTGGTGATCGCCCACAACAAGACGCTGGCGGCCCAGCTGGCGGGCGAGTTTCAGGAGTTCTTCCCGGACAACGCCGTGGGCTACTTCGTGTCCTACTACGACTACTACCAGCCGGAGGCCTACATTCCCTCCACGGACACCTTCATCGAGAAGGACAGCGCCGTCAACGACGAGATCGACCGCATGCGCCACAGCGCCACCAGCTGGCTGGCGGAGCGCCGGGACGTGGTGATCGTGGCCTCGGTCAGCTGCATCTACGGCCTGGGCGACCCCTCGGAGTACGAGGATCTGTCCGTGTCCCTGCGCGAGGGCATGCAGCTGGAGATCGAGGAGCTGCTGCACAGGCTGGTGGAGATTCAGTATACCCGCAACGACTTTGAGTCCGAGCGCGGCACCTTCCACGTCCGGGGCGACGTGGTGGAGATCATCCCCGCCGCCAGCCAGGAGAAGGCGGTGCGCGTGGAGTTCTTCGGCGACGAGATCGAGCGCATCTCCGAGATCGAGATCGTCTCCGGGCGGGTGCTGCGGCACATGGCCCACGTCATCCTCTTCCCCGCCAGCCATTACGCCATCAGTAAGGACAAGCTGGAGGGCTGCATCGCCCAGATCGAAAATGACCTGCGCGACCGCCTTGCAGACCTGAAGGCCAACGACCGGCTTCTTGAGGCCCAGCGCCTGGAGCAGCGCACGCGCTACGACATCGAAATGCTGCGGGAGATCGGCTACTGCAACGGCATCGAGAACTACTCCCGCTACTTTGACGGCCGCCAGAGCGGCGAGCCGCCGTTCACGCTGCTGGACTACTTCCCCAAGGACCTGCTGATCCTGGTGGACGAGAGCCACATGACCATCCCCCAGATCCGCGCCATGTACAACGGCGACTTCGCCCGCAAGCAGACGCTGGTGGACTACGGCTTCCGCCTGCCCGCCGCCTACGACAACCGCCCGCTGAAGTTCTACGAGTTCGAACAGAAGGTGAACCAGATCATCTACGTCTCCGCCACCCCCGGCCCCTACGAGCTGGAGCGCACGGAGCAGGTGGTGGAGCAGATCATCCGCCCCACCGGCCTGATCGACCCGGAGATCATCGTGCGCCCGGCGCGGGATCAGGTGGACGACCTGCTGGGCGAGATCCGCACGGTCACCGGAAAGGGCGGGCGCGTGCTGGTGACCACCCTCACCAAGCGCATGGCCGAGAGCCTGACCGAGTACCTGCGGGAGATGGACGTGAAGGTGGAGTACCTGCACTCCGACGTGGACACCCTCGACCGCATCGAGCTGATCAAGGGGCTGCGCACCGGCGAATTCGACGTGCTGGTGGGCATCAACCTGCTGCGCGAGGGCCTCGACCTGCCGGAGGTCGCGCTGGTGGCCATCCTGGACGCGGACAAGGAGGGCTTTCTGCGCTCCGAGAAGTCGCTGATCCAGACCATCGGCCGCGCCGCGCGCAACGTGGAGGGCCGGGTCATCATGTACGCCGACACCCTCACCGACTCCATGAACCGCGCCATCTCCGAGACCAACCGCAGGCGCGAGATTCAGCAGCAATACAATGAAGAACACGGCATCACGCCCCGCAGCGTGCGCAGCGCCATCCGCAGCCTGATGGAGGTCACCCGCGTGCCGGACAAGGATGCGGGCAAGGCCCTGGACGACGCCGAGCGCCAGCTGGCCATCGAGCATCTGGAGGAGCGCATGCTGGAGGCCGCCAACAATCTGGACTT
>JBJEJN010000189.1:0-6419 GCA_051878085.1 Aristaeellaceae bacterium | reverse complement strand
CCGGACACAATGGAGGAAGTATGAAGCGCTTCTGTGAGAAAATCTATCTGGAAATGACCCCGCCCACCGAGGACGACAACCGCAGCGACCGCCAACGCCTGCTGGACGGACTGTCCGCGCAGGGCTATGCGCACGCACACCTGCCCCTTCCCATGCTGCAAAAGCTGCATGCAGCCTGTCTGGCGGGCGAATACCGCGTCACGGCGACGCTGGTCTGCCGGGAGCAGGGCTGGGAGATCGCATCGATCGAACCCGGCGACGCCCGCGCGCAGCACTACGGCCTCGCCGCCGACTATGGCTCCACCACCATCGTGATGCAGCTGGTGGACATGAACAGCGGCGCGGTGCTGGCCCAGGCCAGCGAACCGAACGGTCAGGGTGTGTATGGCTCGGACATCCTGACCCGCATCACCTATACGCTTCAGAGCGACGATCACATGGAGGACATGCAGCGCGCGACGGTGGAGAGCTTCAACCGCCTGCTGGATCGGCTCACGGAGGAATCGGGCATCTCTGCCCGGAGCTGCCCCGCGCTGATCGTCTCCGGCAACACCACGATGATCCACTTTCTGCTCAGGCTCAACGCCTGGACGGTGTTTGCCTCGCCCTTCGCGCCGGTGAGCACCGACCCCGGCTGGTTTTGGGGATCGGAGCTGGGCATGGACTTTCCGGGCCTTGTGTACATCATCCCCTCCGCGTCGAACTACATCGGCGGCGACATCGTCAGCGGCCTGCTGGTGCTGAACCTGCACAAGCAGGAGGAAATCGGCCTGTTCTTCGACATCGGCACCAACGGCGAGCTGGTCATCGGCAACCGCGACTGGCTGCTGGCGGGTGCGGGTGCGGCGGGGCCTGCGCTGGAGGGCTACATCAGCCGCTTCGGCATACGCGCACAGCCGGGAGCCATCGATTCGGTGTCCATCGACGGCCCTGAACTGCATTTCACAACCATCGGCAATCAGCCGCCCATCGGCATCTGCGGCTCCGGCATCATCGACCTGCTGGCCCAGATGCGGCTGAATGGCTGGATCGACATCTCCGGCGAATTCCAGCCGGAGGCCTCGCCGCGCATTGTGTACCTCGCGGATGAGGAACAGTACGCAGCGGTGTACGCCACTGCGGAAGAGTCCGCCACAGGAAGCGCGCTGTACTTCTCCCAGACGGACATCCGCCAGTATCTGGAGACCAAGGCTGCGGCCCACACCATGGTGGACTGCCTGCTGGAGGCCGTGGGCTGCGACGTAGGCGACATCGGCCACTTCTATCTCTCCGGGGCCTTTGGCACGCACTCCGACCTGGAGTCCGCCATCACGCTGGGCATCTTCCCCGACCTGCCCCGGGAGCGCTTCCAGTGCATCCGCAATTCCTCGCTGGACGGTGCGCGCGCTCTGCTGCTGGATCGCACGCGCTTCGAGGACATCCGCTACTTCCGGGAAAAGCTGTACTGCGTGCAGTTCGCGTCCATGCCGGATTTCACCGTGCGCATGCACGCGGCCAAGTTCATTCCCCACACCGACATGAAGCTCTACCCCACCATTCAGAAAAAACTGGAAGATCGGGGCCTCTGAACCTCCGCCGGGCGCATCCCCTGCGTATGCCCCGGCGATTTTTGTGCAGAATAGAACCGACGCGCCGCCGTCCGGCAACACATGCGGCTGCGCACGGGAGGCGAAAGCATGGCGAGTCTGTCCCTGCGGAATATCTACAAGATTTATCCCGGCGGTTTCACGGCAGTCAGCGACTTCAATCTGGAGATCGAGGACAAGGAATTCATCGTTCTGGTCGGCCCGTCGGGCTGCGGAAAGTCCACCACGCTGCGCATGGTCGCGGGCCTGGAGGACATCTCCAAGGGCGAACTGTACATCGACGATAAGCTGGTCAACAACGTGCCTCCCAAGGATCGAGACATCGCGATGGTGTTCCAGAGCTACGCCCTGTACCCGCACATGACCGTCTACAACAACATGGCCTTCGGCCTGAAGCTGCGGAAGATGCCCAAGGACGAGATCGACCGCCGCGTCAAGGAGGCCGCGCAGATTCTGGGCATCGAGAAGCTGCTCAACCGCAAGCCGGCGGCGCTCTCCGGCGGTCAGCGCCAGCGCGTCGCGCTGGGCCGTGCCATCGTGCGCGAGCCGAAGGTGTTCCTGATGGACGAGCCGCTGTCCAACCTGGACGCAAAGCTGCGCGTGCAGACCCGCAGCGAGATCACCAAGCTCCACAAGAAGCTGCAAACGACCTTCATCTACGTCACCCACGACCAGACGGAGGCCATGACCATGGGCAGCCGGATCGTGGTGATGAAGGACGGCTTCATGCAGCAGCAGGACACGCCGCAGAATCTCTACGACTATCCTGCGAACCTCTTCGTTGGCTGCTTCATCGGCACGCCGCAGATGAACGTGTTCGAGGTTACTCTGGAAAAGCGCGGCGACGGCGTGTACGCGGTCTTCGGCGACAACGCCATCAAGGTTCCCGCCGGCAAGATCCAGCGCATGACGGGCGACTACATCGGCAAAAAGGTGTACATGGGCATCCGTCCGGAGAACATCCACGACGAGCAGGCCTTCATCAGCGCCTACCCCGACGCCTGCATTGATGTGAACGTGGACATGGTGGAGCTGATGGGCAGCGAGACCTACCTCTACCTCTCCACCAGCGGCAAGGACGGCCCGTTCATCGCCCGCGTCGACCCCCGCACCAACAGCCGCGGCGGCGACCGCATCAGCGTCGGCTTCGATGTCAACCGCCTCCACTTCTTCGATCACGAAACCGAAAAGACCATCCTGTCCAGG
This sequence comes from Aristaeellaceae bacterium, assembly GCA_051878085.1. Lineage (GTDB taxonomy): Bacteria > Bacillota > Clostridia > Christensenellales > Aristaeellaceae > SFTH01. The sequence goes on along the minus strand of JBJEJN010000189.1, from coordinate 3,627 downwards.
GATTAAGGTCTATGCAAGCAGCCCGGCGCAAATCCGCGCCGGGCGCTTTTCATCTTAAAGGAGGGCACACGCATGCATTCCATCCCCGGCGCGCACAGAATCGACCTCGCATCCTATCCCCGGCGCGACCACTTCGCCTACTTCGCGTCCATGGCCTACCCCTACGTGGGCCTGACCGCCGAGGTGGACGTCACGCCGCTGAATAACTACCGCGCGCGCAGCGGCAGTCCCTTCTTCCTCACGCTGCTGCACTGCGTGGCCAAAGCCGCCAATTCGGTGCCCCAGCTGCGCCAGCGCATCGTGGACGGCGAAATCTGGGAGTTTGACGTCTGCCCCAGCTCCTTCATCGTGGCCAAGGACGACGAGACCTACGCCTACTGTCAGGTGCGCACCGATCTTCCGCTTCCTGAATTCCTTCTCTACGCCGAAGAACGCAAAAATGCCGCCCGTACGGACGGCAACATCGAGGAGGGTGGGGATGCACTCCCCTGCTTCTTCATCAGCACCCTCCCCTGGATGAGTTACACCTCCCTGATCCAGCCCGCGCCGGTGCCCGCCGACAGCAATCCCCGCATCACCTGGGGCAAAGCGGAGCTTCGGGGCGGCCGCACCCTGCTGCCACTGACGCTGCTCTGCCACCACGCGCTGGTGGACGGCCTGCACATCTCGCGCTTCTATGCGGCGCTGGACCGGGAGCTGAAGCAGCTTGAACTGCTCTGAATCACTTGCCGATGCCGACCTTGCGCAGGCGGCTGCGAATCTGGATGCCCAGCACGGAGGCCACGACCGCCTTGGCAATGTCCACTGCCACGAAGGGATACACGCAGACCGCCAGCGCGGACTTCAGATCGTAGCTCGCCACGTGCATGAATTGCAGGGTGCCGAAGAAGTAGCACACCAGCAGCGCAACCAGGCAGCCGATGACGGCAAATACCGTCTCCTTCACGCGATTTCCGCGATCCTTCCCGCTGAACAGCGCGATGATGATCGCCATGAACAGGAAGGTCCACAGATAGCCGCCGGTGGGGCCAACCAGCACGCCGGGGCCGCTCTTGCCCGAGGAGAACACCGGAAGCCCGATGATGCCCAGCAGCAGGTACACCAGCACTGCCGCGCCGGCCTCCTTCCAGTTGAGGATCGTGCCCGCCAGCATCACCGCGAACACGCCCAGCGTGATCGGCACCGGGCCGATCGGAATGGAAATCGGGGCCAGAATGCACATGACCGCCGCCAGCAGCGCGGCGCGGGTGAGGAACAGAGTCTTGCTTTTCATCGGTTTTGCCTCCCTTTGTTTATTTGAAGGATTGTCAACCAATGTATATTTTTAGGTTGACAATTGTTCCAAGAAAGGGCTCCGGCCCGCAGATGCGGGAAAACCGGAGCCTCCCATATATTCTAAAGTCAGAATTTCAGGGAATTGAGCTTGATACCAGGGCCCATGGTGGAGGACAGCACGGCGGACTTGATGTAAGCGCCCTTCGCTGCTGCCGGCTTCGCCTTGATGATGGCTTCCATCAGGGTGCGCAGGTTCTCGGTGAGCTTGACGGCGTCGAAAGAGGCCTTGCCGACCGGGCAGTGGATGATGGCGGTCTTGTCAACGCGGTACTCAACCTTACCAGCCTTGATGTCGCTGATCATGCGGGTCACGTCAGGAGACACGCTGCCGGACTTCGGGTTCGGCATGAGGCCCTTGGGGCCCAGGATGCGGCCCAGACGGCCGACGACGCCCATCATATCGGGAGTCGCGACGCAGGCGTCGAACTCAAACCAGCCGCCCTGGATCTTCTTGATGATCTCGTCATCCGCGATCAGATCCGCACCGGCAGCCTTGGCTTCCTCGATGCGGTTTTCCTTCACGAAGGCAAGCACGCGAACGGTCTTGCCGGTGCCGTGCGGGAGAACAACCGCGCCGCGGACCTGCTGGTCTGCATGGCGGGGGTCAACGCCCAGGCGAACGGAGATTTCGATGGTCTCGTCGAACTTGGCCTTGGCGGTCTGCTTCACCAGCTCGATCGCCTCTTCGGGATCGTACTGCTTGGTGCGGTCGATCAGCTTCAAGCTGTCGGAATATTTCTTACCCTTACTCATTATACATCCTCCTCGTGGTCAGACGGGCAAAAAGCCCTCCCACATAAGTCGCTGCTGCGGATTAGTCGACGACGACGACGCCCATGGAGCGTGCGGTGCCGGCGATCATGCTCATTGCCGCTTCGATGGAAGCCGCGTTCAGGTCCTTCATCTTCAGCTCGGCAATTTCCTTGACCTGAGCCTTGGTGATGTTGGCGACCTTGTCCTTGTTCGGACGTCCGGAAGCGGTCTCGATGCCGCAGGCCTTCTTGATCAGAACGGCCGCCGGAGGCGTCTTGGTAATGAACGTGAAGGAACGATCCTGATACACGGTGATGACGACCGGGATGATCAGGCCCGCCTGACTGGCAGTGCGGTCGTTGAATTCCTTGCAGAATCCGGGGATGTTCACGCCGTGCTGGCCGAGGGCCGGGCCGATCGGCGGTGCGGGCGTAGCCTTGGCGGCAGGAACCTGCAGCTTGATAAGCGCAGTAACTTTCTTTGCCATACTGGGTATCCTCCTCTATTTGATGTGGTGATGCGGGACGGAAGATGCGTCCCTCCCACTCCCTGAAACCCGAGCGGTGCGGGCTTACAGTTGCATAAGCCGGATCAGTCCTCGCGCACGACCTCGTCGTAGTTGAGTTCCACGTCGGTCTCCCGCTTGAGCATGGGCACGACGACCTTGATCTTCTGGTTTTCCAGATCGATCTGCGTCACCTTGCCTGAGAAGTTCTCAAACAGGCCCGAAAGGATGCGCACATTGTCGCCCACCTGAATGTCGAGTCGCGTCTGAGGGACGGAATCGAACACGGAGGCGAAATCCGTTTCGGACAGGGGCGTGGCCTTGTTGCCGGCCCCCACAAATCCGGTCACGCCGCGGGTATTTCTCACGATGTACCAGGTTTCCTCGTTCATCAGCATCTTGACCAGAACGTAACCCGGCAGCAGCTTGTGCTGCACCGTGCGGCGCTTGTTATTCTTGATCTCTACGGCTTCTTCCACCGGAATGCAAACCTCGACGATCTTGTCCTGAAGGCCGTTGTTCTCAACGGACTTTTCCAGGTTGACCTTCACCTTGTTTTCATATCCGGAGTAGGTATGAACCACATACCACTTGATCTCAGAATTCTCTGACATATTCCGTTCCTCAGAATCAGAGCGTGAGGATCCAATCGATCAGGGCGCCGGAGCCGAAATCGATCACGCCAATGATGACGCCCATGATCACCATGAACGCGAATACGACCAGAGAGTAGTTGAGAACGTCCTTCTTCGAGGGCCAGGTAACCTTCTTGAGCTCGTGCCACATGTTCTTGAAGTAGCGGCCGATGCGCTTGAAGAAATTGCCAATGCGCTGGAAGAAACTGGGCTTGTCCTTCTTCTCCACTGCGTTTGCCATGATTTCACATCCTTGTCTTACTTCGGCCGGGACTTACTTGGTTTCCTTGTGGCTGGTGTGCTTCTTGCAGAAGCGGCAGTACTTGTTCATCTCGAGACGATCGGGATCGTTCTTCTTGTTCTTCATGGTATTGTAATTGCGCTGCTTGCACTCGGAGC
>JBJEJN010000188.1:0-32045 GCA_051878085.1 Aristaeellaceae bacterium | reverse complement strand
GAGCGTGATGGGCGCAATGCTCATCGCCGCGCTGGTGCTGGTGAGCTGCATCTTCGCCGTGCTCATCATGAGAGGTATTATCTAAGAAGAAGTCCTGTAACCCCGGGTTTATGCTCCAATTTCCAGATGTCAGAGATGCCCCCGAATCCATTCGGACTCGGGGGCATCAAAATCGAGAGCGAAAATCAGCGCTCGCACTCCAGATCCAGCCAGGCGCACTCCTCCGCGCTCAGCGGATATTCGCAGGCGGCGATGTTCATCTTCTGGTTCTCCACATTGGTGGAGCCGGACAGTGCGAACACGTCCAGATCGCGGTGGCTGAAAATCCAGGCCATGGCGATCTGCGCCACGGGCACGTTCTTTTCCTTCGCCAGAATCTCGCAGCGGCGCAGGCGCTCGAAGTTCTCCGGGCAGCAGTAGCCCTTCACACCTGCCTCGTCCAGAACCTCGGCGGCGCGCTCCGGGTGGGCGCTCTCCAGCCGACCGGAGAAGAAGCCCCGGGCCAGCGGGGAGTAGGCAAACACCGGAATGTGGTTCTCGGCGTAGAAGCGGCGGGCGGCCTTGCCGTTGGGGCCGGAGATGGTCACGCAGCCGCCGCCCCAGGGGTCGTTCACCTGATCCGCCAGGCCGAAGTTGGGGCTGACCACGCTGAAGGGCTGCAAGCCGTGCTTCAGGGCGTAGTCGTTGGCCTCCTGGAAGCGCTCGAGGGTCCAGTTGGACGCACCGATTGCGCCGATCTTGCCCTCGTCGTACAGGCGGTTCAGCACGTCCACGATGGGCCCGACGGGCACCGTGGGATCGTCGCGGTGGAGCAGATACATGTCCAGATGATCCGTCTTGAGCTTGGCCAGGGTGTTGTGGCAGTCGTGCAGGATGTCGAAGTCGGTGATGCGCTTGCGCCAGCGGTTGTGGTGCGCGCCCTTGGCCAGGATCACCACCTTGTCCCGCAGTCCCCGCGCCTCCATCCACTCGCCGAGGGGCTCCTCGCCGTAGTGGTCGGCGCAGTCGAAGCAGTTCACGCCCAGGGCGTACATGGAGTCCAGCAGCTCAAAGGCGGTCTGCAGGCGCTGGTCGAAGTCCGGCGCGTTCTCATACACCGAGCGGAACGCGGCGAACATCTTCGGCGTTGCGGTGCCGAACACGATGCGGGAGACGGGCTTGTCCACGTGGGGCACGGATGCATAGATCATGCTTGGGCCTCCTTATGCGCTCTGGCGGGCCTGCTTCGCAGCCTCGGCCTCGCGCTTCTGCTGCTCCTTGCGGGCCTTGCGTTCGTCGCGGGTGCCGATCCAGCCGATCAGCATCAGAACGATGGACACGGCGTAGACCGCGACCAGCGGCAGCGTCAGCGCCTCGGTCTTGAGCAGAATCAGCTCGACTGCGTAGGCGATGGAGCCGAGAATCATGATCCACTGACCAATGTTGAATATCTTTTCAGCGTTTTTCATGGGTATTTCCTCACTTTGGCGTTATTCACCGGCGTGGGCCGGTTACATAATCAACAGCAATTGATGCGGCATGCCGGGTTGTCCGCCTGTACGCAGCGTGACAATTGTGCTATAATGGTATTATAGCACAATCACCGGTGGCTTTCCATAGGCAAACCGGGACTTTTTGATGGCGTTACAGAAGAAGGGGGACAAAGGTATGAGCAATACGGTGCTGGCGGTGCTGGGCGCGGTGATTCCGCTGGTGGGAACCACGCTGGGCGCGGCGATGGTCTTTTTCCTGAAGGGCGAGATGAAGCCGAAGCTTCAAAAGGCGCTGCTGGGCTTCGCGTCGGGCGTGATGATCGCGGCATCGGTGTGGTCGCTGCTGATCCCGTCCATCGAGATGGCGGAGGCTTCCGGCGGCATGGCCTGGCTCCCGGCGGCGCTGGGCTTTCTGGCGGGCATGGGCTTTCTGCTGCTGCTGGACACGCTCATCCCCCACATGCACATGGATTCCGACTGCCCCGAGGGCTGCCACTGCGGCTTGGGCAAGTCCAAGATGCTGGTGCTGGCGGTGGCGCTGCACAACCTGCCCGAGGGCATGGCGGTGGGAGTGGTGCTGGCGGGCATGCTCTCCGGCAGCGCGCTGATCTCCACGGCGGGCGCGTTCGCACTGGCCATCGGCATCGCCATCCAGAACTTCCCCGAGGGCGCGATCATCTCCATGCCGCTGGTGGGCACCGGACTCACCCGCAAGCGGGCCTTCGCCTACGGCTTCCTCTCCGGCGTGGTGGAGCCGCTGGGCGCGCTCATTACGGTGCTGCTCACCTCGCTGATTCAGCCCGTGCTGCCCTTCATTCTGGCCTTCGCCGCGGGCGCGATGATCTACGTGGTGATCGAGGAGCTGATCCCCGAATCCCAAGCGGGCGCGCACTCCAACATCGGAACCATCGGCGCGGCGCTGGGCTTCGCACTGATGATGGTGCTGGACGTGGCGCTGGGATAAGACACATGTGGCGGGGGACACGTTCCCTGGCGAAAAACAAGCGCGGGGACTGTCGTTTGTGGCAGCTCCCGCGCTGGATATTATCCTTTTATGCCTCGACTTCCTTGGCCACGTCCACCCAGGCGGTGTAGCCGGAGAGCTCCTCCAGCTCCGGGATGGTCAGCTCGATGGCGCTGTTGCTGCTGCCTGCGGCGGGGTACACCGTCTCGAAGCGCTGCAGGGATTTGTCCAGATACACCTTCACGCCCTCGTTCACACCGAAGGGGCACACGCCGCCCACGCTGTGGCCGATCATCTCGGCGGCCTGATCGGCGGTGAGCATCTTGGCCTTGGTGTGGAAGGCGTCCTTGAACTTGCGGTTGTCCACGCGGATGTCGCCCGCGGCAACCACCAGCACCGCGCCGCCGTCCACCAGATAGGACAGCGTCTTGGCGATGCGCGCGGCCTCCACGTTCAGCGCCTGGGCGGCCAGCTCCACGGTGGCGCTGGAGACGTCAAATTCCTGAATCCGATCCTGCATATTCCACTTCTGCAAATAGTTGCGCACGCGCTCGATAGACATGTCGTATCTTCCTCCGTTTGGCTTATTGCTTGCAATTATAGCACGAAAAACCCGAATATTCAATTCGCGGGATGCCGAAATACGCGCCTCCATCCGAAAATTTTGGTAAATCTGGTAAAAATTGGCGCGAATTTCGGTGGAACTGTTGCAGCCATAAACAGTCTAAACGGGGCGAGATTTGTGAAAAGGAGATTGAAACAGATGCGTCGGATGATGGAAAACAGGCTGCTGCGCCGCCTCTGTGCGCTGGGACTGGGCATGGCTCTGCTGCTGGCGGGCGGCGCGGGATTTGCTCCCGTGTCTGCGGAGCGCGTGGTGGAGCCTGCGGCACAGCCCGCAATCGACCTGCCGCTTATGAACCTGCCCGAGCAGGAAGCTGTCCGTGACGAAGCGATTCGCCGGATCGACCCCGACCGCCCGATGATCGCCCTGACCTTTGACGACGGCCCCGGCCCGGGCACCCGGCGCATCCTGCGCGCGCTGGAGTCCGTGGACGGTCGTGCGACCTTCTGCATGGTGGGCGATCGGGTGAACGACTACGCCCAGACCGCGCGCATGGTGGCCTCTCAGGGCAGCGAGATCGCCACCCACACGCTGAGTCACCCCAACCTGGCGAAGCTGAGCGCCGGGGAGGTGCGCGCCGAGCTGGAGCAGAGCATCGCGGCCATCGAGCGGGTCACGGGCGTGCGGCCCGGCGTGCTGCGTCCGCCCTACGGCAGCACCAGCGAGGAGGTGCAGCAGGTCTGCCGGGAGCTGGGCGTGGTCATCGCCAACTGGAACGTGGACACCGAGGACTGGCGGGTGCGGGACGCGGACGCGATCCTGAACCACGTGCTGGACAACGCCCGGGACGGCGCGATCGTGCTCTGCCACGACCTCTACCCGGAGACGGCGGCGGCCATGGAGCGGGCGGTGGCGGCGCTGGCGGCGCGGGGCTACCAGCTGGTGAGCGTATCGGAGCTGCTTCAGGCCCGCGCGGGCGGTGGCAGCGCCGGAAAAATCTACTACGCCGCGTAATTTTCCGCAGGTTTTTGTGTCAAAGCGCTTTTGCGGCGGATTTCGGTTGCAGAACCGGGCGGATTTTGCTATAATGGAAGCAGAGAGGAGGCGGGCGCATGGGAATCTATCTTCCGGTACCAGTTGTGGCGGCGGTTCTGGCCTATTTTTACGGGAGAACCATCCACAATGCGTGGTTGCCCGCCGTCATCACCTTCGTGCTCGTGCTGGTGGGGGGCCTGCTCTTTCAAGGCGTGGGCCAGATTGTCGGCGTGGTGCTCAGCGCGCTGATCATCTTCCTGCTGTTCACCCACCCGGCCCAGAAGCGCGCGGCGGAGGAGGCTGCGGAGCGCGACAAGGACGCGTCCACCCTGCCCAACGAGGAGGACGCGTGATCGAACAACTGAGAGGGTCTGCCCGGCTGCTGTGAGGCACAGCAGCCACAAGGCTGTCGCCGTTTGAATTGACGAACCTCTGACCCCACTGATTCAAGGGTCAGAGGTTCTTCGATTCTTTTCTATTCTTTGTTTTCTGATATACACGAAATCCAGTCCGGCGGCTATGGACTGGATTTCTTCTGTACGTTTCAAAGTTACTTCATTTCCGAACGCAAGATTTTCGCCCCATTCCCGCCGGGGCGAAAATCGGGCAAACAGGTTCATTTCATTCGGAAAGAAACACAGAATCCCTGCCCCATTCTTGCCGGGGCAGGGATTCGTTCGATTACGGCGCGATAGCAACCGGCTGCGGCGCCTCGCCGCTCAGCCCCGCCTGCGGTACTGGGCGGGGGTGCAGCCGAACTCCCTGCGAAAGACCTTGCCGAAGTAGCTTGCATCGGTGAAGCCACAGGCGGCGGCGATCTCCCCGGCGCTCATGGCGCTCTCCCGCAGCAGGCGCGCGGCGGCGGCTACGCGGTGGCGGGTCAGGTACTCGGTGGGGGTGATGTCCAGCGAACGGGTAAAGCAGCGGAAGCACTCGCGCTCGCAGACCCCGGCGGCAGCGGCCACATCGCGCACGCGGATGGGCCGGGCATAGTTTTCGTGGATGAAGCTGAGCATGGCCTTCAGCCGCAGACTGCTCTCCCGTGGAGCGCTGCCCGCCTGCGGATCGGGCGCGACCATGCGGTAGAGCAGCGCCCAGGCCCTGCACAGATGGGCGCAGACCTCCAGCTCGTAGCCCTCCGCATCCCCCTCGGCGGCGGCAAAGGCGGCGTTGAAGGCCGCGAGCACCGGCTGGGCGGCGGGATCGTCGGCGCGGAGGATGCGCGCGCTCAGGCTTGCGCAGCTCTCGATGGGCCCGATATAGCGCCGCCCGATCAGCCCGGCCCCGGAGAGCAGCACGCCGTCGAAGAGCTGGGTGTGGGTGCAGCCGCAGTCGCTGCCGGGCACGGCGATCACCTGGTGCAGCACGTTGGCGTTGACAAAGAAGCCGTCGCCCGCGCGCAGCAGTATGCTCTCCTGCTCCAGATCCAGCTCGACCAGTCCCCGGTGGATGACGGCGAACTCAAAGTAATCGTGCCAGTGCCACAGCGCGCCCCGGTTGGGATAGCGGGTCAGCTCACCCTCCATGGCGGAGTAGGGGAAGTCCGGGCTCTGGATGCGCACCAGCTCCCGTTGGCGCGGCGTCAAGGGAACGCTGTCGGTGTACAGAATCATGTTTTCCTCCAAAGTCTGTCGGTATTTTACCGGAACAGGTCGCAATTATCGCTTTTCATTTCCTCGTATATGCAGTATACTTCCATTATACCAGCTGCGCAGCCAAGGCGCAAGCGGGTGGATTCGGCGGCGCAATCCGCTTGTGCCTACCGGATTTTCTTCAAACAAGGCGCCCTCTCCCTGTTTTCGCACTTTTCAGGGGGAGGGCGCCGGTTTTTTCGGGGATGCTACGGGATTTGTCGGGATATTACCGGATTGCGTCGCGATTGTCCCTTTCATTTTCACTGAATGTACAGTATACTTCCAGCATACCTGCTGCGTGGACAAGGCGCAAGCGGGTGGCGCAGCAGATGGCTTGCCAGAACGGGCCGCTGCCGCGTGAATCTTCTTCAAAGAGGCGACCCCTCCCTGCATACGCCCATACAGGAAGGGGCCGCCGATTTTTTGTATTTTTATGCCTCTGAAACATCGCCGTCCGGCAGGTCCAGCACCATCTGGGCGTAGGGCAGGCGCTCGAAGCCCATGCTGCGGTAGAGCTTTTCCGCGCGGAGGTTGTCCGGCTCGATCTCCAGGCGGTAGCGCGCTGCGGGCAGCAGCTCCTGAAGGTTCTCAAACAGCTCGTGCCCCAGACCCCGGCCCCGGAATTCGGGCTTGATGTAGACCTCGTCGATCCACACCGCAGGCCCTCCGGCCTCCTGGGAGTAGGTTCTGCACAGCAGGGCGTAACCGGCAACCTCGCCGTCAGCCTCGAAGATCAGGCCCTGCATGTAGTCGCCGGAGCGCATCATCTCGGCAAAGCCGCGCACGAGGTAGCTGTCGGGCACGGGATGCATCACGGCGGGAGAGTGATAGAAGTCGTGGGCCATGCGCAGGTAGGCTGCGCGGTCGGTTTCCTGAATTCTGCGGATCATTTTTCGGTTCCCTTCGATAATTAATCTTATTCCACCTCGGTCTCGTCCTCGATGCCGCCGCGCGTGGGGATGTTCAGCGGAACGAACTCGCCCCGGCGGCTGTGGGCGCGCTGCACCTGCAGGGCGTGCTCCACGGTCACGTCGTGGGAGGCGCGGATGCGGCGCATCAGCATGGTCACGATGCGCTCCATGTCGCTTCCGGCGCGGTAGTCGGTCTCCACGGAGAAGTCCGCGCGGCCCTGCAGCAGCAGATCGTCGGCCAGCTCGGTCTCTCCGGGCGGGTGCACCGCGATGGCGAAGCCGCCCTTCTGCTTGGTCATCTTCATGCAGGGCACGTCGGTCAGGCCGTCGGCGATGTAGATCATGTTGGAGAAGGGGATGCGGCGCTTGTACTCCGGGGTGAAGGCGTTCAGATCCCGGTCGTTGGTCACGTCCAGGATGCCCTTGTTGATGCGGAACAGATACTGGGTCTTGGAGGTGTAGTTCACCGCCGAGCAGGGCCACACCGGAAGTCCCGATTCGTCGTAATAGAAGGACGCGGCGAAGATGGCCTTGAACTCGTGGCCGATGCGGCTGCCCTCGATGATCTCGGTCTGGCCGGAGGAGATGATGTAGTGCTCTACGTCCACGTCCAGGCCTTTGCCGATCTCCCGGATGCGGCCGAACCAGTCCTCCACGCCGGGGAAGAACTCCACGCCCTTGCCCAGCTCGTGCAGCGCCTCGCGGGTCAGGCGCATGTTGCCCTTTGCCATGCACTGCATCAGGTAGAGGTAGGTCAGCACGCCGTCCATCTGGTTCTCCTGGGTGAACCTCTGGCACGCGCCCCAGAATTCATTTGGTTCCACGTTGATGCCCGGCAGGAAGGTGTACTCTTGCATGTCCTTGGGGGACAGCGTCTTGTCAAAGTCGTAGATCAGTGCGACGATGGGCCTGGACACGGTGAAAACCTCCCTTCACGGCGGCGAGGGCTGTTGAAAAACGCGCGGGCGCACCGCATGCACGCCCGCGTGGGTTGAGCTTATGATCGGCCTGCTTACTGCACGGGCACGTCCTGCACGGGCGCGTCGGTGGCGGCGGCGCCGTTCACCGGGTTGGCTTGGATGGTCTCGATGGGCTGGATCACCTCAGGCTCCGGGGTCGACGCAGCGGACGGCGTGGGCGAGGCCACGCCTGCGGCGTAGGGCGCGCTGTCGGAGAACAGCAGGGTCTGGGTGTTGCTGTCGGCGATGCCGGTGGCCTCGAGACCGGCGCGCTCCTGGAAGGCCTTCACGGCGGTCTGGGTCTTGCCGCCAAATGCGCCGTCGCGGTCGCTGTTCAGGTAGCCCAGCTGGTACAGGCGCTCCTGAAGCTTGAGCACGTCGTCGCTCTTGTCGCCCTTCTGCAGGATGGCGTAGGCCACGGGGGTCTGGGTCGGCTCGGGGGTCGAGCTCTGCACGGTGACCTTCTGGCCGCTGATGATGGCGGTCAGCTCGGCGGCGGACCTGGCGCTCTCCAGCTGCGTGATGGCGTTGCCGATGATCTGCCAGTTCGCCTCGGACTTGGACACGGCGCTTGCGTCGCCCACGGACATTGCGTCCATGGTGATGGCGCTGTAGATGCTCTCCTGAATGGTGGTCAGGGCGGAGAGGAAGGTCGCGTCGTTGGCGGCAGGCTCGGCGGGCATCAGCGCGTCGATCTCGGCCTGATCCTGGGTCAGCGCGTTGACCATGGCCAGCGTGCCGTCGGAGGTGTACTGGCCGATGCGCGCGTTGATGTAGTCGCTCTGCACGTGGGACTTGATCAGCGCCAAGCCCTGCTCATAGAAGGTATCGGTCACGCCCTCGATGGGTGCGGAGCTCTGGCTGCCGCGGATGTAGCCGATCCACTTGATCGCGCCGAACACCACGGCGGCGACAACCACCAGCGCGATGAGGATCTTCACGATCTGGGACACGCCGAAGCGACCGGCGCGGCGGTAATCTCCGTAGTCCGCATCGTCGATGTCGTCAAACACGCCGTCCTGTTCGCCGTCCGCGTAGCCATCGTAGGGGCGGTTCTCGTCGTAGTCTTCAGCGGAACTAGCCTCCGGCTCCGCGTCGCGCTCCTGATAATCGTCGTACACGGGCGCGGCGCTGCGGCGATGGCGGCCGCCCTTGCGGGACTGGTCGTCCTCCAGCTTGCGGATGTACTCGCTCACGTCCCGGGAGATACCCGCGCGTCCGGCGGACTGAATCGGACGGCTGCGGAACTGGGAGAGGTCGATGGCCTCGTCAGGCTGCAGCTCCTCGTCGATGGCCTCCAGGGTATCCTGGGTGGCGCGGAAGATGGGCTCGCCCTCGGCGAAGGCGGGCTCGTCGGCGGGGCGCTCCGGCTCGGGCTCGGGTTCAGCTTCCGGCTCGGGCGACATGGCCGCGCGCACGTCCTTTCGCACGTTCTCGGGCATGGAGCCGCCCTCGTACACGGGCCGGTAGGTGGTGCGGCTGTCGGGCGCGCCGCCCTCCTGGGCCGCGTCGTCCATGCTGGTATAGGTGGTGCGCGTATAGCCGTTCAGCGGCTCAAAGCTCGTCTGACCGGGCGCAATTGTAAACTGGGCAGAGGTATACGGGATGCCTCCGAAGCGGTTGTCGCCGATGGGCGCCTGGCAGCTCGGACAGATTTGATCGTCCGGCCGGATGGTTTTCCCGCACTTCGAGCAAAACATGCGATGTCCTCCTCTTTCGTTCCAGCGTTTGAATTTCAATGCAGATAGGCATGGAAACACATAGAACCATTCTATTTTACATAATAGAATGGTTCTAACTATACGTCAAGAATTTTATTGTGACTTTCCTTGGACAATTCCTGTCAAAATCAATAAGTAGGAATTCGCCCGGCGAAGCCCCCTGCGCGCGGGGAAAATCAGCCCGTGTACACCGGCGGATTGCAGTTCGGGCAGGCGCCCATGCCCTCGTTCATGGCCTCGCGGATGGTCAGTGCGCGGCGGTTGGACTGGGTGCCGCAGATCTCGGCGGAGTGGTAATACTTCGCGTTGGAGTAGACCGAATACACGGTGGTGTTCAGGATGGCCTCCTGCTCGGCTGCGTGCTGGGCGGCGGCCTCCTCGTCGGTGAGGGGAACCTCGGTGGCGGAGGCTGCTGCGTCGGCGGCCTGCTGCTGGGCCAGCAGCTGGTCGATATTGGACAGCGCGGTCACGATGCCGTCGTCCGGAGCGACGGTCACGGCCACGGGCAGGTGCGCCATGGGAGCCTCCTGGGGCAGCTCGGCTGTGGGCAGCAGGAGCGCCAGCAGCACCGCCATCTCGATGGTGGCCACGCAGCTGAGCAGCACGCGGCCCCGGGTGCGGAACACGCCCCTGCGCCACAGATAGACGATGCCGATGGGCGGCAGCAGCAGGGTCAGCAAAAGTCCCCCCAGCGCGCGATTGCTGCGGCGGGTGCGCTCCGGCGTGTCCATGTTGGGGGTGTAGGCCGAGCCGTGGGTGGCGGTGTTGCGTTCCTTCATGGGCTTCAGGCTTCCTTTCGCTGGGCCTTGAGCTGTTCGAGGGCCGTGGCCAGCTGATCCGGGCAGGACGTGCCCGCGCGGCACTGGATGCCCTTGCACTTGGCGATCACGTCGTCAATCTTCATGCCCTCCACCAGAATGGAGATGCCCTGGGTGTTGCCGTGGCAGCCGCCGATGAACTCCACGTGCTTGATGGTGTCCGCGTCGGCGTCGATCAGGATCATCTGGGAACAGGTTCCGCGAGTCTTGTATTTGAACATGGTCAAACCTCCTATGAATTCACTGATATTATATACGTATGGCGCGGCAAAGTCAAGAATGGCCCGAAGGGCGCAGATTCTTGCGCGCCGGGACTTGAAATTCTGTCGAAATGGTTGTATCATGATGATTGGAATAGAACGATTTTCAGGAGGTTGAACATCTATGAGCATAACCAGGACCAGCTTTGGCCGCCTTCCCGACGGCCGCGAGGCAGATCTGTACATTCTGAAGAACGTGGCGGGCGCGTCCGTGGAGATCACCAACTACGGCGGCATCCTGCGCGCCATCAACGTGCCGGACAAGAACGGCGAACTGGGCAACGTGCTGCTGGGCTACAAGGATGTGGCAGGCTACGAGCCCTGCTGCGGATACCTGGGCGCGCTGATCGGCCGCGTGGGCAACCGCATCGCCAAGGGCGAGTGCACCGTGGAGGGTCAGGAGCTGCACCTGGCGAAGAACGAGGGCGGCAAGAACCATCTGCACGGCGGCAACCTGGGCTTCAACCGCAAATTCTGGGACGCGACCCCCGTGGAGGGCATCTGCGAGGACAGCCTGATCCTGAAGCTCGTCTCCCCCGACGGCGAGGAGGGTTATCCGGGCACGCTGAAGGTCATGGTCACCTACACCTGGACCGATGAGAACGAGCTCATCATCCGCTACGAGGCCGTCTCCGACAAGGATACCCTCTGCAACCTGACCAACCACTCCTACTTCAATCTGGAGGGCGAGGGCAGCGGCACCGTGCTGGATCACACCTTCGAGATCAACGCCGATACCTTCACCGTGGGCGACAACGAGCTGATCCCCACCGGTGAGCAGCGCGACGTCACCGGCACGCCCTTCGACTTCCGCAACGCCACCCGCCTGGGCGACGTGATCGCACAGACCGAGGAGAACGACCAGCTGCGCGCGGGCCACGGCGTGGATCACAACTTCAACATCAACGATCCCGAGGCAGGTCTGCGCTTCGCCGTCGAGGTCAACGCACCCGTCAGCGGCCGCGTGATGAACGTGTTCACCGACATGCCCGCCGTGCAGTTCTATGCGGGCTGCTGCCTCAACAGCGTCAACGAAGGCTCCTGCGGACGCAGGTACGGCCGCTTCGAGGGCTTCTGCCTGGAGACCCAGTACGCCCCCGATTCCATCAACCATCCCAATTTCCCCGATTCCGTGCTCTACGCCGGCGAGAAGTACGACTACACCACGGTCTTCGCCTTTGACACCGTGGAGTGAGGGGAGACGCTTAGGGGGCGCTGCCCCCTATAACCCCCGCTTAAGGGCATGATGCCCTTAAGAATCCTCATATAAGCGCGCAATGCGCGCCTTGGAATAATATAAAATTATTTTCTGGCGCGCATTGCGCGCCATACTGAGGGGTACAGGGGGAATCATTCCCCCTGGCAGGGGTTTCAGGGGACAGCGTCCCCTGAGCGTAACCCCCCTAGCAACGAGAGGAGTTTTTCAACCATGGAGGTACGCACCCGCTTTGCGCCCAGCCCGACGGGCTACATGCACCTGGGCAACCTGCGCACCGCGCTCTACACCTATCTGTACGCCCGCCGCACGGGCGGCAAGTTCATACTGCGCATCGAGGACACGGATCAGAAGCGCGAGGTCAAGGACGCCGTGAGCGTGATCTACAATTCGCTGAAGATTGCGGGCCTGAGCCACGACGAGGGCCCGGACGTGGGCGGCCCCTGCGGTCCGTACGTGCAGTCCGAGCGCAAGGACACCTACCTGCCCTATGCGAAGCAGCTGGTGGAATCCGGCCACGCATACTACTGCTTCTGCACGAAGGAGCGTCTGGAGGAGGCCCGCGCCGAGGCTGAAAAGAAGGGCGAGACCTTCAAGTACGACAAGCACTGCCTGCACCTGAGCAAGGAGGAGGTTCAGGCGAAGCTGGACGCGGGCGAACCCTACGTCATCCGCCAGAACATCCCCACCGAGGGCAAGGCGGGCTTCGACGACGTGATTTACGGCCACGTGGAGGTGGACTGCGACACGCTGGACGACAACGTGTTGATCAAGGCCGACGGCCTGCCCACCTACAACTTCGCCAACGTCATCGACGACCACCTGATGGGCATCACCCACGTGATGCGTGGCAACGAGTATCTGTCCTCCGCGCCCAAGTACAACCTGCTCTACGAGGCGCTGGGCTGGACGCCGCCCACCTACGTGCACCTCACGCCCGTGATGGTGGAGGGCACGTCCAAGAATAAAAAGACCGGCGAATACCTGATGGAGACCGACGAGAACGGCAACCCCGTGCTGGACGAGCAGGGCAATCCTGTCAAGGCCATCGTCAAGCGCAAGATGAGCAAGAGCCAGGGCGATCCCTCCTTCGAGGATCTGCTCAGCGAGGGCTACCTCAGCGAGGCCATCGTCAACTATCTGGTGCTGCTGGGCTGGAGCCCCCGCGGCGAGCGCGAGTTCTACACCCTGAAGGAGCTGGAGGAGGTCTTTGATCTCGAGGGCCTGAGCAAGAGCCCGAGCTTCTTCAGCGGCGAAAAGATGCGCTGGTTCAACGCCGAGTACATCCGCAAGCTGAGCCCGGAGCAGTATCTGGAGCACGCCACGCCGTGGCTTGAAAAGGTGCTGGATCCCGCGAGGTTCGACTTCAAGCGCCTTGGGGAGCTTCTGCAGAACCGCACGGAGGTGTTCTCCCAGCTGCCCGACATGGTGCGCTTCCTGGCGGAGATCCCGGAATTTGGAAGTGATCTCTACGTCAACAAGAAGCAGAAGAGCACGCTGGAGAGCGCAAAGACCGCGCTGACCGCGCTCAGGCCCGTGCTGGAGGGCATTTCCGACTGGACGGAGGCTAATCTGCACGACGTGGTGATGGCCGCGATCCCCGGCCTGGGCATGAAGAACGGTCAGGTGCTCTGGCCGATGCGCATCGCCATCTCCGGACAGATGTCCACCCCCGGCGGCGCGTTTGAAATCGCCTACCTGCTGGGCAAGGACGAGACCATGAAGCGGCTGGACGCCGCGCTGGCGAAATTGTAAACCATTTGCTTAAGCTTGAGGGGCCGCAGTCCTTTTTGCCTCCCTTGTGCAAAGGGAGGTGGCACGGCGCAGCCGTGTCGGAGGGATTGTCAACCTGAACACATCGAAGCCGCAGCTGCAATCGAAGAAGATGCAGGGAACAATCCCTCAGTCAGCTTTACGCACTGGTCGCAACCCGCGAAGCGGGTTGCGACTGCTATCGCTGACAGCTCCCTTTACACAAGGGAGCCTTAAGAGACGCGACTGCTATATTTACACAAGCTTGAGGGCCGCGCAGAATTCTGCGCGGCCCTCATCTGCGCCAAGGTTTAACCCGAAAGAGATGTCATTTGACATATACGGACGATATAATGATGATGTTTTTCAACATTGAGGAATGGCAGAGGTACATATCCTTGGAAAAGAAAGAAATCATCAATCCGGCGCATCCGCATGCGCCGATGTTTACGAAGCGGCAGATCTGGGCGCTGCTGATTCCGCTGATGATCGAGCAGCTGCTCAATTCGCTGATGGGCACTGCGGACACGATGATGGTGTCCAACGCAGGCTCTGCGGCGATCTCGGCGGTATCGCTGGTGGACGCGATCAACGTGCTGCTGATCAACGTCTTTGCCGCCATGGCCACCGGCGGCACGATCATCTGCGCCCAGTATCTGGGCCGCAGGGATAGGGACGAGGCGGTGGAGACGGGCCGTCAGCTGGTGCTGACGGTGGTGGCGATCTCCACAGTGGTGACGCTGGTGTGCACGCTGCTGCGCGGACCGCTGCTACGGCTGATCTTCGGCCGGGTCGAAATGGAGGTCATGGAGAATGCCAAGGTCTATCTGCTGATCACGGCGCTGTCCTATCCCTTCATCGCGACCTACAACGCGGGTGCGGCGCTGTTCCGGGTGGATGGCAATTCCCGCCTGCCGATGCTGGTATCCGTGGTGTGCAACCTCATCAACATCGTGGGAAACGCGGTGCTGATCTTTGGCCTGCACATGGGTGTGGTGGGCGCTGCGCTGGCCACGCTGATCTCCCGGGTGCTCAGCTCGGTGGCGGTGATGTACTTCTTGCGCCAGCCAAAGCAGACCATCGTCATCCGCGACTACTTCAAAATCCGGCCGAAGTTCCCCCGCATCCTGAACATCCTGGCGGTGGGCATCCCCACCGGCATCGAAAACGGCATGTTCCAGTTCGGCAAGCTGGTGATCCAGTCCTCCGTGTCCACGCTGGGCACCACCGCCATCGCCGCGCAGGCGATGACCAGCACGCTGGAGCTGGTGAGCAGCCAGGCGCCCATCGGCATCGGCCTGGGCATGATGACCATCGTGGGCCAGTGCATGGGCGCGGGACGCCCGGAGGAGGCCCGGCAAAACATCAAGCGCCTGTGCGTCGATTCGGAGATCGTGATGGTGATATGTTGCGCGCTGATCGCGCTGCTGGTGCGGCCCATCACCGTGCTGGGCGGCATGGAGCCTGCGGCTGCGGATATGGCCGTATGGATGACCTACATCATCTGCATCGTCAAGCCCCTGGTCTGGATGCCGGCCTTCATTCCCGCCTACGGCATGCGCGCTGCGGGCGATGTGCGCTACTCCATGATGGTCTCCAGCTGCACCATGTGGCTGTGCCGCGTGCTGACGGCCGTGGTGCTGATTCGCGTGTTCCACTTCGGCCCCATCGCCGTGTGGATCGGCATGTTCTTCGACTGGTCGGTGCGCGCGGTGATCTTCACCCTGCGCTTCAAAAGCGGCAGGTGGGCGGAGAAGAAGGTGCTGAAGGAAGCCGCGTAAATGTCCCGAAACGCATGAAACCTCCGGAAATGAATTTCTTCATTCCGGGGGTTTCGCATGTCCAAAATTTGTTGATTTATACGGTAAAGAAGGCAGCCTCCACGCGGGCGCAGAACTCGTGATAGAGGCGGATGTGCTCCTCCTGCACCTTGTAGGTCTCGGTCTCGCCGGACTCGATCAGCACGTCGCAGTACTGCTTCAATTTGCCGCCGCCCTTGCCGGTGAGGCCGATGCAGGTCGCGCCCTTCATTTTCGCCGCGCGCAGCGCCAGGATCACGTTCCGGGCGTTGCCGGAGGTGGTGATGCCGATGATCACGTCGCCGGGGTTTGCGTAGGCCATGACCTGCTGGGCGTACATCAGCTCGCCGCCCAGGTCGTTCACCACCGCCGCGATCACCGCGCCCTGGGCGGTGAGGTCGATGGCGGGCAGGCCCATTTGCAGCGGCAGGTGATCCATGGCCTCGTCCCATTCCGCAGGCAGCGGGCGCTTCTTCAGAAAGCCCTTCACCAGCTCGCCCACGATGTGCGCACTGTCGGAGGCGCTGCCGCCGTTGCCGCACACCAGCAGCTTGCCGCCGTTTTTGTAGGATTCGATCATGATTTCGATGGCGCGATCCAGCGCCGGATTGTTTGCATTCATATTGGTTTCCTCACTTGTCGCACAGCTTTTTCCAGAGGTTGGGGATGGTTTCCTGGTGGTCGCCGCAGAAGTGCTGGCCCCAGCCGCCGCAGGACACCGGACGGTTGACGATGTTCTTGCGCGGGCGATAGTAGTACTGGGGGTGCTCGTAGCCCAGCGGACGGCGGAAGTCGCCCAGGTCGATCAGGTCGAAGTTGGCCGTGGTGATGTCGAAGGTGGGGTATTTCAGGTTGCGGGCGATGGACAGCGCCTTCAGGAACACCTCCGGGCCGATCACGCCGGAGCCGAAGTTCATGTACACGCCCTTGTCCATGTGCGCCACCGACCAGCAGATCTTGTGGAAGTCAATTCCGCTGGCCTTGCCGATGGCCTCGAAGCTGCACGTGGGGTGCTGGTGGATGATGTCGGTGCCCAGCGCGATGTGGTAGGTGGCGGGGATGTCCAGTTTGTAGGCATTCCAGAGCACGCAGTCCTCCCGGTGGGGGAAGCGCTCGGGATGCTCGTCGATGTACTTGCCCAGGCTCTCGCCGTAGCCCAGGCCCTGCTCCGCGCCCTGCTGAATGGCCTCGTTCATCCAGCCGCCGGTCTCCTCCCACATGCCGAAGGAGCCGTCCTCGATGGCGGTGGGCACGTGCTCGCTGGTGCCGCCCAGGTAGGCCAGCTCGAAGTCGTGGATGGAGCAGGCGCCGTTGCCAGCGATGTGGGTGATGTAGCCCGCCTTCATCAGCGCGATCAGATAGCGGGACAGGCCGCACTTGATGACGTGCGCGCCCATGGACAGGATGATCTGATGTCCGCCCTCCTTTGCCGCCTGAATGCGGCGCACCAGCTCGTCAAACTCCGGGCTGCCCCAGTCCGGAACGGGGGTCTCGCCGGGGACAGCGAGGGTGTCGATGCGCACCAGATTGTGGCGGTTCTGGGCGGAGTAGGTGGTGATGCCGGAAAAGTCCAGCTGCATGCTTCTGCGGTTCATAGCTGTTCCCTCCATGTAAATCGGAAGATGATTCGTCGAATTCATTATAGTTTGCAGCCGCTGACTTGTCAATGATTGGAAAGTTTATTCCAATTTGATGTGTTTTTTATCAGATTTGCAGGATTTTACATAAACGATATAGAAAATATGAGTAAAATTGGAACTTCCAAGGAAGGTGGCCGGGTGTGCGCGCAATCAATTCCAGCGTGATGAAACAATCGAATCGCAAGATGGTACTGGGGTGGATTCGCCGCAGACCCATTTCGCGCGCGGAGCTGTCGGATTGCACGCAGCTGACGAGGGCCTCGATCACGCAAATCGTGGATGAACTGATGGAGGAGGGCCTGGTCACCGAGACCGAGTCCGTGGGCCGAAACAAGCTGGGCCGGAAGCAGACCCAGCTGGCCATCGTCAAGGACGCGATGTACATCGCCGGGGTGAACCTGAGGCGCAAGGGCTACGATCTGGGCGTCATCAATCTGGCGGGCGAGGTGCTCTGGCAGCGCTCCGGGGCGACGCTGGGCCGGGAGGGCTGCACCGTGCTGGACGAGATCGCCGCGCAGCTCAGGGACGCGGTGCGCGCGCTGGAGATCCCGCCCGAGCGCTTCTACGGCGTGGGCGTGGGCGCGCCCGGACCGCTGGACCGGTGCGGGGGGACGATCCTGAATCCGCCGAACTTCCGGCTCTGGCACAACGTGCCCATCGTGCAGATGCTGAAGGCACGCACCGGCTGGAATGCGTTCCTGGCGAACGTGTCCAACGCCCATGCGCTAGAGGAGCTGTACTTTGGCATCGGTCGTGAGGGTGTTCAGAACTTCATGCTGCTGCGGGTGGACGAGGACGTGGGCGCGGGCATCGTGCTGGGCGGCCGCCTGTTCAGCGGCCCCAGAGGTCAGTGCCCGGAGATCGGCCACGTGTCCATCGATCGCAACGGCCCGGCCTGCGCCTGCGGAAGGCGCGGCTGTTGGGAGCGGTACATCTCCTTTCCGGCGGTCTTGCAGGGCACGCCCTTCACCAGCTGGCCACAGGTGATCGATTCCCTGGGCAGGACCCCGGAGGCCGACGCGCTCTTTGCGCGGGTGGCGGAGGATCTGGCCTTTGAAATCGCGAACATCGCGAACGTGTTCGGGCTGGACAGGATCGTGCTCAGCGGCAACTTCGTCTATGGCGGCGACCGGCTGGCCGCCGCGGTGAACCGCAAGATGCAGGGCCAGTGCCTGTGGGAGATGGGCGCGCAGCCCGTGCTGCCCGGACGGCCGATGGAGACGGCCCGCATCGCCGCGATGGCCGCTTACCACAGCATCTTTTCAAGTTACTGAACGAAGCGAAAGACAGAGCGCCGGAGCGATGTTGCTCCGGCGCTCTGCGTGCGCTGAATTGCTTTACTTCAGATAGGTGTTCTTGATCCAGCCCAGGGTGCCCTTGTAGTTCACGCGGGTCCAGTAATTGCCGCGGGTGACGACGGTGACCACGGTGCCGCGGGGCAGAACCTTGATCACGTCGTAGGACAGGCCGCCGCCGGCGCGCATGTTGACGTAGCT
Organism: Aristaeellaceae bacterium; assembly: GCA_051878085.1. Lineage (GTDB taxonomy): Bacteria > Bacillota > Clostridia > Christensenellales > Aristaeellaceae > SFTH01. The sequence continues at coordinate 13,803 of JBJEJN010000188.1, read as the reverse complement.
CGCAGTGACGGTCATGGTCTTGGTGGAACCGGTGCTGGTGGAGGGCTTGGTGCGGGAGATGTAGCTCTTGCTCACGAAGCCCTGGGTGCCGGCGGAGTTCTTCACCAGATAGAACCGGCCGTTCTCGCCCAGCACGGTGACCTTCGTGCCCTTGGAGAGGGTGCCCATGGAGGCGGTGCTGGTGGACGCGCCCGCGCGGAAGTTCACGCTGGCGGTGGTGTAGGCGGTGAAGTGGGAGTCGAAGTAGTCGGTGCCGGAGGCGTAGTTGGTGTCGCCGTCCTCGATGTACAGGTTCTTGATGTAGCCGATCTTGCCGTCGTCGGTCTCAACCTTGCTCCATACGTCGCCGTAGCGCAGCACGTCGATGTGGTCGCCGTCGTGCAGCGTGCCGAGGGAACGGTATTCCGTGCCGGGGCCCTTGCGCAGGTTCAGCGCGCCGCCGGAGTAGGCCAGCGATACGGTCTCAGCCAGGGCTGCGCCCGTGATCAGCGTCAGTACCAACAGAGCTGCGAGAATTGCTGCAAATTTCTTTTTCATGTCCAATACCCTCCAGTTTTTGAATTGTTTTCCTGTTTGCCTCTTAGACAGGAATATAAGCCAAACGGTTCCCGAAATCAAGGACTTTTTTCCATCTTTTTTCTGACTTGCATTCCGTGAAGAATTTGGAAGATTTCTTTGCAAACGGCGTTGCTTCGGCGGGCCGGGGCTGGTATAATGTAGATTAGAATTGTATGCTCAGGAGGGATAACATATGGCAACTTTCTTTGAGGAAAATCGTGCGCGCCTGGAGAACTTCAGCCGCGTCTCCAAGACCGTGGGCGGCCGCGCGGACTACGTGCAGGGCGGCGGCGGCAACACCTCCGTCAAGCTGGAGGGCGGCAACATGGCCATCAAGGCCTCCGGCTTCTGCCTGAAGGACATCGAGGTGGACAAGGCCTACGCCGTGCTGGACTACGAGGCCCTGCGCGCGTTCTACTATGGCTCCAACCCCGCCGACTTCGAGGACGTGGAAAAGACCGGCTCCGCCAAGGCGAAGGAGGTCACCAAAACCATCGAGGGCCTTGCGGCATTGCGTCCCAGCGTGGAGGCGGGCTTCCACTCCATCCTGGACACCTACGTGGCCCACAGCCACAGCGTCTATGCCAATCTGGCGGCGTGCAGCGTGGAGTGCGGCGAGATCGTGAAGAAGGCGCTGGCGGACGCGCCCTACAGCTGGGGCATGGTGCCCTACACCGATCCCGGCGCGCGGCTCACCTTCTCCATCCGCGATGAACTGGCCCGCGTGGAGAAGGAGACCGGCAAGCGCCCGGCAGCCATCTTCATGCAGAACCACGGCCTGATCGCCCATCACGACGATCCCGACGAGTGCCTGCGCATCCACGAGGACGTGAACAACCGCATCGCCGCAGCCTTCGGTCTCAGCGGAACCAGCTTCCCGGCAGTGGGCGTTCAGGAGATCGAGGGCGGTCTGGTCGAGGCCGATTCCCCCTTCCTCAGCGAAATGCTCAAGTCCGGCGCGTTTGACGAGCGATTCTTCCTCGAAACGCCCCTGTACCCGGACCAGATGGTGTTCCTGATCGGCTCCTTCGCCTTCGGCAAGGGCACGCCGGAGCAGGATCAGTGCCTGGCCGACCCGGAGACCGGCCGCGTGGTGTTCAACATGGCCGCGTCCAAGGCCCAAGTCATCGCCGAGACCCTGACCGCCGTGGTGTTCATCGCCGACGCGATCCGCAAGAACGGCAAGACCCTGTCCACCATGGGCGAGGCCGCCAAGAAGTTCATCGCCAACTGGGAGAGCGAGAAGTACCGCAAGTCCCTGGCGGGCAAGAAGTAAGTCATATAGAATCGATGTGGGGAGCGCAGCCGCGTTCCCTGCATTTTTTGCCGGAAACGGCGCGGTTTTGCTGTGCGCTCGTTTCAGCTGTGCCGCGCAGGTTTACCTATATAATAGAATCACGCAAGCCTTTAACCCGAGGGCACTATGCAATGTCAACTTTGCCTGTTATAATACATATCAGGATCACAGGCGGAGGTGGGACGCATGCGGCTGGACAAGGCGCTCTCCCTGGCGGGCTACACCCGCTCGGAAGCCAAGGTGCTGATTGCGCGCGGGCGCGTGTGCGTCTCGGGCGAGGCTGTCCGGGATGCGGGCAGGAGCGTGCAGCCCTGCGAGGTTACCCTGGACGGCAGTCCCATCGACGCGCAGCAGGAGGTCTACCTGATGCTCCACAAGCCCGCGGGCGTGGTGACGGCCACGGAGGACAAGCGCCTGCCCACGGTGGTCTCGCTGCTGCCGGAGATCTACCGGCGGCGCAAAATCGGCCCTGTGGGACGGCTCGACCGGGACGTGACGGGGCTGGTGCTGCTGACCACCGACGGCCAGCTGGCGCACCGGCTGATCTCGCCGCGCTGGAAGGCGGAGAAGCAGTACCGCGCGCGCTGCGAGGGCGCGCTGGATGCGGGCGATGTGGAAGCCTTCGCGGCGGGGCTTGAACTGTCGGACTTCACGGCGGCTCCGGCGAAGCTTACGATTCTGGAGGCGGGGGAGACCTCGCTGGCGGACGTGATTCTCACCGAGGGCAAGTTCCACCAGGTCAAGCGCATGTTCGCTGCGGTGGGACACCCGCTGATTTCACTTCAGCGCCTGCGCATCGGCTGCGTGACGCTGGACGAGGCGCTTGCGCCCGGTCAGTTTCGCCGCCTGACGGATGCGGAGATCTCCGGTCTGAAGCAGAGCGCGCAGCTGTCCGACGGCTGAATTCAGGCGCGCAGGGAAGAGAAATTGCAGCCGCGACTGTGCATGCCGCGGATGAGATAATAAGGAGACAGACAGATGAACTACGAAAGCTCGCAGAGACCGCGTTCTTCCGCACCGGTGAACCGGCGCAGCTATGATATGGATCCGCCGCGCAGAGCGCCCCAGGGCAGCGCGCGCAGAAGTCCGCAGGGCAGCGCATCCAGAGCACCGCAGGGCGGCGCGTACAGGAATCCCCAGGGCGGCGCGCCCAGAAGAACCTCGGGAACCTCCTACGGCAGCAGCTACTCCCGTTCGCGCCGCAGGCGGCGGATGATGCAGCGGCGGATCCGCGCGATCGTGCTGCTGATTCTGCTGATCGTGATGATCGTGGTCATCGTGAACGTGGTGCGCGGATGCAGCAGGCCGGATCCCACCGCGAAGGCGGTCTTTGCGCCGACGGCTGCGCCCACGCAGGAGGTTCTGGCGCTGGCAAGCGCCGTGCCGGAGGCCACGCCCACGCCCACGCCGGAACCCACGCCCGAGCCTACGCCGGAGAGCTACGCCAATGCGGTGTACCGTCCGACGGCGGAGAACGGCATCCTGCCGGTGTTCAAGAAGTCCTCCACCGAGGAGAAGATCATCGCCATCACCGTGGACGACTGCTTCCAGGCCCAGAACCTTGCCGAGATCGTGCAGCTGGCCATCGACTACGGCGGAAAGCTGACCATCTTCCCCATCGGCGAGAACGCGCTGAAGGATGCGCAGGCGGAGACGCTGCGCTACGCCTGGCAGAACGGCTTCGAGCTGGAGAACCACACCATGACCCACAACTCCCTCTACGCCATCAGCGACGAGCGCCTGGCGCAGGAGGTCTACTATCAGAATCTGGCGCTGAGCAAGATTCTGGGCGTGGAGTATCAGGCGCACTTCCTGCGTCCCCGCGGCGGCGACGCGCGCAACGATCAGCGCATGCAGGCCTACGCCAAGCAGATGGGCTACTACGGCATCGCTCACTGGAGCTACTCCGGCAGCGAGAAGAGCGTCACCGAGTCGTCGCTGCAGAAGTCGCTGCAGCCGGGAACCATCTACCTGTTCCACACCACGGATACGGATCTGAAGCGCCTGAAGTACTTCATCCCCTACGCCGTGTCCCAGGGCTACCGCCTTGTGACGCTGAACGAGATGTTCGGCTATCCGGAGAACGAGACCGCGCCGCTGACCGAGCCCATCGAGGGCCGCACGCCCCCGGCGCTGGAGCCCTACACGCCCGTGCCGGTCACCTACAAGAAGACCACCTACGACCACGGCGTGATTGCGCTGCAGGAGCAGCTGATTGCGCTGGGCTACCTGAACGGCGAGGCCGAGGGTGCTGCGGATGGTGTGTACGGCGCGACCTGTGCCAGCGCCGTGAGCAGGTTCCAGAGCGACCACGGCATGAGCGCCACCGGCGAGGCCGACCCGGACACCCAGGCCCGGATCAAGGAGGCCTACGACGCATTGCAGCCCGCCCAGCAGGCGGTTCCTGCGGCGGCAGACGATTCATTGGACGCAACGGCAGTATAAACACACAGACCCGCTGTCTCACGACGGCGGGTCTTTTCATCGATATCGGCGCGCACAATTGCGCGGCAAGCAGCGGGGATGCCCCTTCGGATATACCTGTATTTGACAGTCTCTCCGCGACCATGCTATAATGCTGTCGGAGCCGCAAGGCTCTCCGGCAGGAAGGAAGAAGATGGCGCTTGGCTTTTCACCTCTGACGCTCAACAAAAGCAAAGGAGGTGAGATCATGTCTGACTTCGAGATTATCTCTGTGGTCATAATGATTGCCTCTCTTGTGTTGAAAGCGATCCAGTTTGGTCGCAATTCAAGGAACAAGAAGTAGTATAAAGCAAAGCCGCCATCCAGCGTGAACTGGTTGGCGGCTACTCCCAATCAGAGGGGAAAAGCTCAACCACAAGCGTCATCCCTTCCTGCCGTTATTATAGCACGCTTCGCACCCTGGTGTCAACCTGCGGTTCGGCATTCAAGCGTGCGGGTCTTTCATCGATATCGGCGCAATCCCTGTTCAAATCCGCTTTGGTCTGCTATAATGGAACGGGGCACAGTCTGCGCCCGATTCGCGCACTGCGGAGGAGAAATATGACGGAGCATTATTACAGTGAAAATCCCGGCGTTGCCCATGACGAGCGCGAGGTGATCTTTGAGGTGCTGAACCAGCGCCTGCGCTGCACCACGGACGCGGGGGTGTTTTCCCGGGACGGCCTGGACATGGGCACGCGGGTGCTGCTGGAGGCGCTGCCGGAGCTGCACGGCCGAATCCTGGATCTGGGCTGCGGCTGGGGCCCGGTGGGCACGACGCTGGGGAAGCGGTATCCCGACGCGCAGCTCGTATTGACCGACGTGAACAGCCGCGCTGTGGAGCTGGCCGCGCGCAACCTCGCCGCCAACGGCGTGCCGAATGCCACGGTGGTGCAGGGCGACGGCTTTGCAGCGGTGGAGGGAGGCTTCGACGCCATCGTGCTCAACCCGCCGATCCGCACGGGCAAGGCGATGATCTACGCCATGTTCGCCGAGGCTGCGGCCCATCTGAATCCGGGCGGCGCGCTGTACATTGTGATTCGCAAGCAGCAGGGCGCGGAGTCGGCGCAGAAGTACCTGAGTACGATCTATGGGGATGTGGAGCGCATCGCCCGGGAGAAGGGCTACTGGGTGCTGAGGTGCGCAGAGCCGGAGAAAAAGCATGAAGAAGAGTAGGAAGATGGCGCTCACGGGCATGCTGTGCGCGCTTGCGGTGGTCATCATGATGCTGGGCGGGGTCATCCCGCTGGCGACCTTCTGCTGTCCGGCGCTGGCGGGGCTGATGCTGATCCCGGTGTTCGTGGAGTGCGGGGAGAAGTTGAGCTGGTGCGCCTACGCGGCCATCGCGGCGCTGAGCCTGATCCTCTGCCCGGACAAGGAGGCGGCGCTGCTGTTTGCCTTCATCGGCTACTATCCCATCCTGCGCTGGCGGCTGGATCAGCTGCGCAGCTCTCTTCTGCGGGTGGTCGCCAAGCTGGGCGTGTTCAACCTGGCGGTGATTGCGATGTACGCGCTGAGCATCCTCGTGCTGCAAATGGATCAGATTCTGCGGGAATATCAGGAGATGGGCCTCGCGCTGACCGTCGCCTGCCTGCTGGTCGGCAACGTAACGCTGCTGCTCTACGACCGACTGATCGCCATCATGACCGCGCTGTACGTGAACCGCCTGCGCGGACGGCTGATGAAGTAAAGCCATAATGAACCCCTGCATGACGCTATCGTCGTGCAGGGGTTTTGTCGTATTTTGTGGAATCAGAGCTTCACCTTCACGCGCCGGGACTTCCTCGGCGGCTCGGGATTTGCTTCTTCGGCGGGTTTGGATTTCTCCGCGCCGCTTCCGGGCAGGGCGGGTGCGTCGTCGTCGAAGCCCTCGCGCTTCATGCCTGCGGCCTCCTTCATCATCTCGATCTCGCGGGCCTTCATGTTCTTGCCGTTGAACAGGTCGTAGAGCACGGGCACCACGAACAGGGTCATCAGCGTGGCGTAGCTCAGACCGCCGATGGTGACGATGGCCATGGGCTGCATCATCTCCGCGCCCATGCCGGTACCCAGGGCCATGGTGCTCATGCCCAGGATGGTGGTCAGGGCCGTCATCAGGATCGGGCGCAGGCGGATGCGGCCGGTCTCGACCAGCGCGTCGCGCTTGGACATGCCGCCGATGCGCATTTGGTTCACGCTGTCGATGAACACGATGCCGTTGTTGACCACCACGCCGGAGAGCACCAGGAAGCCCAGCATGGCAACCAGCGAGAGATCCATGCCGGTGAGAATCAGCGCCAGCAGACCGCCGGTGAAGGCCAGCGGGATGGTGAACAGCACGATGATCGGCGACTTGAAGGACTGGAACTGGGCAACCATGATCAGGAAGATGAACAGCACGGCGACGATGAGCATGGTGCCCAGGTCGCTCATGTAGCCCATGACGGTCTCGTTTTCGCCGGAGATGGCCACCTCGCAGCCCTCGGGCGGCTGGTAATCGACCAGCAAGGCTTCCAGATCCCGCTGCACCAGATTGGCGCTGTAGCCGTCGGCCACGTCGAAGCTGACGGAAACGGTGCGCTTCTGGTTGGCGCGGCGGATGCTGGCGAGGCTCTCGCCCTCGGCGATGGTGGCGATGTCGCCGATGCGCACATATTTGGTGGAGCCTGCGCTCGTCACCTCGATCTCCATGTCCAGCAGATCCTCGGGCGCGAGGTCGCTGTTGCGGGCCTCGGAGACGTAGATGGTGTAGTCCCTGCCGTCCAGCGTGGCCTCGGTCAGCTCCACCGCACCGTAGAGGCGCTGGGCCACGTACTGGTACACCTGGGCCACGGACAGGGAATTGTCGTTGGCCAGCTCCTTGTCCACGGTGATGGCCAGCTTGGGCTCGGTGGTCTCGGAGCCGTCGTCGATGTTCTCCGCGCCGTCCACCCGTGCGCACAGCGCGGCCACGTCGGTGGCTGCGGCGCGCAGGGAATCGATGCTGTCGCCGGTGATGTCGATGGAGATGCCGCTGCCCGCCATGGCGCTCAGATCCATGGTGCTCTCCTTGGCGGAGAAGACCACGCCCTCGCCGTCCGCCCACTCGGCGGCGGCAGCGTTGAGGTCCGCGACGATGTCCGCGTTGGTGCGGCCGTCCTGCGGCGCAACCAGCAGGTAGTAGGAGTAGCTGGAGCCGCTGCCCATGCTGCTCATCAGCGACATGCCGTCGCCGGAGAGGGCCACATCGTTCACGCCGTCGATGTCCATGGCGCGCTCCATCAGGGAAAGGGCGATCTGCTGCTGCTGACTCTCGGAGATGTTTTCATCCTTGAAGCTCAGCGTGGCGCTCATCTGCTCGGAATTGACGCTGGGCATGAAGGAGATGCCCATGTCCTTGACCTGGTACACGCTGAACACCAGCAGTCCCACGGCCAGCAGCAGCACCAGCAGCCGCACGCGCAGCGCTCCGCGCAGCAGCACGGTGTAGCCCTTTTGAATCTTCGAGAAGATGCGCTGCTTCCGGGGCCTGGACTTCTTGAACAATGCCGCCGAGGCGGAGGGCACCACGGTCATGGCCACCACGAGGCTGGCCAGCAGCGAGAAGGCGATGGTCAGGCCCATGTCGCTGAACAGGTCGCGGGCCATGCCGTCGACGAACACCACCGGCAGGAACACGCAGATGGTGGTCAGGGTGGAGGCGAACAGCGCTCCGGCAACCTGATTCACGCCGCGGATGCTGGCGGTGAGGATGGGCAGGCCCTCCTCGTCGCGCAGGCGGTAGATGTTTTCGATGGACACGATGGAGTTGTCCACCAGCATGCCCACGCCCAGCGCCAGGCCCGAAAGGGACATGACGTTCAGCGTGATGCCGGTGAAGTACATGCACACAAAGGCAACCACCACGCTGGCGGGAATCGAAATGGCCACGATCAGCGTGGGCCGCCAGTCCAGCAGGAACAAGAGCAGGATGGCGATGGCCAGGATGCCGCCGTAGAGCAGGTTGCTGAGCACGGAGTCGACGATCAGATTGATGTAATCGCCCTGGTTCATCATCTCCACCACGTGCAGGTCGGGATTCTCGGCCATCAGCCGCTCGCTCTCGGCGGTGATGTTCTCCGCGACCTCGGCGGTGGAGGCGGTGGACTGCTTCTCAAAGGACAGCATCACGCCGTTTTCGCCGTTCACCAGCGTAAACAGGTCGGCGCTGTTGTCGCTGATTTCCACGCTGGCCACGTCCAGCAGGCGCACGTCGTCCACGCTGTCCAGACCCAGGCGCATCAGCTTGAGCTGCTTGAGCTCGGCCAGGGAGGCAAACTCCGTGCCCACGCTGACCAGATAGCGGTCGTCACCGTTGGAGACGTAGCCCGCGGGCAGATCCAGATTCTGGGAACCCAGGATGGCGGACACGGTCTGGGTGGTGATGATGCCGTCGATGCCGGCGTTCTCCAGCGCCTCGTCGCGGTTCTCGATGAACTCGTTCCAGGCCTCGGCCAGCTCGTCCTCGCCCTCGCGCAGGGCGGAGGATGCCTCGGAGAAGGCGCTCTCGGCCTGTGCGCGTGCGTCCAGCAGCTGCTGCCGGGCCTCGGCAAGGTTGGTGTCCTCGGTTATGCCCTCGATCATGCCGCCGGGCAGGATGCCCCGGTTGAGCTTGTCCAGCATGGTATCGATGCTGGCGATTCCGGCCTCCAATTGGGTCACGGCGCTCTGGGCCTGGGCGTACTGCGCCTCCAGCGCCCCGCCGTCGGAGATCAGAAGGTAGGCCTTGTATGCGTCGCTCGCCTTCACGGCAGCAATCTGCTGATCCAGCGCCGCGATCTGGGAAACGAGCGCCTCGCGGTCGCCGCTGCCCTCGATGGCCTCGGTCAGCTCGGCGATCTCCTGATCCAGCTCGGCAATGCGCGCCTCGCAGAGGGCGATCTGCTTGCGGGCCTCCTCGATCCGGCCCTGCACGGCGATCTCGCCGCCGTCCAGCAGCGCCAGGGAATCCTTCGCCTCCTCAAGCGCCGCACTCTGCTCGTTCAGCGTCTCCCGCAGCGCGTCGTGGCGGGCGGACAGCGCGTCCACATCCGCCTGGGCGCTCTCGAGAATCGCCTGCTCGGCAGCCAGCTGCGCGCGCAGCTCCTCCAGCGTCGCGCCCTCGGCGCGCGCGGAGCCGCCCAGCAGCAGCGCCAGAAGCTCGGTCGGCTCCCCGGCCTCCGCCGCGCGGGTGGCGTCCACCACCGCCTCCATGGTGGGTGCGGCGGTGATTTCTACGCTGGGCGCTGGGCTTGCTTCGGCTTCGGGAGTGGCGGTCGCATCGATGGCTTCCGTGGGCGCGGCGGTGGCCTGGGCCTTCTCCAGCGCCTCGATCTGGGCAGTCAGGTCATCGACCTTCCGCTGCGCCTCGTCGCGGCTGTTGATGGCTGCTTCCAGCTGGCTGCGCACGCCGGAGAGCTCGGCCTCGTTGGCGGCGATGTCGCTCTCCAACTGGGCGATGGTTGCCTTCAGCGACTCCGCATCCAGCAGCAGCAGATCCTCGATGTACTTCTCCTGCGCGGCCTTCAGACTGGCCTGCTCCTGACGGGCCTTCTGCGCGTCCTCCAGCTGCTTGAGCAGCGCGTCCGAGGGCGCTTCGCCGTCCAGCGCGTCCAACTGGGCCTGCAGCGCGTCGCGCTGAGCCTCCAGTGCGCTCAGGGTCTCGGCCACCTGCCTGAGCTGCGCCTTTTCCTCATCAGACATGTTCACCATGCCCTCGAGCTGCGCAAGCGCCGCCTGGGCGCTCTCCAGCTGGGCGCTCAGCTCCGCGCGCTGGGCGGTGAGCTGCTCGATGGCACCGGGGAGCTGGGCGCTGCCCGCCTCGATGGACGCCAGGCCCTCGTCGATCTGGGCGAAGGTGCTCTCGCGCATGCGGCTCAGCTGGGACTTGCCTGAGGAGAGCTTGCTCTGCGCCTCCTTCAATTGATCCTCCACGTCGGCCAGCTCCTCGTCCACCTCCCGGAGGATGGCGCTGTTCAGCGCGTCGATGCGGCTCTGCTCGATGGTGACGTCCACCTGCTGGGTCAGGATGCCCGAGGCGGTGACGCGGGCCACGCCGTCCACGGCCTCGTACTTGGACACCAGCGTGTCCTCCACGTAGTCGGACAGCTCGTAGAGATCCGCGCCGTCCAGCGACACCGTGGCGACGCTCACCGGCAGCATGTCCGGGTTTAGCTTCATCACCACCGGCGTGCCGATGGAATCGTCCCAGTCGCCCTCCAGCAGGTCGATCTGGGAGGAAATTTCCAGCAGCGCGGTGTTCATGTCCGCGCCGTTGGCGTACTCCAGTACCACCAGCGACAGGTTCTCGCTGGAGGTGGAGGAGATGTTGTTCACGTCCGTGAGGGTGGCGAAGGCGGCCTCCAGCGGGCGGGTCACGTCGCTCTCCACGCGCTCGGGGGTCGCGCCGGCATAGGTGGTGTAGACGATCACGTAGGGCAGATCCATGCTGGGCAGCAGATCCGTGGTCATGTTCTGGAAGGAGATCACGCCCAGCGCAATGACCAGGATGATGCCCACGATGACGGTATAGGGCTTTTTGACGCTGAATTTGGCTAGCATTTGGTTTTTTCCTCCGTCGACGAAGCGTTGCTTTCATCTTCCACGGTCACAGTGACGAGCGCGTCCACGAATTCGTTCAACAGGTCGCCCAGCAGGGCCGCGCGCTCCACGCCGATGCGGTGCACGGCGCGCTCAATGTAGACCATGCGGGACTTCATGACGTGCACGAAGGTGCGCTTGCCCTCCGGCGTCGCCTGGATGTACACCACGCGCCGGTCGCTGCTGCTTTGGGTGCGCTCGACCAGGCCGCTCTTCACCAGATGGTTCACCATCTGGGTCGCCGCAGGCTTGGAGATGGCCATGGCCCGGCTCACGTCCGTCATGCGCAGCCGCACGGGCGTATCCGTTTCCTCCAGGGAGACCAGCAGCGCCAGCAGGGCGATGTCGTTGGAGTACACTTCCCCTCCGTTTTCGTCCAGCTGCTGCGTGTGCACGATCTTCCCGATCCGCGCCATCAGCGAATACAGATATTTCGTCGCCTCCGCGTACATGAAGTTTCACCTCAAAATAGTTTTTGAACTTAACTGTTATCATAGCGAACCATCCGCATGCCTGCAAGGAACATCCTGTTAAATGGATGGGGCGAGGCTGTGGCAGGAGGCAGCACAGGCATGGCAAAGGGGCTGTCTCAAAGCGGGAAAATGCTTTGAAGCAGCCCCGGCACAGCCGTAGGGCGGGGTGCCTTCACCCCGCCGCATAACAATTGCGGGGCTTTCTCAAAACGACAATACAGTGTTGAGAAAGCCCCTTGCACAGCAGATGGTTACAGCGATATGGGTAGAAACGCCAGCGCCGCGGCGATCACGATGGACGGCAGCAGGTTCGCCACGCGCACCTTTCTGCCCCACACCAGGTTCAGGCCCACGCAGAAGATCAGGATCGAGCCGATCAGCGAGAGGTTCGCCAGCGCCGCGTCGGTCATCAGCGGCCGGATCAGCCGGGCCAGCAGGGTCATCGCGCCCTGGAAGCAGCCCACCGGGATGGCGGAGAAGATGCAGCCCTTGCCCATGGAGCAGGTCATCACCAGCACGATGATCAGGTCCAGCACGGCCTTGGTGGCGAGGATGGAAGAATCGCCGAAGATGCCGTCCTGAATCGAACCCACGATGGCCATCGCGCCGATGCTCACCGTGAGCGAGGCCGTGACGAATGCGTCCACGAAGCCCTTCTCCCCGGAATTGCCCGTGCGAATCTTTAGCCACTGGCCGAAGCGCTCGAACTTGTCCTCCAGGTTCAGCAGCTCGCCCAGCAGCGCGCCCAGCGCAAGGCAGGCCACCACCAGCATGGATCGTCCGCTGGACAGCGCGCCGTCCTGGATCGAGAGCATGCCCTGCAGCGCCCCCGCCACGCCGATGAACAGCACGCTCACGCCGCAGGCCATGTTCAGCGTGTCCTGATAGCGCTCCTTCAGAAAGCGGCCGCAGAAGAGGCCCAGCAGGCCGCCGATGACGATGCCGCCCACGTTCAATATCGTACCCAATCCAATCATGTCGCCATTTCCTCAGATGATGATTCCGCTCAGGTGGTCGATCTCGTGCTGGATGATCTGCGCCGTCCAGCCGCTGAAGTTGCGGATGCGCGTCTTCATCTCCCGGGTCTGCCACTGCACCTTGATCTCCCGGTAGCGCTTGGCCTTCCGCGTGCCCGTCAGCGACAGACAGCCCTCCTCGGCATCAAACGGCTCCGACCGCCGCAGAATCTTCGGGTTGAACATCTCCATGTAGCCGCTCTCGGCCTCGATGACGATGATGCACTTCGCCTGACCGATCATGTTCGCCGCCATGCCCACGCACTTCCCCGCGTTGGAGCGCAGCGTGTCCAGCAGGTCGTCCGCAATCTGCGCGTCCGCCGCCGTCGCAGGCACGGATACCTTCCGCAGAAATTCCAGATCCCGCATGATGGGCTGTACCATGCGCTTCCCTCCGTTTTCCTCTGTTCATCTTGCCGGAATATTATAGCACAGCTTCCCCCCTGCGTCCATAAAAATCCTGTATTTTCATATTCAACCTATTGACATAATGGGAATTATGTGGTAATATAGGCCCATCGCCACGCGATGAATCCGCCGAAAGGATGCAAGAACATGAGTTTCTACTTTGAAGAGCTGGTGCGGGCCAATTTCCGCTTCGGACGAATGTGATCCCGGGAGTGTAAACCACACGAACCCATCCGACACATTCAAAAGAAGAAAGGAAGCATCATCATGTCGAATTATAAGTTTGAAACCCTTCAGCTCCACGTTGGCCAGGAGACCCCCGATCCGGCGACCGATTCCCGTGCGGTGCCGATTTACGCCACCACGTCCTACGTATTCCGCAACTGTGAGCACGCCGCAGCGCGCTTCGGCCTGACCGACGCGGGCAACATCTACGGTCGTCTGACCAACACCACCCAGGACGTGTTTGAGAAGCGCATCGCAGCGCTGGAGGGCGGCGTGGCCGGCCTGGCAGTCGCTTCGGGCGCGGCGGCGATTTCCTACACCCTGCAGGCGCTGGGTCAGAACGGCGGACACTTCGTCTCCCAGAAGACGATCTACGGCGGCAGCTACAACCTGCTTGCCCACACGCTGACCAACTTCGGCATCACCGCAAGCTTCGTAAACATCCACGACCTCAATGAGGTTGAGGCCGCGATTCAGGACAATACCCGCGCCATCTACATCGAGACCCTGGGCAATCCCAACAGCGACATCCCGGACATCGATGCGCTGGCGGAGCTGGCCCACAAGCACGGCCTGCCGCTGGTGGTGGACAACACCTTCGGCACGCCCTATCTGATCCGTCCCATCGAGCACGGCGCGGACATCGTCGTGCACTCCGCGACCAAGTTCATCGGCGGTCATGGAACCACGCTGGGCGGCGTGATCGTGGACTCCGGTAAGTTCGACTGGGCCGCGTCCGGCAAGTATCCGGCCATCGCCGCGCCGAACCCCAGCTACCACGGCATCT